>NZ_JAAGLR010001180.1 GCF_010548245.1 Streptomyces sp. SID11385
CAGCCCCCGCCGCCCCCGCCTCCCCCTCCGCCGACCCGCACCGGCCCGGAGGCTTCGGCCCCTCCGCCACCCCTGCTGCCTCCGCCTCGCCCAGTGGCGATGCGGCCGGGGCCGCTGCGAGCGTTCCGCCCTCTCGTACGGGGCATGAAGCGCGGACGACGGCCCCACGGCACCCCGCCGCGTCCCGGACGGTTCCGGCCGCCCCGCCCGTGCTCCCGCTCGCGCCCTCGGCGCCGCAGCGCGATCGCGCCCTCCGCCCTCCGCTCCCGCGGCCACCTGGCGGGGCTCCTGAGACGGAGGGAGCCGTGGCCGGGGAGATGCCTCTGGCCGACGACGTCCCCTTCACCGTGGGTGCGAGAGGTACGGGATTCCTCACGGACGGGCGCAGCCGTCTCGTCCTGGGCGGTGGACTCATCTGTCTGGGCTGCGGCCTCGCCACCGCCCTGCTCGCCTTCCGCCTCCGCCGCGTCTGACGCCCTGCGCCGTGCGCGCCGTCGCACGCCGGCGCTTGAACCGCGCCGCACGCCCGCATCCCCGCCGCCAGCAAGCCAGCCGCTCGCGCCGCCCGCAGCCCGCGCCGGTGCGGAAACCCGGCCGGTAAAGGGACCCGGAGGAGGACAGCGCGTCCACGACGGGCCACACGCGGCGCCCCACCCCCGTACGGACCCCGACCCGTACCGGACCCCGCCTCCCCACTCAGCCCCACCTCCCACCGAGCCCGGCGCCCCAACCACTCCCTCCCCACCCCACCCCACGCCCCGCCGGACGACATGCCCCCGCCGCTCGCATCCCTCCGCATCCCCCCGCACCCCCACCGCCCAGCCCACTGCCTTCAAGCAATCCGCAGGCGTGCGACAGAATGGGCGTATGGAGATCCCGAGGAACGAACGGTCGCAGGAGCAGCCGCAGGTCCTGGTCGTCGGGCAGGAGGGGATGGCGCTCGGCGGCGGGGGTGTGGATGACGAGTCGGGCGAGACCCCGATCACCGAGATGGTCGCCCAGCCCGCCAAGGTCATGCGGATCGGCAGCATGATCAAGCAGTTGCTGGAGGAGGTGCGGGCCGCGCCTCTCGACGAGGCGAGCCGGGCCCGGCTGCGGGAGATTCACGCCAGCTCCGTCAAGGAGCTGGAGGACGGGCTCGCCCCGGAGCTGGTGGAGGAGCTGGAGCGGATCTCGCTCCCCTTCACCGACGAGGTCACGCCGAGCGATGCCGAGCTGCGGATCGCGCAGGCGCAGCTCGTGGGCTGGCTGGAGGGCCTCTTCCACGGCATCCAGACGACCCTCTTCGCCCAGCAGATGGCCGCCCGCGCCCAACTGGAGCAGATGCGGCGGGCGCTGCCGCCCGGCAGCGGCGGGGACGAGGGCGATCTCGGCGGCGGCCGTACGGGCGGCCCCTACCTCTGACCCCCGGCGCGTACACGGGGACCGTCGGTCACGACCGACCGGCCAGGCGAAGCGAAGAAGGGCGGCGACCGGACGACAGACTCCGGCGCCGCCCTTCGCCATGCGCGGCAGGGTTCTTCCGCGCGTACGGCACGTCCGCGCTTACGGGCCCATCCGCCCGTACGAGCCCCATCCGTGTACGGGCTTCCCCGCGCCTACGGGCCTCCGCGCGCCCCCCCCGTCACACCAGCCCGGCCCCCGTCACACCGCCCCTCGCCCTCACCTCACGCCTCACGCCGGATTCCCCGTCGACACCCGCAAGGTGATCGACGGCTTGTCCTTCTTGTCGACCTCCTTGTTCGGGTCCGGCTTCTGGCTGATCACCGTGCCGTCGCCGAAGGTGTTGTTGTCGACCCTCTCGACCGTCCACTTCCAGCCGCCCGCCTTCAGGCACGCCTCGGCGGACTTCAGGTACTTGTACTGGACGTCCGGCACCATCACCTTGTCCGGGGCCCACGACAGCGGCGTGCGGGAGACGCACTTGTCGGGGGACAGCGTCCGGTCCGTCTCGGGGCTGCGGTAGCCGGGCGGATGGGCGCCGGACTCCTCGGCCACCGGCTTGCGGTCGGGCTCGTCCTTCGTGTCACCGGTCCCGAACGCGACCCACAGCCCTCCGCCCACGAGGACGAGCGCCGCGACCGCGATCGTCAGGACCGTCCGCCGCCCCTTCTTCCCGGACTTCGGCCCGCCGCCCGAACCGACCGCACCCGAACCGACGGCACCCGCACCGCCCGCACCCGCACCGCCCCCGTCGTGCCCCGCCCCCACCGCACCGGCCTGCGGATATCCGTACGCGCCCGAGCCCTGCCCGTACGAGGGCGCGCCGCCGTACGCGGCGCCCCCGTTCCCGTACGGCGGCGTCTGCCCGTACGGGTTCGGCGCCGGGCTCTGATAGCCGCCCTGCGCCGCCCCGTACGCGGGCGGAGGCGTGCCGTACGCCTGCGGCTGCGGCGCCGGCGGAAAGCCCTGCTGCGGCACAGGCGGAAAAATCGCCTGCCCCGCCTGCCCCGCCTGCCCCGCCTGCCCCGCCTGCCCCGCCCCGCTCACCCCGTGCCCAGCACCCCCGCCGGCCACGCCGCCCGCGTCACCACCGCCCCCCGCGCCCCCCACACCCGGCCCCGCCCCCGTCAGCGCCCCCGCCACCCGCTCGCACTCCTCCCGCATCGCCTCCGCGTGCGGGAAGCGCTCGGCGGGGTTCTTGCGGAGGGCGCGGGCGATGAGCGCGTCGACCGCCGGGGGCAGGGCCCTGTTCAGCGTCGAGGGGACCGGCGGGGGCTCCTGGACGTGCGCGTAGGCGATCGCGAAGGGCGAGTCCGCGTCGAAGGGGAGCCGTCCGGTCAGCAGCTGGAAGAGCATGACGCCGACCGAGTAGATGTCGCTGCGCGCGTCCACGGGACGGCCCAGCGCCTGCTCGGGGGAGAGGTACTGCGGGGTGCCGACGACCATGCCGGTCTGGGTCATCGATGTGACACCGGACTGGATGGCGCGGGCGATGCCGAAGTCCATCACCTTCACCACGCCGCGCCGGTTCACCATGACGTTGCCCGGCTTGATGTCGCGGTGCACGAGCCCCATCTCGTGGCTCAGCTCCAGGGCCGCGAGCACGTCCCCGGTGATCTTCAGCGCGCGCTGCGCGGGCATCGCCCCGTGCGCCCGGACGTCCTGCTCGAAGAGGGTGCCGAGCGGATCGCCCTCGATGTACTCCATGACGATGTACGGAGTCGTCGCGCCGTCGAGCTGGTCCTCGCCGGTGTCGAAGACCGAGACGATGTGCGGGTGGGCGAGCTTCGCCACCGCCTGCGCCTCGCGGCGGAAACGCTCGCGGAAGGCGGGTTCGCGGCCGAGGTCGGTGTGGAGGGTCTTGATCGCGACCCGGCGGTCGAGCGCGGAGTCGTACGCGAGGTGCACGGATGCCATGCCCCCGGCCCCGAGCAGCTCCTCCAGCCGGTACCGGCCACCGGCCACCGTCTTCCCGACGTACCGGTCCCGCGCCTCGTCGCCGTTCCCCGCGTACGGGTCACGCGCCTCGTCGCCGTTCCCCGCGTACGGGTCACGCGCCCCGTCGCCCTCCGCCGCGTACGGATCGCGCCCCCCGTTCCCCCCGTCCCCGTTCCCCACGTACCGGCCGCGCGCGTCGTCGTCCTGGCTCATATCCCCCGCCATCCCCCGCCGTCCCCGCCGTCCCGCAGGTCCCGCCGGTCCCGTCGTCCCCGTGCCGCTCGGGGGGCGTTCCGGCTTCCCGGCCGTCCGTGTGTGCTCCGGCCGCGTGCGATGATCCTTGACCGGTTCCGGCCAAGTCTGCCCCAGGGCACGGGAAGGTCAAGCGAGGTGCCCGAGTCGTGACCGTACGCGGTACGAGGGCGGGACGGGCGTGACGCGGCGCACACTCGCGCGGCCAGGGAATATGCCCGGCCTGCCGGGTGGGGGGCCGGATGGCCGTTCCGTCCCGGACCGCGAGGCCCCTGTGAGGCTGTAGCGTGGCGATGGAGGACCGTAACAACACCCGCACGGACCGCGGGACAGAAACGACGGCGAGGACCGATGGCACAGACGCAGCGCGCCCAGGGCCCGTCCGACCCGGAGGCGACTGGCGGCCCCCTGTCGGACGCCCCCGAGTCCTTCGGTAACGGAGGACTGGTCGGCGATGGCCGCTACCGGCTGACGCACCGGCTCGGGCGGGGCGGTATGGCGGAGGTGTGGGCCGCCGAGGACGTACGTCTCGGCCGCACCGTCGCGGTGAAGCTGCTGCGCGCCGACCTCGCCGAAGACCCTGTCTCCAAGGCCCGGTTCACGCGCGAGGCGCAGTCCGTCGCGGGGCTCAACCACCACGCGGTCGTCGCGGTCTACGACTCCGGCGAGGACACGGTCGGCGGCAACGTCGTCCCGTACATCGTCATGGAGCTGGTCGAGGGCCGTACGATCCGTGAGCTGCTGCTCAGCGCGGAGGCGCCCACCGCCGACCAGGCGCTGATCATCGTCTCCGGCGTCCTCGACGCGCTCGCCTACTCGCACCAGCACGGCATCGTGCACCGCGACATCAAGCCGGCGAACGTCATCATCACGAACTCGGGCGCCGTCAAGGTCATGGACTTCGGCATCGCCCGCGCGCTGCACGGCGCGCAGTCCACGATGACGCAGACCGGCATGGTCATGGGCACCCCGCAGTACCTCTCCCCCGAGCAGGCGCTCGGCAAGGCCGTCGACCACCGCAGCGACCTCTACGCGACCGGCTGCCTCCTGTACGAACTCCTCACCTCGCGCCCGCCGTTCACCGGCGAGACCCCGCTCTCGGTGGTCTACCAGCACGTGCAGGACCCGCCGGTGCCGCCCTCGCAGATGGCGGAGAACTGCCCGCCCGAGCTGGACGGGCTCGTCCTGCGCGCGCTCGCGAAGGAGCCGGACGACCGGTTCCAGAGCGCCGAGGAGATGAGCGGGCTCGTCCAGTACGCGCTGCAAATGCTCCACGAGCAGGGCGCGTTCACCGGCAGCTGGAACACGGGGCACGTCGATGTCGCCGCCTTCGGCACGCCGCAGGCGGGCCCCGCGACGATGCCTTTCGGCAGCGGCACGGCGCAGATTCCGCAGCAGCCGATGCTGCGTCCGCTCGGTGAGGACGACGGCGGGTACGAGGCCGGGGGCGGCCCCCGGCGCGGCGGCAGCAAGACCCGGCTCTACGTCATCGCCGCGCTCGCCGTCGTCGCGATCGTCGTCGGCGTCGCCGTCGCGATGAACAACTTCGGCAGCGACACGTCCGGGGACACGGACAAGAAGCCGCAGCCCTCCGTCTCGCAGACGGAGAAGAAGGAGAAGAAGAGCACCGAGCCCTCCGAGACCGCCGAGGAGGACCAGAGCGACGACACGGGGACCGGCAGCGATACGGGCAGCGGCAACGGCTGGGGACAGAACCAGCCCAGCGGCGGCGGGAACCAGCAGTCCCAGCCCGCGCCGAGCACGACCGACGAGGCCCCCGGGGGCGGCGGCGCCCCGGAGCCCAGCAACACCCAGGGCGGCGGGGGCACCGAGACCGGCGGCGGCGAGAACAGCCAGGACCCGGGCGGCGAGCAGACCCAGCCGACCGATCCCGGCGACGGCGGCGACCAGGGCGGCGAGGAGACCGGTGGTACGAACACCGGCAACCCCGGCGAAGGCGAGCCCACCACCGGACAGCAGGGCTGAGCCGCACCCCCGACAACCGCGAGGGCCGGCCCCGATTCCCCGATCGGACCGGCCCTTTCGCGATGTTTCACGTGAAACATCGCGACCCCCGCGCCACGAAAACGCGGCCGATATGTCCGTTCCCGCACGCGGGGGCAGTTTCACACACCTCCGCTCCCCGCGCAGCCGATGCGCCGCCGGTCACATTGGCTCTTCCCGCGCCCCGGGTGCGCGGGTTAACGTGCCGGTGTTCCGGCCCCCTGCGAGGCTGTGACCAGGAGTTGCGGGCGACGCCCTCCCCGGCCTTCTCGATTTACTTGGAAATCCAAGCAAAATTGCAGGTCAGTGGGGGTTCGCGGAGTATTGGCGCACTGGGTAACGTGCATGTTGCAGGGGCTCACCGGGGCACTTGTCACGCCTGTTCCCGGCCGAGCCGCACCCACCCCGTGCGCGGGAGGGGAGCAGGCGCCTTCCCTCTCCGTCCCAGGAGACGGAGGGATACCCAGCTTCCGGCAGATCCCGGGAGCCGGACCGACGGAGGAACACACGTGACTGCCAAGAAGGCGCCGGCGCGAGCCGCAGCGCCCGCCCCGGCGAAGAGCGCCAGCCCGGCCAAGAGCGCCGCCAAGGCCCCCGCCCGCCGCGGCTCAGCGGCCAAGACGCCCACCTCAGCGGCCAAGACGGCAGGCCCGGCGGCCAAGACGGCAGCCTCGGCGGCCAAGGCGCCCGCCACGGCCCGCAAGGCCAAGGCGACCCCGGCGAAGGCGGCCCCCGCGCCCACCCCCGCCACCCCTGCCGACGAGCCCGAGCTGGTGCAGCTCCTCACCCCGGAGGGCGTCCGCGTCCCCCATCCGGAGTACGACCGCTGGGTCGAGGACATCACGGCCGACGAGCTGCGCGGTTTCTACCGCGACATGGTCCTCACGCGCCGTTTCGACAGCGAGGCCACGAGTCTCCAGCGCCAGGGCGAGCTGGGCCTGTGGCCCTCGCTGCTCGGCCAGGAGGCCGCGCAGATCGGCTCGGGCCGCGCGCTGCGCCCCGACGACTACGTCTTCCCCACCTACCGCGAGCACGGCGTCGCGTGGTGCAGGGGCGTGGACCCGACGCTCCTCCTCGGCATGTTCCGCGGCGTGAACAACGGCGGCTGGGACCCCACGAGCAACAACTTCCACCTGTACACGATCGTGATCGGCTCCCAGGCCCTGCACGCGACCGGCTACGCGATGGGCATCGGCCTCGACGGCGCCGACTCGGCCGTCGTCGCCTACTTCGGCGACGGCGCCTCCAGCCAGGGCGACGTGGCCGAGGCGTTCACCTTCTCGGCCGTCTACAACGCGCCGACGCTGTTCTTCTGCCAGAACAACCAGTGGGCCATCTCCGAGCCCACCGAGCGCCAGACGCGCGTGCCGCTCTACCAGCGCGCCCGCGGCTACGGCTTCCCCGGCGTCCGCGTCGACGGCAACGACGTCCTCGCCGTCCTCGCCGTGACCCGCGCCGCGCTCGCGCACATCCGCTCCGGCCAGGGCCCGATGCTCGTCGAGGCGTTCACGTACCGCATGGGCGCCCACACGACCTCCGACGACCCCACCCGCTACCGCACGGACGACGAGCGGCAGGCGTGGGAGGCGAAGGACCCGATCGAGCGACTGCGCGCCCACCTGCTCGCCGAGGGCCTCGCCGACGAGGCGTTCTTCGCCTCGCTCGAAGAGGAGAGCGAGGCGATGGGGCGGAGCGTGCGCGAGGCGATCCGCGCCATGCCGGACCCCGACCGCCTGGCGATCTTCGAGAACGCCTACGCGGACGGAAGCTCCCTCGTGGACGAGGAGCGCGCGCAGTTCGAGGAGTACCAGGCGTCCTTCGCGGACGTCTCGGCCGGAGAGGGCGAGTGACCATGGCTGCGGAGAAACTGGCACTGGCGAAGGCGATCAACGCATCGCTGCGCACCGCCATGGAGAACGACCCCAAGGTCATCGTGATGGGGGAGGACGTCGGCAAGCTCGGTGGCGTCTTCCGCGTCACCGACGGCCTCCAGAAGGACTTCGGCGAGCGCCGCGTCATCGACACCCCGCTCGCGGAGTCCGGCATCGTCGGCACCGCGATCGGCCTCGCGCTGCGCGGCTACCGGCCCGTCGTGGAGATCCAGTTCGACGGCTTCGTCTTCCCGGCGTACGACCAGATCGTCACGCAGCTCGCGAAGATGCACGCCCGCGCGCTCGGCAAGATCAAGCTGCCCGTCGTCGTGCGCATCCCCTACGGCGGCGGCATCGGCGCGGTCGAGCACCACAGCGAGTCGCCCGAGACGCTGTTCTCGCACGTCGCGGGCCTCAAGGTGGTCTCGCCGTCGAACGCGTCGGACGCGTACTGGATGATGCAGCAGGCCATCCAGAGCGACGACCCGGTGATCTTCTTCGAGCCGAAGCGCCGCTACTGGGACCGCGCCGAGGTCGAGCGCGAGTCGATCCCGGGCCCGCTCCACAAGGCGCGTGTCGTCCGTGAGGGCACCGATGTCTCGCTCGTCGCGTACGGGCCGATGGTGAAGACGTGCCTGGAGGCCGCCGAGGCCGCCGCGACCGAGGGCAGGTCCGTCGAGGTGGTCGACCTGCGCTCGCTCTCGCCGATCGACTTCGACACCGTGCAGGCCACGACGGAGAAGACCGGGCGGCTCGTCATCGTCCACGAGGCCCCCGTCTTCCTCGGTACGGGCGCGGAGATCGCCGCGCGCGTCACCGAGCGCTCCTTCTACCACCTGGAGGCCCCCGTCCTGCGGGTCGGCGGCTACCACGTGCCGTACCCGCCCGCCCGCCTGGAGGACGAGTACCTCCCGGGCCTCGACCGGGTGCTCGACGCCGTCGACCGCTCGCTCGCGTACTGAGACGGGGGGAAGGAGTCATGACGACGATGACACGACAGACCACTGGGCTGCGCGAGTTCAAGATGCCCGACGTGGGCGAAGGGCTCACCGAGGCCGAGATCCTCGGCTGGTACGTCCAGCCCGGCGACACCGTGACCGACGGCCAGGTCGTGTGCGAGGTCGAGACGGCGAAGGCGGCCGTCGAACTGCCCATCCCGTTCGACGGCGTGGTCCGCGAGCTGCGCTTCCCCGAGGGCACCACGGTCGATGTCGGCCAGGTGATCATCGTGGTGGACACGGGCGGCGGCGAAGGGGACGAGGGTACGGGGACGGGCGAGGCCGGTACGGAGCGGGCGACGCCCGCCGAGGCACCCGCCGCCCCCGAGGAGAAGGCGGCGGCCCGCCAGCCGGTCCTGGTCGGCTACGGCGTCGCCGAGTCCTCCACGAAGCGGCGCCCGCGCAAGCCCGCGCAGGGCGCGCAGCCCACCGAGGCGGTACGGGTCAACGGCAACGCCCGCCCCGAGCAGCCGCCCGCCACTCCCGAGCCGGCCCCGGCCCCCGCGAGCCCCGAGCCCGCACCCGCCACCGCCTCGGCCGCCACCGCCCCCGCGTCCCGCCCCCTCGCCAAGCCCCCCGTCCGCAAGCTCGCGAAGGACCTCGGCGTCGACCTCGCCGCGGTTGTCCCGAGCGGCCCGGACGGGATCATCACGCGCGAGGACGTGCACGCGGCGGCCACATCCGCGCCGGAGCCCGGACAGCAGCCCGCAGCGCAGGGAGAACCGGCGGTCCAGCAGGCCGCCGCCGAGACGCCCGAAGCCCCGGCTGCCCCGTCCGGCGCCCAGCCCGCCCGCGAGACGCGCATCCCCATCAAGGGCGTCCGCAAGGCGACCGCGCAGGCCATGGTCGGCTCGGCCTTCACCGCGCCGCACGTCACCGAGTTCGTCACCGTGGACGTGACGCGCACGATGAAGCTCGTCGAGAAGCTCAAGGCCGACCCGGACATGGCCGGCCTGCGGGTGAACCCGCTGCTCCTCGTCGCGCGCGCCCTGCTTCTCGCGATCCGCCGCAACCCGGAGATCAACGCGGCGTGGGACGAGGAGAACCAGGAGATCGTGGTCAAGCACTACGTGAACCTCGGCATCGCCGCCGCGACTCCGCGCGGCCTCGTCGTGCCGAACATCAAGGACGCGGACAGCCTCTCGCTCGCGGGGCTCTCGACCGCGCTCTCGGATCTCGTGGGGACCGCCCGCGAGGGCCGGACGAGCCCGGCGGCGATGCGCGGCGGCACGGTGACCATCACCAACGTCGGCGTCTTCGGCGTCGACACGGGCACGCCGATCCTCAACCCCGGCGAGTCCGCGATCCTCGCCGTGGGCGCGATCAAGCCGCAGCCGTGGGTCCACAAGGGCAAGGTGAAGGCGCGCCAGGTCACGACGCTCGCGCTCTCCTTCGACCACCGGCTCGTCGACGGCGAACTCGGCTCGAAGGTCCTCGCGGACATCGCGGCGGTCCTGGAACAGCCCAAGCGGCTGCTGACCTGGGGCTGAGCGAGCACCCACCGCATAAAACAGGGGCCCGGCCCGCACACGGAGTGCGGACCGGGCCCCTGCGTCATTCCCGATGTTTCACGTGAAACATCACCAGGTCCTCCGGCAGTGGATGTTTCACGTGAAACATCAACAGGCCCGCTGGAAGCGGATGTTTCACGTGAAACATCCGCTCTCCGCGGCCCCCTGCCGTCAGTCCTTCTGCGCGCCCTTCGGCAGCGCCTGAAGCTTCATCGTCTTCGCGCTGTTCGACTTGAACGCGTAGTCCATGATCTTGGCGGCGTCCTCGAAACGGTTGCTGTCGTTGAGGATCACGCCCGCGACGGTCTTCCCGTTGCGCGTCGCGGCGAAGACGAGGCACGGGCCCGAGCCGCTCGCCGTGCCGGCCTTGATGCCGATCGCGCCCTTGTAGGAGCCGAGCAGCTTGTTGGTGTTGTACCAGGTGTAGGTACGGGCCTTGCCGTTGCTCGCGGTCGCCTTCTGCTTCGTGCTCTTCGCCTTGACCACCGTGCGGAAGGTCGAGCTCTTGAGCGCGTGCTGAGCGAGGAGCGAGGCGTCGCGCGGCGTCGTGTAGTTCTTGCTCTTCGTCGGGATGCCGTCGAAGGAGTCGTACGAAGTGTTCTTCATCTTCAGCGACTTCGCCTTGGCGTTCATCTTCGAGATGAAGTTGGCGGTACGCGCCGAGGCGGTCTTGCCGGTGCCGAAGGTGTCGGCGAGGGCGTACGCGGCGTCGCAACCGGAGGGCAGCAGCGTCGCGTAGAGCAGCTGGCGCACCGTGACCTTGTCGCCGGTGCGCAGGTCGGCCGTGCTGGCGCCCTTCTTGACGACGTAATCGCGGTACGCCTGCTTGATCGTGACCTTCTTGTCGAGATTGAGGCCCTTGGTGTCGAGGACGACGGTGGCCGTCATGACCTTCGTCGTGCTCGCCATCTGCCGCTTGGTGTCGGCGGCCTTGCTGTAGAGCGTCTTGCCCGAGGAAGTGTCCAGCAGGAAGGCGCCCTTGGCGCTCACCGAGGGTGCCGAGGCTGCCTGCGCCGTGCCGACGAGCGGCGCGACGAGGACGGCACCGGCGGTGAGGGCGACGGTGACGGTACGGCGCGGACTGAGACCGAGGTTCACACGATGCTCCGTAAGAGACGGGAGAAAAGAATTCGAGGGTGGCGCACAGCACACGCCTACCCCCTTCAGACAACGAGGCGACGTGTGGAGTTGCACGTGGGGAGAGGGGAGTTGTGCGAGTTTCGCAAGCGACGACATATCGCCCCGCCGCCCCGCCCCACCGCACGGCCCGGCCGTCTCGCCCCGCCCCCCGCCCTCTACTGTCGTGGGCATGATGTGGTGGGAGGGGCTGCTGATCGGGATCGCCGGGGTCTGGGCCGGGGCGATCAACACCGTGGTGGGCTCGGGGACGCTCGTGACGTTCCCGGTCCTCGTCGCGCTCGGCTATCCGCCGGTGACGGCGACGACATCGAACGCGGTCGGCCTCATCACCGGGACGATCACGGGTGCGTACGGCTACCGCCACGAACTCGCAGGCCAGGGCCGCCGCGTGGCGCGTCTGGCGGTCGCTTCCTTCTTCGGTGCGATCGGCGGCACGGCGCTGCTGCTCTCGCTCCCGAAGGACGCCTTCGAGGTCATCGTGCCGGTCCTCGTCGGCATGTCGGTCCTCCTCGTGGCCCTCCAGCCGCTCGCGACACGGCGGTTGAGGGAACGCAAGGCGGCGAAGGCGGAGGCGACGGCTACGGAGCCGGCGCAACCGCCGACGGACGCCCCGGCCACCCCGACCGACGCCCCGGCCACCCCGACCGGGCCCGCGGCGCCCCCCTTCACCCCTCTCCTCTACGTCCTGATCTTCCTCATCGGCGTCTACGGCGGCTACTTCACCGCGGCCCAGGGCATCATGCTCGTCGGCGTGATGGGTCTGCTCCTCGTGGACCCGCTGCAGCGGATCAACGCCTTCAAGAACGTGCTCTCCGCCGTCGTGAACCTCGTCGCCGGGATCATCTACGCGGTCGTGGCCCCGGTGGACTGGGCGGTCATCGCGATCCTCGCGGTCAGCTCGATCCTCGGCGGCTTCCTCGGCGCGCGCATCGGCCGCCGCCTCTCCCCGACCGTCCTGCGGGCCACGGTCATCGTGATCGGCGTGGCAGCGGTCGTCCGCCTGCTCGTCTGACCGCCACGAACCCGGCCGCCCGCCGTGTACCCGGCCGCCCGCCGAGAACCAGGCGCCGGACCGCGTCCGGGTACGGGGAAGGCCGGGCGCCCACGGGGGAGAGAGACACCCGGCCTTCCGTACCGGAGGGGTGCGGCGCCCGGTCCTGTGGGGATCGGTGGCCTTTCGGCCGTACCGCCCCTGCCCGGCGCTTGTGCACCCGTTTGTCCAGCTTAACGCGTCGGCTCACATGCCGTGCACGGCGGGGACGCTGCCGAGCCGGCCGGCCCGGAAGTCGTCGAACGCCTGCTGGAGCTCTTCGCGGGTGTTCATGACGAACGGCCCGTACTGCGCCATCGGTTCGCGGATCGGCTGCCCGCCGAGGAGCAGCACCTCCAGGTCGGGCGTGTGGCTGTCCTGCGACTCGTCGGCCCGTACGGTCAGCGAGCCGCCCGCGCCGAAGACGGCGGCCTGCCCGGTGTGCACGGGGCGGCGCTCGGGGCCGACGGTGCCGCGCCCGGCGAGCACGTACGCGAGGCCGTTGAAGTCCTCGCGCCACGGCAGCGTCGCCTCGGCGCCGGGCCGTACGGTCGCGTGGACGAGGCTTATCGGCGTGTGCGTGATGCCGGGCCCGTCGTGGCCGTCCAGCTCACCGGCGATGACGCGGAGCAGCGCGCCGCCGTCCGGCGTGGTGAGGAGCTTGACCTGCCCGCCGCGGATGTCCTGGTAGCCGGGGTTCTTCATCTTGTCCTTCGCGGGCAGGTTCACCCACAGCTGGATGCCGTGGAAGATGCCGCCGCTCATGACGAGCTGCTCCGGCGGCGCCTCGATGTGCAGCAGGCCCGAACCGGCGGTCATCCACTGCGTGTCGCCGTTGGTGATCGTGCCGCCGCCACCGTTGGAGTCCTGGTGGATGAAGGTCCCGTCGATGATGTACGTGACGGTCTCGAAGCCGCGGTGCGGGTGCCACGGTGTGCCCTTGGCCTCGCCGACGCCGTACTCCACCTCGCCCATCTGGTCCATCATGATGAACGGGTCGAGGTGCCGGTAGTCGATCCCGGCGAAGGCCCGGCGCACCGGGAAGCCCTCCCCCTCGAAGCCGCTCGGCGCGGTCGTCACCCCGAGCACGGGACGGGCCTGTGCCTCGGCGGGCACGGTGACCCTCGGCAGCGTCAGCGGGTTCTCCACGGTCACGGCGGGCATGGCGGTCTCCTTCTCATCCGCGGGGTGCACGGATCGACTCGTCCGAGCCGTTGAAACTCGAACTTTCACGACCGAGATTAGTTGAATCTCGAACTTCCCGCCAGAAGGAACCGCGCACGGCGACGTGACATTCCCCGCACGCGGCCCCTCCCGACCGGCCACCCCACAACCGCTCACCCGCAGGCGCTCACCAGCCCGTCCCGCCTCCGTCCCGCCCGTTCACCAGCGCGCTCCGCCCCCGCCCCAGCCGCTCACCGGCCCGGCAGGCCCCCGCCCCGCCCCCTCACCAGCTCGCGGGCAGCCGCACCGGGCTGCGCGTGATCGACCCGTGCCGCCACTCGACCCCCTCGGCGTCCACGGCGAGCCGCAGCCCCGGCAGCCGGACGGCGAGCCGGTGCAGCCCGAGTTGCAGTTCGGCCCGCGCGAGCCACGTCCCCACGCAGTAGTGCCGCCCCGCGCCGAAGGCGAGCGTGGGCCGGGGCAGTGGCGCGAACAGCGCCTCGGGGTCGTGCGGGTCGCCGGGGAAGACCGCCGGATCGTGGTGGGCGGCGAGGCGGTCCGTCGAGACGAGCGCGCCCGCCGGGATCGTCACCCCGCCGACGCCGATGTCCTCCCGGGCGGTGACGAGGTGCCCGGCGCCCTCGTCGGGATCGCCGATCGGGATCAGGTGCAGCAGGCGCTCCGTGAGCGCGGCGGCGGCCTCCTCGCCCGTACGCAGCCGCTGCCAGGCGAGGGGCTGTTCGGTCAGGAGGTAGAGGAGGGAGTTGCCGAGCATCGTCATGGTCGTGTCGTGACCCCCGATGATCACCGTGGAGATCAGATTGACCAACGCGGACTCGGGAATGCCGCCCTCCGACTCGGCGGCCAGGACGACGGAGCTGACGAGGTCGTCGCCGGGAGCCTTCCGCCGCGCGGCGAGCAGCGCCCCCGCGAACTCGGCCAGTTCGGCCCGTGCCCGGTCGCCCTCCTCCCGGGCGGCGCTGGCGCCCGCCATGGCGTGCTGCGACCAGTGGAAGATCGTCTCGAAGGGAACCTCCTCCACGGCGAGCAGCCGGTGCATCACGAGCGACGGCAGCGGCATGGCGTAGTCCCGGACGAGGTCGCCGGGCGGACCCTGCTTGACGAGCCCGTCGAGCAACTGCTCGATGACCTCGGCGACCCACGGCCGCAGGTGCGCGACCGCGCGCGGCGTGAAGGCCCGGCCGACGGCCCGCCGCAGCCGCAGGTGGGCGCCACCGTCCTGCCGCCCGATCGCCTCGCGGCTCTTGAGCACACTGGGGCTGTCGCCGAGCGGCGGCGCCCCGGGCGCCTGGACGGGCGCGCGCCCGAAACGCTGGTCGTTGAGCACCTGGTGCACGTCGTCGTACCGCGTGACGAGCCACACCGGGGTCCCGTCCGGCAGCTCGACGGGCCGGGGCGGACCGGTCTCCTGTCCGGTGATCCTGTGCAAGGGGACGGTGCGGAGAGTGGACACGGCGTTCCTCCTGGATACGGCAGTCCTGTCGGCCCGGATCACCCCGGGCGGACCCTGCCCCGACCAACGACGTGACGTCCGCCCAGGTCACCGCCCTTTCGCACCGAGCCGCCCCGGCCCGGTCGCCGCCTCAGACCGGCTGTTCGCTCGGCCGTGCGGGTACGCACGCGCCCGGGTGGTCCTCGTACAGCCCGCACCGCAGCGCGCCCGCCCAGTGCGGGCACGGCGGCGCGACCCGTACGCGCCACACCGGCACGGCCGCCCCGAACGTCCCCCATACGTGCCCCGCCTCCCCGCTCAGCTCGCGCACGATCCCCTGGTGCTCGTACGTGAGGTGCGGGGCGAGCGCGCAGCGGACCCGGGCCCGGGGCGCGCCACCCGGCGTACGCGTCACGTCCTGGGCCAACTCGGCCACGATCTGCGTCACTTGCCCGGTCGCCTCACAGCGCGGCACGTCCGGCGATGGCTGGTTCATAGGGATACCTGCGTTCTCTGCGGGGGCGGCGTTCAGTTCGTACCAGGAGCCGCCCGGGTCCTGGAATCTGCGGATGTACGGATGCCCCTCGGCGAGCAACGCCCGCACCGCACGCGCCTGTTCGGCGCACTCGGCCCACTCCCGCATCGCGGTCGGCGCGTCCAAGGCCTGTGCGTACGCGGGACGTACGAGGCCGGGCGCCGCCGCCCACCGCGTACGGGGCCCGGGATCGAGCCGCACCGCGAGCCGCAGCGCCTCCCCGCGCAGCCACGCGGCGGCGTCCCCCGGCGTCCCGACCCGCGCCCGCCCGAGCAGTACGGCGCGGTGGGCGTCGCCGCCGAGCGAGACGACGATCACCGGGCGCTCCGATGACGCGGGTGACGGGCCCTCAGCACGCGGCAGTCGACGGCCCGGGAGAAATCCCCGCGCGCCTCGGCCTCCCGCTCCTCGCGGGCGAGTTGAGTACAGACGACGCAGTGAGTGACCCTCGGGTGAGGGGTTTCCTGAGGCATGGCAATAGCTTGCGCCCGGGGGGAGGGGTCGAGTACTTATCTACCGATTCCACCTGCGTGATTCGATTCGGAATCGCCAGCGCATCGCTTCAACGCGTAAGCATGAGGGAGGTGTTGGAACATATGACCGATTCTCTGGATCCGAACTCTGATTTCTCACCAGCAACTTGGACGTTCAAGACCGAGGTGCAGAAGCTCCGCGAGCGCCTGGGGCTTTCGCAACGGGCCTTCGCCGCACTGCTCCACTACTCACAAGCCCAGATCGCCAAGGTGGAGAACGGCACCTCGCCGCCGTCGCTGGCGTTCGCGGCGGCCATGGACGCCGTCGCCAAAACGGGCGAGGTCTACCAGGACATCTTGAAGCGAATGCTTGAGGAGGAAGCGCAGCCGGAGTGGTTCGGGCCATACCGTGACTTGGAGCGACAAGCGGTACGGATCACGAGCTTCTCCGCCGTCTTCCTGTCGGGCATTCTCCAGATCGAGGAGTACGCGGAGGCCGTCTTTCGCGCGGGTTCGCCGAGCAGGGACGATCAGCAGATCCGTGCACTCGTCGCTGAGCGCATGAAGCGTAAAAAGCAGTGGGACAGGCCCACGCTTCGCAGTGTGTGGCTGTTCATCCATGAGGGCGTGTTGCACACCCCCGTGGGTGGTCCGGAGGTCATGCGCAAACAGATCCAGCATCTGCTGGAGGTGGCGAAACGACCGCGCGTCATCCTCCAAATTCTGCCCTTCTCGGCTGGGGCGTCACCGTGCCACGTCCCCTTCACGATGTTCACCATGGAGGGCAAGAATCCTGACATCGTCTATTCCGAATCGCCTACGGGCGGGCAGGTGGACTACAGCCCTGCGGCGCTAGCAGTTACCGTCGAGATCTGCGAGCGTCTGCGCATGACCGCCGCGAGTAGAGAAGTCTCGGTGGACATTCTCCGTGCGATGTTGAAGGAGCATGATTCATGACGCAGGTACGACCCAGCCAGTGGACCAAGTCGAGCTACAGCGGGGCCAGCGGCGGGGACTGCGTAGAGATCGCGCTGGGCCTGGCCGGTGTCCCGGTCCGCGACAGCAAGCGCGCCGACGGTGGCCCGGTCATTGAGTTCGCGCGCCCGGCCTTTGCCACCTTCCTCGGCGCGGTCCGCGAGAGCTGACCCCGAACGCACACGAGCCCGCTGCCCCACGCCCGGGGCGGCGGGCTTCGTCGTACCGAACCGTGGGAAGCCCCGTAAAGCAACCCAGCCTGAGGAGGCCCGTCATGACCCGCACATGGATCAAGTCCAGCTACAGCGGCGGCAACAGCGGCGCCTGCGTCGAGTTGGCCGTGTCCGAACCCACCATCCCCGTCCGCGACAGCAAAACCGCCGCCGACGATGGCCCGGTGGTCGAGTTCGGCCGCCCCGCCTTCGCCGGCTTCCTGGCCGCTGTCCGGGTGGGGCGGGACGTCCAGGTGCTGCCTGGGAAACCGCCGGGTGTGGCTCGTCCGCGCGTCCCCGCGCGTGCCCTGACTCGGGGCTGATCACCCTCGCGGGAGCGGCGGCGCCACCCCCTGTCGGGGCATCGGTCACGGCTGGGCGGCCCCCTCGGCGGCGTCGAAGGCGGGCGCGAGCGGGGCCAGTGCCGCGCGGAGTCGGTCGGGCAGGGAGCCGGAGGGCACGACGAGCCCACCGGAGACGGTCTCGGCGGCCTCCGCGTCCTGGGACGGTGCGAGCCAGCTTTCCAGCGCGATGCGCACCGCCGCCGCCACGCTCGCGGAGAGAACGCGTGCCGTGGGCCCTCCGGCGTCCCCCAGGCGTTCGGCGAGCACCGTCGTGAGCGGGGGCTCGATGCCGCCGGTGGTGTCGAGGAAGGCGTCCCGCAGGGCGGGGCGGGTGGTGATCAGCAGGAGCGCCCGCTCTTGGCGCTCGCCGGTGTGCGCGTACTGCTCGGCCACCGCCTCGGTGACGACGTCGGCCAGGCGTACGCCCGGGGGCCGGGCCGCGATCGCCGCCGCGATCCGCGCCTCCCGGTCGGCGGTCACGGCGGAGACGATCGCCTGCTCGCGACTGGTGAAGTAGTTGTTGTAGGTGCGCGGCGAGACCCCGGCCGCCTCGGCGATGTCCTCGACCCGCACCTGATCCGGTCCGCGCTCCACGGCCAGCCGCAGGGCCGCCTCGCGCAGCGCCTCGCGTGTGGCCTGCTTCTTCCGTTCCCGCAGTCCTGATGGTGGTGTCGTCACGGCGCCCAGCCTCTCACGACATACTGCGTGCACGCAAATTTGCGTGCACGCATTTTTTCTGTCAGTCTCGACGCGACCGGAACGGACCGAGGGGGCGTCGCCATGCGGGCACGAGGAATGACCTACGACACGGGGCTCGTCGTGCACGGGCGGACATCCCGCGAGCACTTCGACCCTGCGGTGGTCCGGCGCGAACTGGCCGTCATCCGCGACGACCTGCACTGCGACGCGGTCCAGATCATCGGCGGTGACCCGGAGCGACTGGAACTGGCCGCCGGTGCCGCCGCCGCGCTGGGCCTGGAGGTGTGGTTCTCGCCCTATCCGCTGGAGCTGGACGCTGAGCGGATCCTCGGGCTCTTCCGCGACTGCGCCGAGCGAGCGGAACGGCTCCGGCGGCAGGGAGCGGAGGTCGTGTTCGTCGCGGGGGTCGAGCTGAGCGTGATGAACCGCGGGTTCCTGCCCGGGGAGAACCCCGGGGAGCGGGTCGAGCGACTGATGGGGCGGCCGGAGCGGCGCGGCGCGGCCATGGGCGAACTGGGCGTGCGCGTCAACGCGTTCCTGCGCGAGGCCGCCACCGCGGTGCGCGCGCGCTTCCGGGGGCGGCTCACGTACGCGGCCATCCAGTTCGAGCAGGTCGACTGGACGCCCTTCGACATCGTGACGTACGAGCTGATCCGTTCCGCCGAGGTCGCCGACCGGTTCCGTGGGGCGGTGCGCGAACTGGCCCGGGGACCCAAGCCGCTCGCCATCACCGGCTTCGGCACCGCGGCCTACCGGGGCGCGGGAGACCGGGGCGGGCGGGTGCTCGATGTGGTCGAGCACGATCCGCACACCCGGGCGCCGATACGGCTGAACGGCGTCTACGAGCGGGACGAGGCGGGCCAGGCCGCGTATCTGGGCGAACTCCTGGAGATCTTCGACAGCGAGGGCGTGGACAGCGCGTTCGTGTTCCTCTTCGCCCTGGCCGGCTATCCGCACCGCCCGGACGGCGATCCCCGGGACGACCTCGACCGGGCCGGGCTGGGAATCGTGAAACTCCTCGAAGGGCGCCGGGGGCGGGCCTACCCCGACATGGCGTGGGAGCCCAAGGCCGCCTTCGGGGAGGTGGCGCGGTGCTATCGGAGGTGACGTGCGCCCACCGGGGCCGTCGGTGGGCGGACGGCGGTCCGGAGGGGTCAGAGAACGCCGCGCAGATCGACCAGTGTCCCGTTCTCCGCCAGGTGGTCGCGGTGGCGGCCTTCGGCGAACAGTTCGCGGAGGTACATACCGGGATAGTCCAGGACCTCGTCCCGGGCGGCCAGAGCGAGGCGGGCCCGGTACGGGGTGTCGCCGTCGCGGACCAGGACGTCGCACCAGTCCGGCTCGGGGGACTCGACGCCCGCCAGTACGACGTGGTCCTCCGCCATCTGCCCGACCCAGGCCGCGAGGTCGTCCAGGAGCCAGGCCATGTTCATCCAGGCCGGCGCCGCTGCGGCAGGCTGCCAGTCGTACGTGCGGCGCGCCTCGCGGCCGGTGCCGGGAGGCGGGCCCTCGCGGTAGACGGGCGGCTGCGCGGGGCCCTCGGTCTCGGTGAACGCGACGGATCGGGGGTGGATGCGCAGCGTGGTGAGCCGGAAGCGGTCCTCGCCGAGGTCGAAGGCGGCCTCCGAGGCGTGGGTGAGGAACGCGCTGTCCGCGTCACCGGTCATGCGGGGCGGACCGGGCGGGGTCGTTCAGACGGTTCGCCAAGGGGGTGTACGAGCTGACGTACTCGTCGTTCCCGGCGGGGGCCGCCGACCGCTTGTTCTCCTTGGCCAGGGTCGTGCTGACCCAGTTCGGGCAGCGGACGACGCCCTTGCAGTACATGGTGATCACGCCCTTGTCCTGGCCGTCGCGCAGCACCTTCTGGTTGACCGAGAGGATCATCTTGTACTGCTTTTCGAGCTTGCACACGCCGTTCCGGCAGCGGTACTTACCGGCGTATCCGGTCAGGTGGTAGGTCGTCGTCTTCCCCACGCGGTCGCGGTTCGGCGACTTCGCGATGAACTCCACGGCCGAGTACTTCGTGATGTTGTGCTTCTTCTTGACCTTGTTCCAGCCGAAGCCCTTGTCCCGCGCGCGGTCGTAGTACCCGGCGCGCAGCGAAGCCTTCCCGGGGCCCGAGTAGTCGAGGTGCTTGAGGATCTTGTACGCGGGGTCGCCGGCCGCCGCGCGGACGCCCGCGCCGGTCGACGCCGTCGCCGGGGTGGCGGTCAGCGCGGCGCATACGGCGGTGGCGGCGAACGCGCTCGCCAGGATCTTGGCCCGGTTCACTCCGGTCTTCCCCTCTGCTGGTCCGTGCCCCGTCAAGGAGCGGTACAAAGAGGGACATTACTGTCGATCGCGGTGAACGGGGCCTCGATCGGGCGGGCTTGGGGGGCGCGGTGGTGCAAAGGGGTGGTGGCCGGGGGGCGGGCGCGGGCAGGCTGGGCGCATGACCTCTTCCTCGAAGACCGCGCCCGCCCGGTTCAAGGATCTCTGTCTGGACGCGCGGGATCATCAGGCGCTCGCCGACTGGTGGTGTGCCGCGATGGGGTATGTGCGGCGGGAGGGCGAGGGGCCGGCCGGGGAGCCGGTGGCCATCGTCGACGCGGCGGGAGGCGGACCCTTGATCTGGGTGTGCCCCGTGCCCGAGGGCAAGGTGGTCAAGAACCGGATGCACATCGACGTGTACGGGGATGTCGAGCGGCTGCGCGGACTGGGTGCGCGGGTCGTCGCGGAGCCCGACGTGGAGAAGGGCGTCCCCTGGCACGTCATGCAAGATCCCGAGGGGAACGAGTTCTGCGTGTTCGTGCCGCCCGCGGCCTGAGCCTTGGCGCCGGACCCGCGAGGCGCGGTCAGGCTGAGGCCCGGCCGCCCGCGCCCGGCGCCCGCGTGCGTCCCCGGGGGGAGGGTGTCAGCCGTACATCCTTCGCATCGCGTACTCGACCATCTCCTCGACCGCCTTCGCGTCGAAGACGATGCGGTGCTCGCCCTCCATGTCCAGGACGAAGCCGTAGCCGGTGGGGAGGAGGTCCAGGACCTCCGCGCCCGTGATCACGAAGTACTTCGAGTCCTTGCCCGCGTAGCGGCGCAGTTCCTTCAGCGAGGTGAACATCGGGATCACGGGCTGCTGCGTGTTGTGCAGGGCCAGGAAGCCGGGGGTGTCGCCGCGCGGGCAGTAGACCTTCGACGCGGCGAAGATCTGCTGGAAGTCGTCCGAGGTGAACTGGCCGGTCGTGAAGGCGCGGACCGCCTCGGCGAGGGAGGGCGGGGACGGCTCGGGGTAGAGCGGGGGCTGCTGCTGGCCGTACGTGTCCTGCTGCTGGCCGTAGCCGCCGGGCTGGGGCTGCTGCGGCGGCTGCGCGTACTGCTGCTGGGCGCCCGCGTTCGGGTCGTAGCCGTACATGGGGGAAAGAGTACCGAGGTGGTACGGGGGCCGGGAGGGCCGTGAGGGGAGCGGGCTCCGGGGGCCGGAGTGACGACTTCCTCATTCGCCCGGGCCGTCAGGGCTTGCGTCTTATTACTCGCGGGTAGCATCATCGTAGCTACCAGCCGGTACAGGTACGCGTGCGCGTGGGCATCCCGTACTGATATCGGCTTGTATGTCTGATACGTCCGGGTGGAGGGCAGCCTCCCCGTACCGCGCAAGGGAGCCGTCGCCGTGGGGCACTACAAGTCGAATCTCCGAGACATCGAGTTCAACCTCTTCGAGGTCCTGGGCCGCGACAAGGTCTACGGTTCGGGTCCCTTCGCCGAGATGGACGCCGAGACCGCGAAGTCGATCCTCGCCGAGCTGGCCCGGCTCTCCGAGAACGAGCTGGCCGAGTCCTTCGCCGACGCGGACCGCAACCCGCCCGTCTTCGACCCCGAGACGAACACCGCGCCCGTACCGGAGACGTTCAAGAAGTCCTACAAGGCGTTCATGGACTCCGAGTACTGGCGCCTCGGCCTGCCCGAGGAGATCGGCGGCACCACCGCCCCGCGCTCCCTCATCTGGGCGTACGCGGAACTCATCCTCGGCGCCAACCCGGCCATCTGGATGTACTCCTCCGGGCCGGCCTTCGCCGGCATCCTCTTCGACGAGGGCAACGAGGCGCAGAAGAAGGTCGCGGAGATCGCCGTCGAGCGGCAGTGGGGCTCGACCATGGTCCTCACCGAGCCGGACGCCGGTTCGGACGTCGGCGCGGGCCGTACGAAGGCGATCGAGCAGGCCGACGGCAGCTGGCACATCGAGGGCGTGAAGCGCTTCATCACGTCCGGCGAGCACGACATGTCGGAGAACATCCTCCACTACGTTCTCGCGCGCCCCGAGGGCGGCAAGCCCGGCACCAAGGGCCTCTCGCTCTTCCTCGTGCCGAAGTACGAGTTCGACTGGGAGACCGGCGAGCTGGGCGAGCGCAACGGCGTCTACGCGACGAACGTCGAGCACAAGATGGGCCTCAAGGCGTCCAACACGTGCGAGATGACCTTCGGCGACCGCCACCCCGCCAAGGGCTGGCTCATCGGCGACAAGCACGACGGCATCCGCCAGATGTTCCGCATCATCGAGTTCGCCCGCATGATGGTCGGCACGAAGGCCATCGCGACCCTCTCCACCGGCTACCTCAACGCGCTGGAGTACGCCAAGGAGCGCGTGCAGGGTCCCGACCTCGCGAACTTCACCGACAAGACCGCGCCCAAGGTCACCATCACGCACCACCCCGACGTGCGCCGCTCGCTCATGACGCAGAAGGCGTACGCGGAGGGTATGCGCGCGCTCGTCATGCACACCGCCGCCGTCCAGGACTCGATCGCCGTCAAGGAGGCCGCGGGCGAGGACGCCGCCGAGCTGCACGCCCTCAACGACCTGCTCCTCCCGATCGTCAAGGGCTACGGCTCCGAGAAGTCCTACGAGCAGCTCGCGCAGTCGCTCCAGACCTTCGGCGGCTCCGGCTACCTCCAGGAGTACCCGGTCGAGCAGTACATCCGGGACGCCAAGATCGACACCCTCTACGAGGGCACGACGGCGATCCAGGGCCAGGACTTCTTCTTCCGCAAGATCGTCCGCAACCAGGGCGCCGCGCTGAACTCCGTCGCGGAGGACATCAAGAAGTTCCTCGCGGTCGGGCCCGGCGGCGAGACGCTGGCCGCCGCGCGCGGTGAGCTGGCGAAGGCCGCCGGTGAGCTGGAGGCCCTGGTCGGCGCGATGCTCACGCAGCTCGCCGCCACCCAGGAGAACGCCCGCGAGATCTACAAGGTCGGCCTCAACACCTCGCGCCTGCTGCTCGCCGCCGGTGACGTCGTCGTCGGCTACCTGCTGCTGCGCGGCGCGGCCGTCGCCGAGGAGAAGCTCGCCTCGGCCTCCTCGAAGGACAAGCACTTCTACGAGGGCAAGATCGCGGCCGCCAAGTTCTTCGCGGCCAACATCCTGCCCCGCGTCGCGGTCGAGCGGGCGCTTGCCGAGTCGACGGACCTGGAGCTGATGGACCTGCCGGAGGAGGCGTTCTGAGCCCTGTGCGCGCAGAGCGCTGAGGCTTCGGCGCGATCGGCCGCTCCCGTTTGTCGGGGGCGGCCGTTGGCGTTCGCTGGGGGCGGGTGTTCGCGTTCGCCGGGGGCGGATGTTCGCGTTTGTCGGGGGCGGGCGTTGGCGTTCGCTGGGGGCGGGCGTTCCCGCGTGCCGGGGGGGGCTCGTGCGTGCCGGGGGGCTCGTGCGTGCCGGGTGCGGCCGGTCGGGTCGTGCGCCCAGGGGGCGTTCGCGTGGCGCGTTCGCTCGAAGCCGCATTGCTCGGACGGTTTCGCTCGAAGGGGTGAGGCGTTTTGCGACTTCGGCGAAGTTATCCACAGATTGGGCGGGAGGGGGGCTGGGGGGTTGCGGGGTGCGAAAGAATGGTTACAGGGGAGCCCCCCGGGTGGGTGGGGGTCTGTCCTGCGGCAGCGCGCCTCAGGCGTCCCGCCCCCGCCTCCACCCCCCTCGTTAGGCTCTCCCCATGACGACCAGCACTTCCGCCCCCGCCTCCGCGCCGTTCGACCGGACGCACACCGACGACCTCCTGACCTTCCTCGCGGCGTCCCCCACGCCGTACCACGCCGTCGCCGAGGCGGCGCGGCGCCTGGACGGGGCCGGGTTCCAGCAGGTCGCCGAGGAGGCGGCGTGGGAGGGCACGCCGGGCGGCAAGTACGTGCTGCGCGGCGGCGCGCTCGTGGCCTGGTTCGTCCCTGAGGGCGTCGAGGCGCACACGCCGTTCCGCATCGTCGGCGCGCACACCGACTCCCCCGGCCTGCGCGTCAAGCCGCAGCCCGACTTCTCCGCGCACGGCTTCCGCCAGGTCGCCGTCGAGCTGTACGGCGGCCCGCTGCTCAACTCCTGGCTCGACCGCGACCTCGGCCTCGCGGGCCGGCTCAGTCTGCGCGACGGCTCGACGAAGCTTCTCACCGTCGACCGCCCCCTGCTGCGCGTCCCCCAGCTCGCCGTCCACCTCGACCGGGGCGTCAACGACGGCCTCAAGCTCGACCGGCAGCGCCACCTCCAGCCCGTCTGGGGCCTCGGCGAGGGGCACGAGGGCGAGCTGATCGCCTTCGCGGAGCGCGAGGCGGGGCTGGAGGAGGGCAGCGTCACCGGCTGGGACCTGCTCGCGTATCCCGTCGAGGCGCCCGCCTACCTCGGGCGCGAGAACGAGTTCGTCGCGGGCCCCCGCATGGACAACCTGTTCTCGGTGCACTCCGGCGTCGCCGCGCTCATCGCCGCGTCCCGCTCCGGCGAGCTGTCCTCCATCCCGGTCCTCGCCGCCTTCGACCACGAGGAGACCGGCTCCCAGTCCGACACGGGCGCGGACGGGCCGCTCCTCGGCAACGTCATCCAGCGCTCGGTGGCCTCCCGCGGCGGCTCCTACGAGGACCGCGCCCGCGCCCTCGCCTCCTCGGTGAGCCTCTCCTCGGACACGGGCCACGCCGTGCACCCCAACTACGCCGAGAAGCACGACCCGACGCACCACCCGCGCGTCAACGGCGGCCCGATCCTCAAGGTCAACGTCAACAACCGCTACGCCACGGACGGCGCGGGCCGCTCCGTCTTCGTCGCCGCCGCCGAGCGCGCCGGGGCCCCGTACCAGAGCTTCGTGTCGAACAACTCGATGCCGTGCGGCACGACGATCGGCCCCATCACGGCCGCGCGCCACGGCATCAAGACGGTCGACATCGGCGTCGCGATCCTCTCCATGCACAGCGTGCGGGAGCTGTGCGGGGACAAGGACCCGTACTACCTCGCGAACACGCTGGTGGCGTTCCTGGAGGGCTGAGGCTCCCGTCGCCCGCATCCGCCGCGGGGCTCTTGCGGGGCGCACGGCCGTGTGCGGTGCGCCCCCGGGGGTACCCGTGCGGAACGGACGGCAACAAGGAGGCTCGTCATGGGACTTGGTGGGTGCATCATCCTGATCGCGGTCGGCGCGATCCTCGCTTTCGCGACCGACTGGCACGTCAGCGGGCTCGATCTGAGCCTGGTCGGCGTGATCCTCATGGTCGTCGGCATCATCGGCGTCGTGACCTTCACGAGTATCGCGCGCAAGCGGCGCATGATCACCACCACCGGTGGCGCGCCGATCATCACCTCGCAGCCGATGACCGAGGAGGAGCGCATCCGTCGTGAGCACGGCGGCTACTGACGGGGCCTTCCTCCCGCAGCTTCCGCCGCTCCCCTGACCGGCCGTCACCGCTCTCGGTGACGGCCGGTGGCGTGTACGGGGGCGCGCGGCGGCGTGAGGATGCCGGGGGTACGGGCACGGGCCGCCCCCTGGCGAACGGACCGCCCCCGTAGGCCCTCCGCCTCAGCCGTCCAGCCCCGCCAGCACCAGCGCCAGCCGCGTCTCGCCGCCCTCCGCGACGAGCTTCACCGGGACGCCCCAGTCCTGCTGGTGCACGTGGCACGCGGGATATTCATTGTCCTCGGCGTCGTCGCACGAAGCCGCCATCGCCGACACGTGCAGGACGCCCTCCGTGATCTCCGGGTTCAGCTCCAGCTCGCGGGCGAGGTCCGTGCCCGCGCCCTCGCCCGCGCGCAGCAGCTCGGGGGGCGTGGACGAGACAAGGAGGCGCGTCGAGGGGCCGTAGCGGGTGTCGAGCTTTTGGCCCGTCGGGGCCTGGAAGATGACGTCCAGCGCGAGCTTCCCGGCGGTCACCTCGGTCGCCGCCCGCCGCGTGCGGTGGGCGACCGCCTCGACCCGTACCGCCTCCTCGGGCAGCCGCAGCCGGGTCAGGCGGTGGCGCGCCGACTCGACCACGACGATCTCCTCGCCGTCCACGACCGCCGCGCTCGGCTCGCGCAGGTCGGTCGCGAGGGTCGTCACCTCGTCGCTCGCCGGGTCGTAGCGGCGCAGCGCGTGGTTGTACGTGTCCGCGACGGCCACCGAGCCGTCCGGGAGCGCCGTGACGCCCAGCGGGTGCTGGAGGAGCGCCTGACCGGCCGCGCCGTCGCGGTGCCCGAAGTCGAAGAGGCCGGTGCCGACCGCCGTACGGACCGTGCCCGCGCGGTCGATCCAGCGCACCGCGCTCGTCTCCGCGTCCGCGATCCACAGCCGCTCGCCGTCGGGGCTCACCGCGAGCCCCGAGGGCTGCGCGAACCATGCCTCGTCCGCCGGGCCGTCGACCAGGCCCTCGTTCGTCGTGCCGGCCGCCGCGCGCACCGTCCCGGCCTCCGGGGCGTACGTCCACAGCTGGTGCACGCCCGCCATCGCGATCCACACCTTGCCGTCGAACCACGCCACGTCCCACGGCGACGACAACGAGATCTCGCGCGCCGCGCCCGCGACCGGCTCGCCCTGCCACCATTGCCGCCCCGTCCCGGCGAGCGTCGCGACCTCACCGCTCGCGAGGTCCACGCGGCGCAGCGCGTGGTTGACCGTGTCCGCGACGACGACGGCGCCGTCCGGGAGCAGCGCGAGGCCCTGCGGCTCGTTGAACCGCGCCTCGGCCGCGCTCCCGTCGAGCAGCCCGCGCTCCCCGCTGCCGATGCGCCGCCGCACCGTCTCGCCGTCCGCCTCCAGTTCCACGAGCGCGTGCCGCGTCGTGTCGCTGACCAGGAACGTCCCGCCCGGCAGCCGCAGCGCCTTCCCGGGGAAGCGGAGGTCGGTGGCGACGGGCTCGGGCGGTACGTAGGGGCCCTCGCCGCGCCGCAGCGTGCCCTTCGCCTCGTGCTCCGCCTCCAGCTCCTCGACCAGCGTCGCGATCGCGTGCGCGTGGCCCTCGCCCGCGTGCTGGGCGACGACGTAGCCCTCGGGGTCGATCACGACGAGCGTCGGCCAGGCTCGTACGGCGTACTGCTTCCAGGTGGCCAGCTCCGGGTCGTCCAGCACCGGGTGCTCGACCCCGTACCGCTCCACGGCGTCCACGACGGCCGCGTGCTCCGCCTCGTGCACGAACTTCGGCGAGTGCATCCCGATGATCACGACCGTGTCCCGGTGCTTCTCCTCCAGCTCGCGCAGCTCGTCGAGCACGTGGAGGCAGTTGATGCAGCAGAAGGTCCAGAAGTCCAGGATCACGATCCGCCCGCGCAGATCGGCGAGTGAGTAGGAGGTGCCGCCGGTGTTGAGCCAGCCGCCCTTGCCGACCAGTTCGGGGGCGCGGACACGGGCACGGCGGGCGGGCGCGGGAGAGGCGTCGTTCATGGTCTCCAGGGTGCCACTTCACCTGCGGCGATCCGTGGCCCGGATGTTTCACGTGGAACATCGCGATGTTCCACGTGAAACATCGCCGGGCTTCCTGTGGGCCACGTCATGTTTCACGTGAAACATCGCCCGTCGCTTCCGCTTTCCGGCGGGAAATCGGGTAGCCGTAGGGCCATGAGATACCTCGTGCGTGAGCGGCTGTTCTCCATCGGTGACGACTACTGGATCGAGGACGAGTCGGGCCGCAAGGTCTTCCTGGTCGACGGGAAGGCGATGCGGGTCCGGCAGACCTTCGAGCTGAAGGACGAGCAGGGGCGCGTGCTCGTCGACATCCACAAGAAGCTGATCAGCCTCATGGGCGAGATGGTCATCGAGCGGGAGGGCGAGCACCTCGCCAGGGTGAAGCGCAAGCGGCTCTCGCTCCTGCGCAACCACTTCCGCGTGGAGATGGCGGACGGGACCGAGCTGGACGTGAGCGGCAAGATCCTCGACCGCGAGTTCGCGATCGAGTACGACGGGGAACTGCTCGCGCAGATCTCGCGGCGCTGGTTCACCGTCCGCGACACGTACGGGGTCCAGGTCGTGCGGGAGGACGTGGACCCCGCGCTGCTCATCGCCGTGACCGTCTGCGTGATCGCGCTCGCGGAGGGGAAGGACGACTGAGGCCGGTCACGGGCGCCAGCGCAGGGGGTGCTTCTCGGGCACCTCGATGACCGCGATCCGGACGCCGTCCGGGTCGCGGACCCACATCTCGATGAGCCCCCACGGCTCCTGGCGCGGCTCGCGCTCGATCTCCACCCCGGCGCGGCGCAACTCCTCGTACGCCGCCGCCGCGTCGGGCACCTGGAGCCAGATGCCGAGTGCGGGGGACGGGGGTTCGGCGGAGCGGCCGGAGACCTCCAGGAAGCCGTTGCCGAGGAAGTAGACGGTGCCGCGCTCCTCGCCCGTGCCGAACTCCCTGTGCACGGCGAGGCCGAGCCTGCGGCCGTAGAAATCGCGGGAGCGGTCGGGGTCCGTGGGGCGCAGCAGAATCCTGCTGCTCAGTACCTGCACCATGGCCACCGAGCGTACGGGAGCGGGGGCTTGGGCGCGGGGAGGCGGATCGGCGGGGGCGGTGGCCGGGGAGCGTGTGCGGGGCGCGCGGGGAGGCGTTCGTCCGGCGTACGGGGACGCGCGTACCGGGCATACGTGGCGCGGTGCCGTCGTGCGGCGGCGCACCGTACCACCGCCGGGTGGGGCGGGACGTCAACTCCGGCCTACCATCGTCACTCGAAAGCACTGCCAGGGCGACACCCGGCGGCGTACTGTGCTCTTCCGGGGGCTCTCTCCCCCCGGCCCCCGAGCACCCGCGCACCGACCGGCGCAGCACTGCCGCCGACCTGACCGCCCGCCAGCCGTCCCTGACGACCTGATGTCCTGCCGCGGCCACCGCCGCGCCGTACCGACCGCACGAGGGGTCCCGTGAGCCTCCATCCCAGCCTTCAGACCTATGCCGACGCCTGGTCCCACTCCGTGGAAGCGATATCCGCGCTGGTGCAGCCCCTCGCGGACGCGGACTGGAACCGGGCGACACCGTGCCCCGGCTGGTCGGTGCGGGACCTGATCTCGCACGTCATCGGCATGGACTGCGAGATCCTCGGCGACCCGCGCCCGATCCACACGCTGCCGCGCGACCTCTACCACGTCCGTACCGAGCACCAGCGGTACATGGAGATGCAGGTCGACGTCCGCCGCCACCACACCGCTCCCGAGATGCTCGGCGAGCTGGAGTACACGATCATCCGCCGCAACCGGCAGCTCAGGAACGAGAACCGGGCGCCGGACGCGGTGCTGCGCGGGCCGCTCGGCACCGAGCAGACCCTCGAAGTCGCCATGCGGCGGCGCGCCTTCGACGTGTGGGTGCACGAGCAGGACTTGCGCGTCGCGCTCGGGCAGCCGGGGAACCTGGACTCGCCGGGGGCGTATGTCGCACGGGACGAGCTGCTGATGGGGCTGCCGAAGGTGGTCGCGAAGCGGGCGGGGGCTCCGGCCGGCAGCGCGGTGGTCTTCGACGTGGGCGGGCCCGTCGAGTTCCTGCGGACGGTACGGGTCGACGCGGAGGGGCGGGGGACGGTGGACGGGGCGCCGTCGCTCGGGCCGATCGCCACGTTGAGCATGGAGTGGGAGACGTATTTCCGGCTGGCGTGCGGGCGGGTCTCGGCGGAGCGGGCCGCGCATGACGTCAAGTCGGAGGGGGACGAGGAGCTGGTTTCCGCGATCCTGGCCAACTTCGCTGTGACGCCCTGAGCGGGGGCGGGCCCCTCTTTACAGGGCTCCGCCCCCCACTCCGCTCCTCACGTTCCCCCAGCCTGCGGCCGGGAGGTGCCCCCGGAGGAGCTGGATTGTTGGGGTACGTGGACGACCTCGATCTTGCTTGTCGTCAGCCGCTCGCGTTCGGTGCGCAGGGCCCGGCCCCGCAGCCGCAGGAACTGGCTGACGCCCAGGGCCTCCACCGCGAAGATCGCGCAGAAGGCGATGCGGTAGTTGTCGTCGGTCGCGTCGAGCAGGATGCCGATGGCCAGGAGCAGGATCATGCAGGCGGTGAAGCCGCCGATGTTGACGATTCCCGAGGCCGTGCCCTGGCGTTCGGGCGGGTTGGCCGGGCGGGCGAAGTCGAAGCCGATCATCGAGGCCGGGCCGCAGGCGCCGAGGACCGCCGTCAGTAGCACGAGGAGCCACATCGGGGCCGTGTCGCCCCAGCTCAGCACCAGCGCCCACAGCAGGGCCGTCGCGGCCACCGTGCCGAGCACGAGCGGGACGCGGGCGCCGTGGTGGCGGGCGATGAGCTGCCCGTACACGAGCCCCACGACGATGTTCGACAGGATGACGACCGTGAGCAGGTTCCCCGCCGTGCCGCGCGAGAGGCCCTGCTGCTCGACGAGGAACGGCATGCCCCACAGGAGCAGGAAGACCATCGCGGGGAACTGCGTCGTGAAGTGCGTCCACATCCCGAGCCTGCTGCCCGGCTCGCGCCACGTCGCGGCGATCTGCGCGCGGACGTAGGCGGCGCCGCGGTGCGCGGCGGGCAGGGGTGGTGGCTCGTGGCCCTCGGGGTGGTCCTTGAGGAAGAGGAGTGTGACGACGAGGACGACGACGCCGAGTCCCGCGCTCCCCGCGAAGGCCGCCGTCCAGCCGATGCCGTGCAGGAGCCGGGCGATCACGAGCGTCGAGACGAGGTTGCCCGCCATGCCGACGAGGCCGGCGAGCTGGCCGACGAAGGGGCCGCGCCGGGCCGGGAACCAGCGGTTGCCCAGGCGCAGCACGCTGATGAACGTCATCGCGTCGCCGCAGCCGAGCAGCGCGCGCGAGAGCAGGCCCGTCGTGTAGTTCGGCGAGAAGGCGAAGCCGAGCTGGCCGAGGGTGAAGAGGACCGCGCCGAGGCACAGCACCTTCTTCGTGCCCATCCGGTCGACCATGAGGCCGACGGGTATCTGCATCCCCGCGTAGACGAGGAGCTGGAGTATGGAGAACGTCGAGAGCGCCGAGGCGCCGACGTGGAAGCGGTCGACCGCGTCGAGTCCCGCGACGCCCAGCGACGTGCGGAAGATGATCGCGACGAAGTAGACGGAGACGCCGACGCCCCACATCGCGACGGCCGCCCGGCCGCCGGGCGGATCGCCGGGGAGCGTGGCACGCGCGGGCACCGACTGCGCGGTCATCGCACCTCCCCGCGGGCGAGCGTGTGGAACCAGCTGACGTGCCGTTCGACGACGTCGACGGCGGCCGCGGCGTCCCCCGCGCGCAGGGCGGCGAGGATCTCGCGGTGCTCGTGCAGGTTCTTCGTGGTGCGGTCGGGGTGCGCGTACATGACGGCGACGCCCATGCGGAGCTGGCGGTCGCGGAGCTGGTCGTACAGGCGCGAGAGGATCTCGTTGCCGCCGCTACGCACGATCTCGGCGTGGAAGCAGCGGTCGCTCGCGGCGGCGCCCTCGTAGTCGCCCGACTCGGCGCGCCGCGCGTGCTCGGCGATCAGCTCTTCGAGGCGGGTGAGGAGGGCGGGCGAGGCGGGCACGGCCTTGCGCGCCGCGTGCTGCTCGACGAGCAGCCGCGTCTCGACGACGTCCTCGATCTCCTGCGCGGAGACGGGCAGGACGAGGACGCCCTTCTTCGGATAGAGCTTGAGCAGGCCCTCGACCTCCAGGCGCAGCATCGCCTCCCGTACGGGGGTGCGCGAGACGCCGACCTCGTCGGCGACCTCGCCCTCGGTGAGGAGGGTGCCGCCGGCGTAGCTGCGGTCGAGGATGCGGTGCTTGACGTGCGCGTAGACGCGGTCGGCGGCGGGGGGTTGTCTGGGTGGCTTGGGCTGCGGGTCGGCGGAGGGGGCGGCCGTGGGGACGGAGGGCATGCGCACAGCATAGATACAAGATGCGTACGTCCTCGGAGGTGTCCGCGAAATGGACACGGGCCGGGAGGTGTGAGGCGCGAGGGGCGGGGCACGCGGTCGGTGTCAGCGATACGGCTCACAGCCCGAAGCGAAGGAGCACGATCATGGCCGCGAAGCACGGCAAGCACGCGCACCATACGGACCAGAAGTCGACCGCCCGCGCGGAGCGCGTGAAGGGCGCCGCGAAGGAGACGGCGGGCAAGCTCGTCGGCAACGAGCGGCTCCAGGCCGAGGGCGGCGTCGAACGCTCCCGCGGTGACATGCGGCAGGCGAAGGAGAAGACGAAGGACGCCTTCCGCCACTGACGCCTCGCACGACGGCCGCCTCGCGCTCACCGCGCCCGGCGCCTCGCGCCACGGCGCTCGCAGACCTGGACCGGGGCAATCCCTGACCCGAGCCGCCCCGCGTCCACCCCAAGGACCGGGTGCCACCGGAGCCACGCCCCCCTCGGGCTCCGGTGCGCACCCGCCTCCGCCACGAGACCCCCGCCCCTTCCGGGCGGGGGTCTCGGTGTGTGCGGGGGGTACGAGGCCGGGCCGCCCTCCGAGCCCCCGGCCCCCTCAGCCCCTCACGCCCCCCACCCCCCGTCCACCGTGATCTCCGTGCCCGTCAGGTACGTGGCGTCCGGGCCGGAGAGGAAGGCCACCGTGGCCGCGATCTCGTGCGGGGCGGCGTAGCGGTCGAGGGCGGTGAGGGCGGCGACCGTGGGGGCCTGGGGGGAGGAGGCGGGGTTGGCGTCGGTGTCGGTGGGGCCCGGGTGGACGAGGGTCGCGGTGATGCCGCGCGGGCCGAGTTCGCGGGCGAGGCCCTTCGTGAGGCCGAGGAGCGCCGTCTTGCTCATCGCGTAGAGGGCGAAGCCGGGGAAGGGGACGCGGACGGCCGTGTTGCTGCCGATCGTGATGATCCGGCCGCCCTCCGGGAGGTGCGGGGCGGCGGCGCGGGCCGCCTCGTAGGGGGCGCGGACGTTGACCGCGAGGGACTGCCCGATCTCCGCGTCCCCCAGCTCTTCGAGCGCCCCCACGTGGAACGCGCCCGCGTTGTTGACCAGGACGTCGAGGCCGCCGAAGGCCCGTACCGTCTCCGCCACCGCGCCCCGCACCGCCGCCGGGTCCGCGCTGTCGGCCCGCAGCGCGAGCGCGGGCCCGTCGAGTTCCTTCGCGAGCGCCGCCGCCCGCGCCTCCTCCCGCACGTACGTGAACGCCACGCGCGCCCCCTCGGCGGACAGCCGCCGCACGACGGCGGCCCCGATCCCGCGCGAACCACCGGTCACCAGAGCCGTTTTTCCCTCAAGTCCGTTCATGGGATTGATGGTTGTGGAGGACGCGGATCGGCGCTGGCGGGATTCCGCCGTCGCGTTCAGGCCGTCACGTCGAGCAGCACGCCGTCCGTCAGCCGGAGCAGTTCCGCGGCCGTCGTGGGGAAGACCGTGTGCGGGTGGCCGCCCGCCGCCCAGACCTCGTCGTACGCCGTGAGTGCCGCGTCGACGACCGTGGGGAGCGGGGCGGGGTGGCCGGCCGGGGCGACGCCGCCGATCGCCTGGCCCGTGGCCGTACGGACCTGTTCGGGGCTCGCGCGGTGCAGCTTGCCGCGCCCCCAGCGGGCCGCGAGCGCCTTCGTGTCGACGCGGTGCGCGCCGCTCGTCAGGACGAGGACCGGTTCGCCGTCCGAGACGAAGACCAGGCTGTTCGCGATCGCCCCGACCTCGCAGCCGAGCGCCGCCGCGGCGGCGGCCGCCGTCGGCGCCGGCTCGCCCAGTACCCGTACCTCGCCCGCGATCCCGTGCGCGGCGAGCGCGGCGACGACGGGGGCGCAGCGGGCGGGCAGGGGGGTGGTGGTCGGCTCGGTGGTGTCCATGAAGGGGCTCCTTCGCAAGGTGCGTTCCGTATATGGAACGATAGGGGACGGGGTACGAGGGACCAAACCGCTTTCCGAAGGAGTCGCCTTGACCGGTCAGGCCGTCGAAGTGGGCGCGCGTATCCGGGAGTTGCGCGAGGCGCGCGCGCTCTCGCTCTCCGCGCTCGCGCGCCGATCCGGCCTCGGCAAGGCGACGCTGTCGGGGCTGGAGGCGGGGACGAGGAACCCGACGCTGGAGACGCTGTACGCGGTGACGACCGCGCTCGGCGTCCCCCTGACGACCGTGCTCGGCCCCCGCGCCGCCACGACGTCCGGCGCCGCCGTCGACGCCCGCCTCCTCGACCGGTACGAGGACGACGCGGCCGTCACGGAGACGTACCGCGTACGGGTCCGCGCCGGGGCCGCGCAATGCTCGGCCGCCCACGCCCCCGGCACTCGCGAGCACCTGACCGTCCTGGCCGGCACCGTCCTCGCCGGCACCGCCACTGCCCCCGTACGGCTCACCCCCGGCGACGCGCACACCTGGCCCGCCGATGTCCCGCACCTCTACCGCGCCACGTCCGGCGACACGGAAGCGATCCTCCTCGTCCGCTACCCGGCCGCCGGTGCCGGCGCGCTCAGGGGCGAGGGAGCGCGTCGAGGTCGAGAGTGAAGGTGCGGCCGTCCGCGAGGTCGATGGGGAGCTTGCCGGTGCCGTACTTATGGGTGTACGCGGCGATGTAGCCGGTTCCGTTCGGCTGGGTGTGTACCACGACCTCCTGCGCGTAGGGGTCCACGACCAGGTAGACGGGGATGCCGTAGCGGCCGTACTTGGCGGTGCAGTCGTCGTAGTCCTTGCGGGCCGAGGAGACGGAGACGACCTCGCAGATCAGGAGGACGTCCTCGAAGCTGTACCGCTTGCCGTCCTTGCGCGCGTCCTCCCGGAGGATCGCGAGGTCCGGGGCGGAGTTCTCGTCGGCGGGAAAGTCGAGGTACACGTCGGACGTCACCTTCGCGTGACGACCCAGAGCGAGCGTGTCGATCTGCATCGAGCGGATCGTGCTGGAGTGCTCTTCGCTCTGCGGAGTCATGATCACTTTCTCATCGGCACCGAAGAAGACCGTGTATCCCTCGGGGAACACGGTCCGCACGATCGCGTCGACGCTCATCAACGGCTCCTTCCCGTGGTGCAAGGATACGGCGATCGGCCCGACCCGTCCGGCCGTACCGCATTCCCCGTTCCCGTCGCTCCCCGCCCGCCGCGACGCCCCTTCCGCCCTCCCGCCCGGCATGGCTTCGCGCCTCGCGGGCCCGCTCCGTGGTCCGCTGGGCCCATGTCCGTACCGCCCCCGTCCGCGAAGTCCGCCGCAGAGCTGCTGCCCGAGCCGATGCGCAGGTTCGGGGCCTGGTGCGTGCTCGTCCTCCTCGCCGCCGGGGTCGCCGCCGTCGCGATCTGGCTGTGCGTGGAGCTGAAGACCGCGGTCACGCCGATCCTGCTCGCCGTGCTCGGGACCGCGCTGCTGCGCCCGCTCCACTCGCTGCTCGTGGGGCGCGCGCACGTGCAGCGCTCGCTCGCGGCCGGGATCACGTGCGCGGCCGTCGTGGCGGCGGTCGGAGGGGCCGGGTACATCGTGACGAGCGCGATCGTCGACAACGGGCAGCAGATCCTCGACTCGATCCGCAGCGGCTACGAGGACGCGGCCTCGTGGGTCGGCGCCGAGGACGCCTCGCTCGACGACATCACGCACAACGCCCGCCAACTGCTCAACAAGTTCGGCGGCACGGCGGCGACCGGCGTGATCAACGGCCTCAGCGTCGTGGGCAGTTTCGTGGCGACGGCCGTGCTCGCGCTGCTCCTGATGTTCTTCTTCCTGCGCGACGCGGGCCGCGCGCTGCACGCCCTGCGCGAACTGTCGCCCGGCGGCAGCTCCGACCTCGTGGAGGCGATGGCGCGGCGCGCGTACCAGGCGGTCGCGGGCTTCATGCACGGCACGACGATCATCGCGCTCATCGACGCCACGTTCATCACGATCGGCCTGCTCGTCCTCGGGGTGCCGGGCGCGCTCGGCCTGGGCGCGCTCGTCTTCCTCGGCGCGTACATCCCCTACCTCGGCGCGTTCCTCTCCGGCGCCGTCGCGATCCTCGTGGCCCTCGCGGACCGGGGCTTCGTCATCGCGCTGTGGGTGCTCGGGGTCGTGCTCGCGGTGCAGGTGCTCGAAGGGCACCTGCTCCAGCCGGTCGTGCAGAGCCGCACCGTGCAGATGCACCCGGCCGTCGTCATGGTGACGATCACGGCGGGCGCCTCGCTCGCGGGCATCCTCGGGATGCTCCTCGCGGTCCCGCTGACCGCCGCCGCGTTCGGGATCTTCCGGGAGCTGCGGCAGCGGTACGGGGGCGAGGGCGGCGGCGCGAGCGCGGGGGAGGCGGGCGACACTCCCTGAACGGTTCACCGTTAAATCACATAAAACGGTCCGTAACGCTCTACGGTACGGATAGGGGTCCGGGACCGCACGGGGGTCCCGGACCCCCACCTCGTCACGGCTCCTCGCGCCCCGCGCCCTCCGCGCCGCCGTCGTCCGCGTCCGCCCCGCCGCCCTCGCCCACGCCCTCCACGTCCCCGTCCCCGCCGTCTTCGTCCTCCTCCTCTTCCTCCTCCCGCAGCTCGAACCAGATCGACTTCCCCTCGCCCCGCGGCGACACCCCCCAGTCGTCCGCGAGCAGTTCCATCAGCACCAGGCCGCGCCCCGAGGAGGCCAGTTCGCCCGGGTCGCGGCGGTGCGGGAGCGTGTCGTCGTCGTCGATGACCTCGACGCGCATCCGGCGCGCCCCCGGCGGCCCCGTCACGGAGGCGATGAGGAGGGCGTCTCCCTCGGTGTGCACGAGCACGTTCGTGAGCATCTCGGAGCACATCAGCACCGCCGAGTCGACCTGCTCGCGCTCCGGCCAGTCGTGCAGCAGGTCGCGCAGTTGCCGCCGCGCCCCCGCCACCCGCTCCGGCTCCGCCTGCGCGACGGAGAGGATCGCGCGGCGCCCGCGCGGGTGGCGCAGCCGGCTGGAGGAGCCGATGAGCGCGCGGCGCAGCAGGAGGACGGCGATGTCGTCCTCGTGGAGCGGTCGCAGCGGCCCCGTGTCCTGCTCCGCGCCCGGCCCGTGGACGGCGCCGAGCAGCGCGTCCGCGAGGCCCTCGACGTCGTCGCCCTCGTACGACTCGACGGCGCGCCGCAGCCGCCGCCAGCCGGTGTCGAGGTCGTGCCCGCCGGTCTCGATGAGGCCGTCCGTGCACATCATGATCGTCTCGCCGGGTTCGAGGACGAGCCGCGTCGTCGGGTAGTCCGCGTCGGGGTCGATGCCGAGCGGGAGGCCGCCCGCGACGGAGCGGCGCAGCATCGTGCCGTCGGCCATCCGGACCGCCGGTTCGGGGTGCCCGGCGCGGGCGATCTCCAGCGTCCCGTTCGCCGGGTCGACCTCGACGTACAGGCAGGTGGCGAAGCGCGGCTCGTCGTCCAGGTCGTCGAGGGCGTCCGCGTCCTCCACCGCCGTCGAGTCCATGCCGCGCGTCTCGCTGATGCCGTGCAGGAAGCGCGCGGCGCGGGTGAGGACGGCGTCCGCGCGGTGCCCCTCGGCCGCGTAGGCCCGTACCGCGATCCGCAACTGGCCCATGAGCCCGGCCGCGCGCACGTCGTGGCCCTGCACGTCGCCGATGACGAGCGCCGTACGGCCCGAGGGGAGCGGGATCATGTCGTACCAGTCGCCGCCGACGCGCAGGCCGCCGCCGGTCGGTACGTAGCGGGCCGCGAGGCTCATGCCGGGGATGGCGGGGCCGAGGCGCGGCAGCATGGAGCGCTGGAGGTCCTCGGACAGCTCGCGCTGCGAGTCGGCGATCCCGGCGCGGCTCAGCGCCTGCGCGAGCATCCGCGCGACGGTCGCGAGCACGGAGCGCTCGTCGACGGTGAAGGCGACGGGGTACGTGAACGCGGCGAGCCAGGTGCCCATCGTGCGCCCGGAGGCGACGAGCGGCAGGAACGCCCAGGACTTGCGGTTGAAGGCGGCGACGAGCGGCCACGTCGCGGGGTAGCGCTCGCGGTACTCCTGCGGCGAGGAGAGGTAGACGGCGCGCCCGGTGCGGACGACCTCGGCGGCCGGGTAGTCCGCGTCGAGAGGGATGTCGGCGAAGGGCGCGGCGGCGTCCCTGCGGTGGCCGTGGTGGCCGATGACGGTGAGGTGGTCGTTCTCGACGCCGAAGACGGCGAGACCGTCCGGCGAGAAGCCCGGCATGGAGAGCCCGGCGGCGACTCGCAGGACCTCCGTCGTGGAGCGGGCCTCGGCGAGCGCGCGGCCCGCGTCGAGCAGGAACGCTTCGCGCGAGCGCCGCCAGTCGCCCGTGACGGGTGCCCGCGCGACGGTTCCCGGCGAGGGCTCGGTGATCTCCTGCAAGGTCCCGACGAGGACGAAACCGGGGCCGGTACGGGAGGTGCGGCCCGCGGCCGGGGCGGTGACGTCGCTGCCGAGCCACGTCGCCGCGGTGTCGGCCACGTCGCGCTCGGTCGCGACGTCCTCCTCCTCGGGCGGGGCGGCGGGGCGGGTGGGGCGGGAGCGGGTGCGGACGACCCGTACGACGTTGCCCTGCTCGTCCATGACCCGCAGCCGTGCCTCGCCCAGGGTCTCCTCGGCGGCGGCGAGGGTGATGACGCTCTGGATCTCGTTCCAGTCGGAGGGGTGGAAACGGGCCCGTACGGCGGCCTCGGTGAGCGTCACGGGGTGCGCGGGCAGCCCGAGCAGCCGGGCCGCCTCGGCGTCCACGGCGATGGTCCCGGCCGCGTCGTCCCACCGCCACAGGCCCGTGCGCAGCACGGAGAGTGCTTCGGCGGGGGTGGGGGCGACGTTTTCGCTACCCATTGTCGTATTTTACGTAGATCGCGGAGGGGGTGGCCAGTCGGAAGGGTGCTTCGGGGCAGCGCCCGGGCGGCGAGCGGGGCGGCGGTAACCTGGTACGCGCACGTTTTGCACGCCCACATTCTTGACACCCGAGCGACTGGATAGAGATGCACCGGTACCGGTCCCACACCTGCGGCGAGCTCCGCGCCTCCGACGTCGGCAGCGACGTCCGGCTGAGCGGCTGGCTGCACAATCGGCGCGACCTCGGCGGCATCCTCTTCATCGATCTGCGTGACCACTACGGCATCACCCAGCTCGTCGCCCGCCCCGGCACGCCCGCCTTCGAGACGCTCGACAAGCTCTCCAAGGAGACCGTCCTGCGCGTCGACGGCAAGGTCGTCTCGCGCGGCGCCGAGAACGTCAACCCGGACCTGCCCACGGGCGCGGTCGAGGTCGAGGCCGGCGAGGTGGAGGTGCTCGGCGAGGCCGGGCCGCTGCCGTTCACGATCAACGCCGAGGACGGCGTCAACGAGGAGCGGCGCCTGGAGTACCGCTTCCTCGACCTGCGCCGCGAGCGCATGCACCGCAACATCATGCTGCGCACCGCCGTGATCTCGGCCGTGCGGCAGAAGATGGTCGCGCTCGGCTTCAACGAGATGGCGACGCCGATCCTCACCGCGACCTCGCCCGAGGGCGCCCGCGACTTCGTCGTCCCCTCGCGCCTGAACCCCGGCAAGTTCTACGCGCTGCCGCAGGCCCCGCAGCAGTTCAAGCAGCTGCTCATGGTCTCGGGCTTCGACCGGTACTTCCAGATCGCGCCGTGCTTCCGCGACGAGGACGCCCGCGCCGACCGCTCGCCCGGCGAGTTCTACCAGCTCGACGTCGAGATGAGCTTCGTCGAGCAGGAGGACGTCTTCCAGCCCGTCGAGAAGCTCATGACGGAGCTGTTCACCGAGTTCGGCGGCGGCCGTGAGGTCACCTCGCCGTTCCCGCGCATCCCGTTCCGCGAGTCGATGCTGAAGTACGGCAACGACAAGCCGGACCTGCGCGCCCGGCTCGAACTCCACGACATCTCCGACGTCTTCGCCTCGTCGGAGTTCAAGGCGTTCGCGGGCAAGCACGTGCGCGCGCTGCCGGTGCCGGACACGGCCGGCCAGTCCCGCAAGTTCTTCGACCAGCTCGGCGAGTACGCGGTCGAGCAGGGCGCGAAGGGCCTCGCGTGGGTCCGCGTGGGCGAGGACGGGCAGCTCGCGGGCCCGATCGCGAAGTTCCTCACGGCGGACGACGTGAAGGCGCTCACCGAACGCCTCTCGCTGGCCCCCGGGTACGCCGTCTTCTTCGGCGCGGGCGAGTTCGACGAGGTCTCGAAGATCATGTCGGCGGTGCGCGTCGAGGCCGCGAAGCGGGCCGGGCACTTCGAGGAGGGCGTCTTCCGGTTCTGCTGGGTCGTCGACTTCCCGATGTTCGAGAAGGACGAGGAGACCGGGAAGATCGACTTCTCGCACAACCCGTTCTCGATGCCGCAGGGCGGCATGGACGCGCTGGAGCACAAGGACCCGCTGGACATCCTGGCCTGGCAGTACGACATCGTGTGCAACGGCATCGAGCTGTCCTCCGGCGCGATCCGCAACCACGAGCCCGCGATCATGCTGAAGGCGTTCGAGATCGCCGGGTACGACCGCGACACCGTCGAGCACGAGTTCGCGGGCATGCTGCGCGCCCTCCGGTTCGGCGCGCCGCCGCACGGTGGCATCGCGCCGGGCATCGACCGCATCGTGATGCTCCTCGCCGACGAGCCGAACATCCGCGAGACGATCTCCTTCCCGCTCAACGGCAACGCGCAGGACCTCATGATGGGTGCGCCGACGGAGCTGGACGAGACGAGGCTGCGGGAGCTGAACATCCAGCTCAGGAAGCCGGTTCAGAAGTAGCGGGAGGCGGGGGCGGGGCTCCGCCCCGGGCCCCCGCCCGGGGGCTTCGCCCCCGCACCCCCGGATTCGGGGGCTCCGCCCCCGCGCCCCCGCTCCTCAAGCTCCCCAGCCTCCGGCCGGGAGGTGCCCCCCAGAGTGGCTGGGTGTTGACCTGGTCCGCTGGAGGGGCCGGGTTTTGGCCTGGCTGGGTTCCGGGCCTTTCGCGGCCGGATGTCCGAACGGATGTCCGGCCGCTTTTGTGGCTGCTGTGGCGCTGGACCAGCGCTAGCCTGTATGCATGGCGACTGTACAGATCCGCAATCTCGACGACGAGGCGTACGCGATACTGCGCCGACGCGCTGCCGAGTCCGGGCGCTCGTTGCAGGAGTACCTGCGTATCGAGGTGGAAGAGCTGGCCCGGCGGCCCAGTATTGACGAGGTCCTGGACGATTTGCGCGACCACGCGGTCAGCGATGTGACCATGGACGAGATCGTCGCGATGCAGCGCGAGGGCCGCGACCGGTGATCGTTCTGGACAACTCGGTGCTGGTGTCGCTCCACTACGAGGAGGGGCCGCAGGGGAAGGCCGCCAGAGAACGTTTGCGTGGCATGACCGAGGTCTACGCCCCGGCGCTGATCGACCTGGAGTTCATCAACGTGACGCGCAGTCTTCTGCGCGCCGGGAAGGTCACGGAGCACATGGCCGACAGGGCCATGCGAAAGCTGCCGTCCTTTCCGATACGCCGAGTGAAGCACGAAGGGCTGCTCTTCCGCGTCTGGGAGCTGCGCCACAACTACTCGCCCTACGACGCCTCCTACATTGCCCTCGCGGAGCAGCTCGGCGCGACGCTGCTCACGGGTGATGCGCGTCTGCAACGCGGCACGGGCAAGCGTTGCGCGGTCGAGCTCATCGGCTGACCCCCGTACACGCAGCCGGGGCCGCCACCCGCGCCGGGCAGCGGCCCCACCTCCGGACCCCGGAGGGGTCAGTCCTCCGCCCCTCCGAACCGCTCCTTGAAGACCTCCAGGTCGTCGTCCGTCAGCTTCGCGAAGAGGACCGGTGGCACGATGAACGGGGTGCCGGCCGGGACCGCGGCCAGGGACTTCGCGCCGTCCCGGGAGATCCACGTCGCCGTGTCCCCGTCCAGCCGGAAGGCGGTCCGCATCGCCTTCGCCGTCGTCGGGACGAACGGCTCGGAGACGACCGCGTAGAGGTGGATCAGGTTCATCGCGGTCCGCAGGGTCAGGGCCGCCGCCTCCTGGTCCGTCTTGATCTCCAGCCAGGGGGCCTTCTCCTCCAGGTACGAGTTCCCCGCCGACCACAGCGCGCGCAGCGCCGCCGCCGCCTTGCGGAACTGGAGCGCCTCCATCTGCTCCTCGTACTCCGCGAGCAGCCGGGCGATCTCCTCGCCGAGCTTCGCTTCCGCCTCGCCCGGCGTCCCGCCCTCCGGCACCGCGTCGCCGAACCGCTTGCGCGAGAAGGACAGCACGCGGTTGACGAAGTTGCCGAGCGTGTCCGCGAGGTCCTTGTTGACCGTCGCCTGGAAGTGCTCCCAGGTGAAGGAGGAGTCGTCGGACTCCGGCGCGTTCGCCATCATGAAGTAGCGCCAGTAGTCGGCCGGGAGCAGTTCGAGCGCGTCGTGCGTGAAGACGCCCCGGTGCTGCGAGGTGGAGAACTTGCCGCCGTAGTAGTTGAGCCAGTTGAAGGACTTCAGGAAGTCCACGCGCTTCCACGGCTCGCGCGTCCCGATCTGCGTCGCCGGGAACATCACCGAGTGGAAGGGCACGTTGTCCTTGCCCATGAACTCCGTGTAGCGCACGTCGTCGGCCTCGTACCACCACGACTTCCAGTCGCGGCCCGTGCCCTCGGGCGCCGCCTCGGCCCACTCGCGCGTCGCGCCGATGTACTCGATGGGCGCGTCGAACCACACGTAGAAGACCTTGCCCTCGGCGGCCAGCTCCGGCCACACGTCGGCCGGTACGGGCACGCCCCAGTCGAGGTCACGCGTGATCGCCCGGTCGTGCAGGCCCTCCGTGAGCCACTTGCGCGCGATCGAGGAGGAGAGCTGCGGCCAGGAGTCGGCCGTCGCGTCGATCCACTTCTCGACCTCGCCCTGGAGCTTGGACTGGAGCAGGAAGAGGTGCTTCGTCTCGCGCACCTCCAGGTCCGTCGAACCGCTGATCGCCGAGCGCGGGTTGATCAGGTCCGTCGGGTCCAGCACGCGCGTGCAGTTCTCGCACTGGTCGCCGCGCGCCTTGTCGTAGCCGCAGTGCGGGCACGTGCCCTCGACGTAGCGGTCCGGCAGGAAGCGGCCGTCGACCGGCGAGTACACCTGCCGGATCGCGCGCTCCTCGATGAAACCGTTCTCCTGGAGCTTGCGCGCGTAGTGCTGGGTCAGCTCGCGGTTCTGCGCGGACGAGGAGCGGCCGAAGTGGTCGAAAGCGAGCGAGAAGCCGTCGTAGACGGCCTTCTGCGCGTCGTGCGCGGCGGCGCAGAACTCCGCGACGGGCACGCCCTGCGCGGCGGCGGCCAGCTCGGCGGGGGTGCCGTGCTCGTCGGTCGCGCAGATGTAGAGCACCTCGTGCCCGCGCTGGCGCAGGTACCGCGCGTAGACGTCGGCCGGGAGCATGGACCCCACCATGTTGCCCAGGTGCTTGATCCCGTTGATGTACGGAAGGGCGCTGGTGATGAGGTGTCGAGCCATCGGGGGCTGCTCCCAAGCTGCTACGAGTCGCTACGGAAGGTGAGGGGCGGAGGACGAATGGTGTGTCCGCCGGTCACCTGTTATCCCGGAAATCGTAGCCGAACGGGCGAGACCGGCTCCGGGGGTTTCTCTCCGTGGACACCGCGCGCGAGGTGGCGGTACGGCCGGGGGCCGGACGGTCACCCAACGTGAGACGGCCGGGCCCCGGCTCCGGGACCCGGCCGCGCTCGCCGCCTCGCTCAGCCCTGCGGCCGCCAGTCGGCCAGCAGCCCGCCGAGCACCTCCGCGTCGGTCAGCTCCTTCGGTACGGGGCCCGCCGGGAACCAGCCCGCGTTGCCCGCCCTGAGCCGCCGCAGGTAGTCGAAGTTCTTCGACTCCGTCTCGCCGAAGGACACGAACTGCCAGCGCAGCTCGGGCTGTTCGGCCTCGGCCGCCTTGAGCGCCTGCGTCGCGGCCGTCCGTGCGTCCGGCGGTCCGTCCGTCTGGAAGACGACGAGGCCGGGTTCGCCCGCCGCGTCCTTCTCGTGCAGCGCGCGCACCTCCTCGATCGCCAGCGCGTAGTTGGTGCGGCCCATCCGGCCCGCGCCCTCGTGGAGCGCGTCGACCACGCCCTCGTAGGCGTCGAGCGCGAGCGTGCCCGTCGCGTCGATCGCGGTCGAGAAGAAGACGAGCCGCACGACGGCCTCGGTGTCGAGGTGCGCCGCGAGCGCGAGCACCTGCTCGCCGAGCGCCTGCGCGCTGCCGTCCTTGTAGTACGGGCGCATCGAGCCCGAACGGTCGAGCACGAGGTACACGCGGGCCCGCGTCCCGGTGAGCCCGGCCTTGCGCAGGACGGCACCGGCGCTCTTGTGCGCGGGGACGAGCGCGGGCGCGAGGCGCTTGACGCGGGCGGCGGGGGTGGCGGGACCGGAGGGGGCGGCTGCGAGGGGGGTGGCC
>NZ_JAAGLR010000377.1 GCF_010548245.1 Streptomyces sp. SID11385
GCGCAGACCGGCGGGCAGGCTCCAGCCGCGCCGGGTGGCGTGCGCGGCGAGCAGGGCGAGGCAGATCCCGGCGATCAGGGCACCGAACCCGGCGAGCGGGCGGCCGGGGCCGGGACCGTCGAGCGCGGCGAACGCCCCCACCAGGACGGCGATCCCGGCGACGACGGAGGTACGGGCGCGGGCGGTGGCGTCCCAGACCCGGCCGGCCCGGTTCGCGGAGCCGATCTCCTCCTCCAGGTCGGCGACCTCGGCCTCGTCGAACTCGCCCGCGGCGAAGTCGCGCAGGTAGAGGGTGGCGCCGTCGACCACGCCGGATGCGGCGAGCGAGGTCTCGGGGGCGAAGGCGCGGGAGCCGGGAAGCGCGAGCGACCAGGCGGGCGGGAAGGTGTCGTCGGCGGTGCTCTGCCCGCAGGCGCGCAGAAGCATCGGCGTGTACTCGGCGATCGCCGCGTGGGCGGGGACCGACAGGTCGATCCTGCGGTGCTCGCCCACGATCGTCACGCGGCAGCGCTCGTCTTCCACTGCTGGCACGGGTGGTTCCTTCCGATGACGCGTACGGGGTGTCCACCGGGTGGTACGGCGGAGGGCGCGCCCTGCGGGGCGAGGCGCGCACGTGTGAGGCAGGCCCGGGAGTCCGGGGCGGGGGCGGGGTTCGCCGGTACGGCCCGGCGGGATGCCGGGTGTGTGCGGCGGGGCGACCAATCTAGCGCAACGTACGTGGCTGCGGCACACCCCGGTGGGCACATGTGGACGAGAAACCTGATGGGCCGTCAGGGTTTGCCGCGCGCGCCTGGCCGTGTTCCATGCCGAGGCGTGCCCGGGCTCCGGCGTCAGTCGAGCAGATCCCGGAACCGGGCGCGGTAGCGGGCCACCACGGTGTCCTGGGCATCGCGTACCGCTGCCAGCACGGTGGCGGCGAGGGTGTGGGTGTCCGCCGGGTCCGCGAGCAGCGCGGAGATCCGCAGGTACTGGAGTTCCCCGGCCGCGTTCACCTCGGCCCGTACGAGTCCTCCCCCGGCACTGCCGGTGGCGCCTTCAGCGGAGCGGCCGGTGTGCGCGGTCACGAGTCTGCTGCGCAGCTCCTCCATCCGTTCCAGAACGCTGTCCAGGTCGGGTACTTCGGTCATGGCGACTCCGGTCGCGAGGGGATGGGACGGGTGCGGGAGTGCGGCGGGTGCGGGCCGGTCGCGGGGCGGCCGGCCCGCTGCCTCAGCCCAGGCCCCACTTCTGGTTGGGGGAGCCCGCGCAGCTCCACAGCTGCAAGCGGGTTCCGTTGGAACTCTTCTTGTCGGTGACGTCCACGCAGTGGCTGGCGTGGGTGAGGTCGTCGGAGCTGTTCAGGTTGAACCGCTGCGCGTAGCTGCCGTTGCAGGTGGCGATCTGGATCGCCGTACCGTCGGCGGTCGACCCGCCCGCGACCTGCATGCACTTGCCGACCGAGCGGACCGAACCGTCGCTGTAGAAGGTCCACTTCTGCCAGGCTTCGTCGGAGCAGTCCCACAACTGGAGCCGCGTGCCGGAGGCGCTGTTGCCGTCCACGATGTCGATGCAGCGGTGCGACTGGAAGCCCACGATGCGGCCCGACTTGACCACGGTGGGTGCGGCGGCCGACCGGGACGAGGAGGAACCGGAGGACGAGAAGCCGGACGAGGAGGACGAGCCGGAGGACGACGTCTTGCCCTTCGCGGAGGAACCGCCGGAGGAGGATGTCGCACTCTTCCCGCTGGAGGAACCCCCGCCCGAGGTGGACGAGGCCCCCTTCCCCGCGGAGGAGCCGGACGAGGAGGACGAGGAGCCCTTCTCGGAGGTGTCGCCCGCCGCCGGGCCCACCAGGGCGGTGTCCGCTCCCCCGTCGGCCGCGGCCCCGCTTCCGGCGCTCTTCACGTGTGCCGTACCGGCTTTGGCACCGGCGCTGGGCGAGCCGGGGCGTTCACTGGCGTGCGCGCCGCCCGCGGTGGCCACCACCTTCGTGGGCCTGGCGCTGTCGCCGGAGTCCTTCTGCATCGTGGACAGCACTCCGTAGCCGATCGAGGCGGCGGCGACCAGCGCGACCACGGTGGCGACGACCACGAGCCGGGAGGCCACATGCGGCCGGTCGCGTTCACCGGCCCGGCGGGAACTCGCGGCGAAGCTGCCCGCGAACCCAGGCAGCCCCGGTCCCCGCGGTTTCGTGGGATCTGAGTCCCCCATGGATGGTCCTTTCAGAGTTCGAGGTGTGCGTCCGTATCCGGCCGTACGCACACATGGAAGCGGACAGCGATACGGTACGTGTGAGATATTGTCACGCGATGAACCGGAGTCGCGCCCAGGTGTCGGTACGGCACACATATGATGCCCTGTCCGAGAGCACCACGCGCCCACACCGCTGCTTCGGGAACACATTCCGGTGTGCGCACGCACACCTCGACGGAAGGCTGCCACTGTGTCCGTGACACGGGACGGAATCGTCTACAACGTGGACCCAGCCGTCATGGACGACTCGGTCAAGCAGACGTACGCCACCGCCGAGGACGTCCAGGCGCATCTGAGCGAACTGAAGAACTACGTCATCGGCCTGGAGGACGCCTGGCGCGGGATCGCCGCCGCCCGCTTCCAGGAGCTGATGCAGGACTGGGACGCCAACGCGCAGAAGCTCCACCAGGCGCTGGTCGCGATCGGCGACGGGCTCGGCGGCACCAGCGACAACTACCAGCGGGCCGAGCACGCGGCACAGGCCAACGTCTCCCGGATCGCCCTGCCCCCGGCCAGGCTGAACTGAAGGCCGGCCCGCCCTCGTCCACCGCTTCGGTGGCACCCGCCGCGCCCCGCGCCCGGCGGGCCCTTCCCGCTTTCCAGGAGGCGTTCCGCCCATGCCGGACCTCGCAGGATCAAACATTTTCGTCGCCAGCCGCCTCGAAGAAGCCGGCCCCCAGCTGAACAAGCGGGGCGCCGACATCGAGAGCGAGCTGGACGCGCTGCGCAAGAAGCTCCAGCCGCTCATCGACACCTGGATCGCCCAGTCCTCGACCGAGTATCAGATGCACATGCGCGACTGGGACTCCGCGGCGATCGCGCTCTTGGGCAGCGAGGCGGAGGGCGGGGTGCTGGGCACCATCGCCGCGATGATGCGCGTCAACTGGGGCAACTACGTGGACGCCGAAGAGGCCAGCGTCAAGACCTGGCACTACCAGTGAGCACCCGATACCGGGCCACCGCGAACGCAGCTGTTCGCGACGTGCGCGGCGCGAGCGCCGAGGCCCCGTGGACGACGCTGCCCGCCGCACGTCGTCGAACTGTCGGCCCTCTCCACAGCTAACGGCGCGCCTGCGTCCCGGAGTTGTGCAAGCAACCCGGGCGGGGCCGGGTGATGGCACTGAGGCGCCGTACGCCCGGCCGTACAACAGCGTGCCGGGCCTCGGCGCACTCCGTGCCGAACCGCTTCTGCTCGTGCACGACGAGGGTGACGGCGATGCCGGAGGGGCGGACCTCCCCGGCGAGCTTCGCGGTGGCCTCCAGCCGGGGCGATCGAGGCGCGGGCGCAGCCCCTGCGGAACCGGGCCGCCGCGGCACACGTCTCCCCCACCATGACCCCGAGCGAGCGCCGTGAGCGCGCGATTTCCAGCAGGCTGGTCTCGCCGTCCGCGGTGAGTGTGGAGCCGTCGAAGGCCAACGACTACAACAGCTTCGCCGAGGCATACGCGGCCGCAAACGAAACCAACCTGATCAATGCCTACTACGAACGGCCCGCCATGCTGGCTCTCGCAGGGGACGTGGCCGACCGGCGGATCCTCGACGCCGGCTGCGGCTCGGGGTCGCTGTTCGCCGCGCTGCGCGACCGTGGCGCCCGTGTGAGCGGCTTCGACGCGAGTGCCGAGATGCTGCGGCTGGCCCGGCAGCGGCTCGGCGACGGTGCGGACCTACAGGTCACGGACCTGGCCGACCCGCTTCCTTACCCTGATGGCACGTTCGACGATGTCGTCGCGTCCCTGGTGCTGCACTACCTGGAGGACTGGGGACCGGCGCTGGCCGAACTGCGACGCACACTGAAGCCCGGCGGTCGGCTGATCGCCTCCGTCGACCATCCCTTTGCCATCACCCTCATACACCGCGACGCCGACCCCGAGGCCGAGTACAACTACTTCGACACCACCAACTGGACCGTCGAGTGGACCATGGGCGGCCACACCGCCCTGGTGAGTCGCTGGAACAGGCCGCTGCACGCGATGATCGAGGCTTTCACCGGGGCCGGTTTCCGGATCACGGCCATCAGCGAGCCGGAGCCCGATCCTGCCGCCCGCGAGTTGTTCCCCGAGGCCATCGCGGCCAACCCACGTTTCCTGTGCTTCCTGTTCTTCGTCCTGGAGGCCGAGTAGCGACCAGGGCGACCAGCCCCGGCGGAGCGGTCGGCTGTCCTCGTCGTCGGCCGCTCCCTCGGGGGCCGGGCGCCCCGCTGGTTGAGGACGAGGACGTCCAAGGTGAGGTCCCGGCAGTGCAGGCGGGCCTGGTGCAGAAGACTGCGGATGAGTTGGCTGCCGATGCCGCGTCCCTGGTGGTCGGGGTGCAGTTCGATCCGCGCCAGGTGGATCGCCGTCGGCCGGTGCTCGACGTGGAGCATGCCGGCGTCGGCGCCGTCGGCGGTGATGATCTGCCATCGTCCCGGCGTGAACGCGCGGGTATGAAAGCCGTTCGACCAGCCGGCCGCCCTTCGAAGCGTGCTCCGGCGCGGACGAGGGGAACGAGGTGGGTTGCGTTCACGGCTCGCCACCGCTGCTGGGCGGACTCGACGGAGCTTGGCGAACGTCTTGATCGCTGCCTCGGCACGGTCGCGTTCCTCGACATTGCAGATGCCCTGGACGGCGCTCTTCGCTCTGAGCTGCGCGGATGGCGACATGGAGTCGAGGACGTTGGCCGTTTCAGGCCGCACGGGGAGAGCAAGGGCTGTACCTCACTGACCTTCGGGGACTTGCGGCACCACGGCGGCAGGACCGGCCTTCCTGTGCGGATGGTAGCCGTTGCGGTCCACGAGCCGCCGACCGTTCTCGTCGCGCTGGTCGGTCAACTCGGCAATGCCAGCGCGGAGTTCGCCCCCCTAAGACGGCGGCGCCAGCATCCGCCTCCCGCTGTCCCGAACGATCTCGTCGATGCCCGGCATCCGACGGGCGGACCTTGGACGGGCACCGGGACGGTGGGCACCGCCCCGGTGCCCGGCGGTCAGCGCGCCGGAGTGTCGAAACGGGGTTCCGTCGTGAGCAGGTGGGAGACGTCCGACCCGATCGCCAGTTCCCGGGGTGCCCCGGCCCGCGTGAACAGGCGGGCGGGGCGGGCGCCCTCGATGTGGGCCGCCTCGCCCTCGACGCGCAGCCAGGAACCCTCGCGCAGGCCGAGGACCGGGACGTCGTTCTCCTCCAGGAACTCGGTGAGCCGTTCCTCGCGGGTCTCGCCCTTGTGGGTGCTGGCGGGGTCCGGGTCCAGGTAGTGCGGGTTGATCTGGAACGGCACGAGGCCCAGCGTCTCGAAGGACGGCGGCTGCACGATGGGCATGTCGTTGGTGGTCCGCAGGGTGGGCGCCGCCATGTTGGTCCCGGCGCTGGCGCCCATGTACGGCAGCCCGGCGACGACCGCGCCCGCCACGGCCTCGCGCAGCCCGGTCCGGTACAGGGCACTGAGCAGCCGGAAGGAGTTGCCGCCGCCGATGAACACGGCGTCGGCGGCCTTTAGCGCGGCGACCGGGTCGGTGTGCTCGTGGACCCCGTGCACGGTGATCCCGGCGGGCTCCAGGGCGCCGCGGACGCGCGCGGTGTACGTGTCGTGGTCGGCGAGCGCGTACGGCACGAAGGCGAGGCGGGCTCCGGCGGGCAGGAACGCGGTGACGGTGTCGAGGGCGTGTTCCAGGTAACCACGGCCGTACTGGGTGGAGTTGGAGAGCAGGAGCAGATTCACGGGGTACTTCCTCGGGGTTGTCCGGTCAGGCCGTGGGGGTGCGGCGGGGCTTGGGTTTCGGGCGCTGCGGCGGGTGGGTGAGGCGCTTCTCCAGGAGCGCGGCGGCGTGCCGCAGCGGTTCGAGGCGGTTCTCGGGCGCCCCGTCGAACCGCTCCTCGGCGCCGCCGAGGCTGAGGCTTCCGTACGGTTCGCGGCCCAGGAAGACGGGTACGGCGAGGGTCGCGATGCCGGTGTCGTACTCGCCGACCGTCCAGGCGTATCCCTGGGCGCGGACCTTCAGGAGTTCCTGCTCCAGCGTGTCCGGGTCGGTGACGGTCCGGTCGGTGAAGCGGGCCATCGGGCGGCCGCGGAAGAGCCGGTGGCGCTGCTCGTCCGGCAGGTAGGCGTAGAAGGACTTGGAGGTGGCCCCGGCGTGGGCCGGGTAGAGCTCGCCGATGAGCGGGTGGTAGCGCAGCGGTCCCGCCTCGCCCTCCTCGGCGGCCACGCATCGCATGTGGAAGCTGTCGGGCAGGCAGAACAGCACGGTGTCGCCGGTGACCCGGCGCAACTCCTTGAGGACCGGTCCGGCCAGCAGTTCCAGTGAGCCCGAGCGCTCCCAGAGGCGGCCCAGGCGCAGCACGGCGGGGCCGATGCGGTAGCGGCGGGTGGCGGGGTCGGAGACCAGGAAGCCGCGCCCGGCGAGGGTGGCGAGCAGCCGCTGGGCCACGGAGGTGTCCCAGCCGAACTCCGTCGCGACCTCCGTCACGCCCCAGTCGGGCCGGGTCCGCTCGAACGCCAGCAGCACGAGAAGCGCCCGGTCCACGGTCTGCAGCGCTCCGGCGGGCGTCCGCCGGTCCACTTCGAATTCCGCCATAGCCATCTCACCATTCAGACCCCGGACCGACCCGAGTTGCAGATAACGGGAAGTTATTGCGCTCAACGCTATCCGATCCCGAATCTGCTCTCAGCACCCCGCCCTGATGCCGGTTGTCCGGCGGCTCCGGACGGGTGTGACGAATGCGCGAGAAAGGCCCCCTCATGTTGAAGTACGTACTGGACCTCGTCGAGCTGCTCGACGATCCCCGGGCCAATGGCAGGACGGTCGCCGAGTACCTGGACGCCGCGGCGGGGGCCGAGGGCTCGTCCGCACAGGTCACCACGGTCGCCGGTGAGCGGGGCTCGACGGACTTCGTGTCGGTGCGCATCCCCGGTTCCCGGGGCCGCACGGCCGGGGGCGACGCCCGCACCCTGGGCATCGTCGGCCGGCTCGGGGGCATCGGCGCCCGGCCCGAGGTGACCGGCCTGGTCTCCGACGCGGACGGGGCTGTCTCGGCGCTCGCCGCCGCGGCCAAGCTGCTCGACATGCGCCGCCGGGGCGATGTGCTGCCCGGTGATGTGATCATCGCCACCCACATCTGCCCGGACGCCCCGACCGAGCCGCACGACCCGGTGCCGTTCATGGGCTCGCCGGTGGACATCGCCACGATGAACCGGCACGAGGTGAGCGACGAGATGGAGGCCGTGCTCTCCATCGACACCACCAAGGGCAACCGCATCATCAACCACAAGGGCCTCGCCCTGTCGCCCACCGTCAAGGAGGGCTGGGTGCTCCGCGTGAGCGAGCAGCTGGGGGAGCTGCTGGCGGTGGTGACCGGTGAGCCGTTGGTCACGTACCCGGTGACCACCCAGGACATCACCCCGTACGGTAACGGTGCACATCACATCAATTCGATCCTCCAGCCGTCCACCGCGACGGCCGCCCCCGTGATCGGCCTGGCCATCACCTCGGCCTCGGCGGTGCCCGGCTGCGGAACCGGAGCGAGTCACGAGAGCGACATCGCCTCCGCCGCCCGCTACGCCGTCGAGGTCGCCAAGGGCTACGGCGACGGTCGGCTGGATTTCCACGACGCGGTGGAGTTCGACAACCTCGTCAGCCGCTACGGCTCGCTGACCCACTTGCAGTCCTTCGGTCGTACACCCCAGGAGTCCTGATGGCAGCCACCCCGCAGTCCGGTGCCGTGGCGCCCGCGCCCAAGAGCATCGGCAGCGACGACTACTCGCTCTCGCGCGTCCCGCGTGACAAGCGGTTCGGCTTCTGGACGATGCTCCTCCAGTGGCTGGCCCAGTCCGGTTCGATCTCGCAGTTCACGCTCGGCGCCACCATCGGCGTCGGGATGACCTTCGGCGGCGCGGTCCTGGCGTTCACGCTGGGCGCGGTGATCCTGGAGGTGGTGATCTTCGCGATCGGCCTGGCCGGGATGCGCGAGGGTCTGGCCACCCCGATGCTCACCCGCTGGGTGGGCTTCGGCCGCAACGGCTCGGCGCTGGTCAGCTTCGTGCTCGCGGTCAGCCTGGTCGGCTGGTTCGGCGTGCAGAACAAGATCTTCGGCGACAGCGTCTCGGCGCTGGTCGGCGGCCCGTCCTGGATGTGGTGCGTGCTCGCGGGCATCGCCATCACGGCCCTGGTGATCTTCGGGTTCAGGTACATGGCGAACTTCGCGAAGGTCGTCACCCCGCTGTTCTTCGCGATGGTCGCCTTCTCCGTGATCCGGACCCTGAACGACCACTCGCTGAGCGATCTGGTCCACTCGCCGCCGCCGGGCGACACGATCCCGCTGTCCGTCGCCGCCACCGCCATCGCCGGCGGCTACATGACGGGCGCGATCGTCTCCCCGGAGATGACCCGCTACAACCGCAAGAGCTCGCACGTCTTCCTGCAGAGCGCCTCGTCGATGATCCTCTCCGAGTACATCGTCGGCCTGACCGGTGTGCTCCTGGGCCACCTGGTCAAGAGCAGCGAGGTCTCGCACATCGTGCTCTCCACCTCCGGCGCCTTCGGGGTGCTCGTCGTCCTGATGTCCACGGCGAAGATCAATGACTGGAACCTGTACGGCTCCTCGCTCGGCGTCGTCAACTTCTTCCAGGTCGTCTTCAACAAGCGGGTGCACCGCAGCGTGGTCACCGTCGTCCTCGGCATCGCGGGCACCGTCCTGTCGGCCGTCGGGATCATGAGCCACTTCACCGAGTTCCTCACGATCCTCGGCGTCGCCATCCCGCCGATCGGCGGGATCATCGTTGCCGAGTACTGGGTCGTCAAGCGGATGCGCAAGCCGCTGGACGAGACCCGGGAGTCCGAGACCCTGCCGGCGCACTCCCCGACCTGGGTGCCGGTGTCGATCGCCATCTGGATCGCCGCGTTCTGCGTCGGCAAGTTCTACGACGGCGGCATCCCGGCCCTGAACTCGCTGGCCACCGCCTTCGTCCTGTACAGCGTCCTGGGCCTGCTGGGCTGGATCAAGCCCTACGGCGCCTCCGTCCTCGCCGACGAGCAGGACTCCGCAGCCCCGGCCGCCCGCACCACCACCTCTGTGGGAGCAGCATGAGCACCGCACCCGAAACCGCACCGGTCCCGGCCTCCGAGGAGGCCCAGGACGAGGTGATCGCCCTCTGCGCCGAGCTGATCAGGTTCGACACCTCCAACCCGACGAGCGACGAGCGCGCGAGCGCCGAGTGGGTCGTGGCCCGCCTCGCGGAGGCGGGCATCGACTCGGAGCTGATCGAGTCGGCGCCGGGCCGGGCCAGCGTCATCGCCCGGATCGCCGGCCGCGATGCGGGCCGCGGCGCCCTGCTGGTCCACGGCCACCTGGACGTGGTCCCGGCGGACGCTTCCGAGTGGCAGGTGCCGCCCTTCTCCGGCGAGATCCGCGACGGCTATCTCTGGGGCCGGGGCGCGATCGACATGAAGGACACCGTGGCGGTCATGCTCGCCGCCGCCCGGCACTTCGCCCGCACCGGTACGAAGCCCTCGCGCGACCTGGTCCTCGCCTTCCTCGCGGACGAGGAGGCGGGCGGCAAGTTCGGCGCCCACTGGCTCGTCGAACACCGCCCGGAGCTGTTCGCCGGGGTCACCGAGGCGATCGGTGAGGGCGGCGGGTTCTCCTTCGCGATCGACGACACCCGCCGGCTGTACCCGATCGAGAACGCGCAGCGCGGCATGGCCTGGATGGAGCTGACCGCCACCGGCCGGGCCGGCCACGGCTCCTCCCCCAACGACGAGAACGCGGTCACCGACCTCGCGGAGTCACTGACCCGGATCGGCCGCGAGACCTTCCCGATCCGGCTGATCGAGCCCGTCCGCGCGCTGCTGGAGGAGGCCGCCCGGCTCTACGGCGTCGAGTTCGACGAGGACGACATCGACGGCAGCCTCGCCCGGCTGGGCCCGGTCGCGGACTTCATGCAGGTCGTCCTGCGCAACTCGGCGAACCCGACGATGTTCGCCGCCGGGTACCAGACCAACGTGATCCCCGGGAAGGCCACGGCCCGCGTGGACGGGCGTTTTCTGCCCGGCCACGAGCAGGAGCTGATCGACACCATCGACCGGCTGCTGCTGCCCTCGGTCGGCCGGGAGTGGGTCAACCACGACATCGCGATGGAAACCACGTTCGACGGCCCGCTCGTAGACGCCATGTGCGCGGCGGTGCGTGCCGAGGACCCGGACGGCCACCCGGTGCCGTACTGCAACCCCGGCGGCACGGACGCCAAGGCCTTCACCCACCTCGGCATCCGCTGCTTCGGCTTCAAGGGCCTGAAGCTCCCGCACGACCTGGACTACGGCCGCCTCTTCCACGGCGTGGACGAGCGCGTCCCGCTGGAGGGCCTGCGCTTCGGGGTCCGCGTCATGACCCGCCTCTGGCAGAGCTGCTGACCGGCCCGCGCCCCGCCTGACACTGCTGGAAGCCGGCACCCGCCGGCGGGGCGCTCCACGCGCCTGACCGCCGGCACACGGCGCGGGCGCCGGGGTGACCGTTCCCGGCCCCTCGGGCAGCGTGGCTTCCTTGGCCGTGCTCTTCAGGATGCAGGCGCACTCCGGGGTCGTCGTGGACATGGCCTTGCACGCGTGTGCCGCCACTCGAACAACCCCCGCCATGGTCTCCCTGGAGCCGGTCGGCTCCAGGGATTCGGGTCGCCTGGAGTCCTGTGACCCGGGACCCAGGTCGATCTCCTCGCCTCGGTGACCGAGGCGCTCGCCGAGCTGCGCGTCCGCCTGCTCGGCCATTGCCATGACTGCCTGCGCTTCCGGGAATCGGCCACGGCGGGCGTCACCGCGTACCGATCCGTCGATTCGCAGATCCCCGCCGTCTTCCAGCGGCTGATGTCCGCGGTTCATGAGACGAGCAGCATGGCGCTCCACCACCGCCCTCACCTGGATCACATCGACTTGGATCGCCGCGACCTCAGAGGCGAGTAGAACGTTCTGTCTTGACTTACGTGGAGCAAGTCGTAATGCTGAGGCGAGACAGAACGATCAGTCTTGGCCGCGGAGTCCGGCGAAGAGAAGCGTGAGTCGGCGAAATATCCGTCCCGTCTCGGTGCCGCGCCTTGGCCGGCCGACGGGAGGGGTCGACGCGGCGCCGCGTCGTACGACGTCGCCGACGCCTCGTCAGCCGGTCCGGCTTCTCCGGCCGGGGCACCACCTGCACGGAGGACGCATGAGCGAGCAGCGACCCGGCGACGAGAACGGGAGGGCGGCCACAGGCAGGCCGGCGCCGGCCCCGGGGAGGGAGGACGTACGGCGGGACGCAGCGACCAGCACCGCCACGAGCCGCGTGGCCGCTCTCGGCGGGCGGATCGCGCGCGGTGCTTTGGTCGGCCTGGTGGCAGGCGGCGCGGGGCTGGCGGTGGGCGAACTCGTCGCGGTGACCACCGGGGAAGCGTCGGCGCCTGTGGCGGCAGCCGGGGACTGGGCGATCAGCGTCACACCCACGTGGCTCGAACAGTTCGCGATCCGCAACTTCGGCAGCAACGACAAGACGGTACTGCTGACCGGCGTCTATGTGACGCTGGCGTTGGCGGCGGTCGTCGACGGGGTGCTCGCCCGCACCCGGCTGACTCTCGCGAGCATTCTGACCGCGGTGACCGGCGTGGTCGGTGCGCTCGCCGCGGTCACACGACCGGCCGCGGACACGGCCGCGGCGCTGCCGTCACTGCTCGCCGGGCTCGCCGCGGCGGTGGCGCTGCGCCGGCTGACGATCTGGTCGTTGAAGGTGACAGAGCCGTCCGCCGAACCGGGTGAGAGGCGCCGCTTCGTGCTCGGAGCGCTGGGTACGGCCGCGGGCGCGCTCGCGGCCGGGTACGGCGGCAACGCATGGATCAAGAAGCGCTACAACGTGTCCGAAGCGCGCGCCAAGGTGGTATTGCCGACCCCGGCGAAGGTGCTGCCCGCACCACGCGCCTCGGTGCACCCAAAGGTGCCCGGCCTCGGGCCGTTCTTCACTCCGACCTCCGAGTTCTACCGGGTGGACACGGCGCTGACGCTCCCTCGGGTAGATCCGAGGGACTGGAAGCTGAAGATCCACGGCATGGTGGAACGCCCGTTCGAGATCACCTTCGACGAGCTGCTCTCCTACAGGTTCGAGGAGCACGACATGACCTTGAGCTGTGTGTCGAATCCTGTGGGCGGGCCGTACGTCGGCAACGCCCGCTGGCTCGGCACGCCCTTGGCGCCCCTGCTGCGCCGGGCCGGCGTTCGTCGCGGGGCGGACATGCTCTTGTCCACCTCGGCCGACGGGATGACCCTCGGCTCGCCGGTCGAGGCAGTGCTCGACGGCCGGCAGGCGATGCTGGCGGTCGCGATGAACGGCGAAACGCTGCCGGTCAGGAACGGCTTCCCGTGCCGCATGCTGATCCCCGGCCTGTACGGATACGTATCGGCCACCAAGTGGGTGACCGATCTGAACATCACCACGTTCGCCTCCTCCGACGCCTACTGGACGCCGCGCGGCTATGCGCCGCAGGCCCCGGTCAAGACCGCGTCCCGGATCGACGTGCCGAAGTCGGGGGCGACGGTCCCCGCCGGGACCGTGGTGCTCGCCGGCACGGCCTGGGCCACCCACCGCGGCCTCGCGGCGGTGGAAGTACAGATCGACGGCGGAGCCTGGCACGAGGCGACGCTGGCGAAGGCGGACACCGCGGACACCTGGCGGCAATGGTCCTACAGGTGGACGGGCGCGCCCAAGGGATCGCACAAGGTCAAGGTGCGTGCGACGGACGGCACCGGCGCGGTACAGACACCGCTCGTCCAGGACGTGCTGCCGAACGGCGCCACCGGCCACCACACCATCACTGTCCGGGTCTCCTGATCACACCGGACCGCTCCACGCATTCCTCGATGAGTCGATGTGCATCGCACACGAGTTAAGGATGGTCATGTTCCGTACGACTTCACCGCGCACGGTTGGGTTCGGCCTCTCCCTCGCCGCCCTGGCGACGTTCGCCGCAGCATGCGGCGGCTCTGCCGATGACGCGTCGTCGGCAGATGCGAAGGCATCGTCCGCGGCGTCGGATTCGGCCGGCTCAGGTGCGGCGACGGGCTCCGCGGCGCCGAACTCGAAGGGCGCGAAAGCGACGTTGGTCCTGAAGACCGCGAAAGGCAGCGCGGGTATCTGGCTCACGGACTCGGCCGGACGCACCCTGTACCTGAACACCAAGGACAAGAAGACGGCATCCACCTGCTACAACACGTGTGCCAAGAAATGGCCGCCCCTCACCACGACCACACCCGTGACCGTGACCGGCAAATACACCGTGCCGAGCAACGTGGGCACACTCGTCCGCGACGACGGCACGAAGCAGGTCACGTACGGCGGCCACCCGTTGTACTACTACAAGGGCGACACCGCTGCCCACCAGATCAAGGGGCAAGGCGTCGACGGGAAGTGGTTCCTGATCGGGCCGATCGCCAACATCATGAACGGCAGCAAGCCGTGACGTGACAACCAGGGGGCCAGGGATCGGCACCGGCTCACCTCCGCGACCGTGCGGCGGGGCCGGTGGCGATCACCTCGGAGCAAAACCGAGGCCGAGGGCGCCCCGGGCGGGCGGTGTGCCGGGGGCGTACGCGGTCTTGGCCCGGGGCCCGTCACCCGCTAGGGTCCGAGCGACAACGTTGCCAAGCGGGGTACGGTCCCGCGCTCGTGCGGTGCCGCCCCACCTCTGTGGAGGTGCCCCATGCTGGATGGTCCGCGCTCCGAGATCCGCTTACTGGCCCGAGGTTCAGCACGGATATGGTGCGCCGTCGCGGCGGCTCTGGCCCTCGCCGTGCCCGCGACAGCCGCTCAAGCCGCGCCCCCGTCTGACCACGCGGCCTCGGCAGCCGCCGCCTCGGGACTCGATTACGTCGCGATCGGCAGTTCCTTCGCCGCCGGGCCCGGCATCCCGCCGGCACAATCGGGCAGCGGAGCCGCGGCCTGCGCCCGGTCGGCCGTCAACTACCCCAGCATCGTCGCCCGCGAGACCGGGGCGAACCTGACGGATGCCTCGTGCAGCGGCGCGACCACCGCGAACGTCCTGACGGCCGGCCAGGCCGGCCAGCCGCCGCAGATCCAGGCCGTGACCCCGGCGACCCGCGCGGTCACGGTGACGATCGGCGGCAACGACGTCGACTACCTGGGCAGCATCAACGCCTACTCCTGCCGGACCAGCGGCGGCACCAACTGCGGCACCGTGGACCAGGGCGCGATCGACCGGACCTTCCCCGAGCTGGCCGGGCGGATCGAGAACATCGTGAACGGTGTGCACAGCGCGGCACCGCAAGCGCACGTCTACCTGGTGAACTACTTCACCATCCTGCCGGACTCCGGGGTGTGCGCCGACGTCCCTCTGACCGACGACCAGGCGGTGTTCGAGCGCGGCATCGCCACGCGCCTCGCGGACGCCACCGCCACCGCCGCGAGCGCCACGGGCGCGACCCTCGTCGATCTGGCGTCGGCCAGCCACGGACACGACGCGTGCGCCGCGAGTCCATGGGTGGAGACGTACCGTCCGGCCGCGGGCCGCTCCACGTACCACCCCAACGAGGCGGGGATGAGGGCGGCGGCCTCGCTCGTGGAGTCCGCCCTGGAGTCCCAGGGACAGGCGCGCACCGCGACCCTCCGCTCGGGGATCGCGGGCAAGTGCGTCGACGTGAGGAACTCCGGCACTGCCGACGGCACGCCGGTGCAGCTGTACGGCTGCAACGGCACGGCCGCACAGCGGTGGACGTACGTTCCCGACGCGGGCGGCGCGCTGCGGGCGCTGGGCCGCTGCCTCGACGTGAGCGGCAGCGGGACGGCGAACGGGACCAAGGTCCAGCTCTGGCAGTGCAACGGCTCCGGCGCCCAGCGGTGGGTGACCGGGGCCGGCTCCTCGTTGGTCAACCCGCAGTCGGGCCGGTGTCTGGACGACCCGGGAAGCTCCACGGCCGACGGGACCCAGCTCCAGATCCACGACTGCAACGGTACGGCCGCGCAGCGGTGGACCCCGACGAGCTGACCTCAGTAGCCCGCCGCACACCGGGCGACCGCGCCCGCACCCGCCACGTAGCCGGACGCGACGGCGGCGGCCATGGACGGCGGAACGGAGGTGGCCATGTCACCGGCCGCGAAGAGTCCTGGCACGCCGGTCCGGCACATCGGGTCCACCGCGACCGCCTCGACGCCCGTCATGTCGTCCGGTTCGGTCAGGCTCGCTCCGAGATCGCGGGCGAGTCCGGAGCGCTGATGGAGGATCGTCTTGACCAGAAGGGCGTCGACGGCCAGTTCGCCGCCGTCGGCGAACCTCACGGACCGCAACTGGCTTCCCGGTCCCGCGAGGCCGCTGACGCGCCGCTCGTCCAAGCCCACCCCGGCGTCCGCCAGTTGCCGGCGCTGGGGGCCCGTCAGGTTGCCGCCGTTGGTCAGCAGGGTGATCCGGTCGCTGAACGCACGGAGGTTCAGTGCTCCGTGCACGCCGACCGCACCGGACGCGAGCACCCCGAGGGGCCGATCGCGGACTTCCCAGCCGTGGCAGAACGGACAGTGGAAGACGGAGCCGCCCCACCGCTCGTCGATCCCGGACACTCGCGGGTAGCGGTACTCCGCACCGAGCGCCAGCACCACGGTCACGGCCCGTTCCTGCCGTCCGTCGCCGAGGGTCACGGTGAAGGACCCGTCGTCGGCACGCTTCGCCCGGGTCACCTCGCCCTGCCGCAGCTCGACGGACGCGTAACGGGCCAGCTCCGAGCGCGCCGCCTCGTAGAACTCGGCGGGAGGGCGTCCCTCGTGGCCGAGGAGGCCGCCGAGGGTGGTGGCGACGAGATTGCTCTGCCGACCCGCGTCGACGACAAGGGTGTCGAGCCGCGCACGCCCGAGTGTGAGCGCCGCGCTCATCCCGGCGGCTCCCCCGCCGACCACTATGCACTCCTTCATGCTGTTTTCCTCTCAGGTGTGTTGTCGGGGGTCCGGACGGGCCGGGTACGGCCGGCGTCTTCGGGGCCCACCATCAGCGCCGCAGCCGCCCTCCCGGAGGGCTTCCCCGGCGTCACGTCGGCGGAGACCGGCCAGGTGTGTGAGGCGACAGCCGGCAGGACGGCCGCCGAGCCGACGACGGCTGCCAGGGCGAGGCCCAGGAAGATGAGGTAACCGCGGAGAGCCATGCACCACCGCCACAGAGAGGGGAGAACGTTCAGCCTTGCGAACGGCATGAAGCAGCTCCCTTGCGTACCGTCAGGACCGATAGGGGTACCCCTTTGCCGGGCGCGCCCGCGCCCGGCTCCCGCCGTCACCGTCGCCCGCTACCGGACCGGGCTCTGCCCGGCCCAGAAGGTGGTGAGGGCCCGCGCGCTGCCGGACGGGTCCTGCACCATCCACCAGTGACCCGTTCCGTCGAGCGCCGCGACCTGTGCTCCCGCCCGGGCGGCGGACCTGCGGCGCATCTCCTCCGTGCCGACGAAATGGCGGAGCGGTAGAAGGCCAGGACAGCGCGGCCCCTGCCGGGTCCTTGCGCGGCGGCCAGCCGGGCGGCGACCGGACGGGCGATCCCCGTGGCGACCGTGCGCGCGGTGCGTTCGTCGAACGTGCCGCCCAGAAGCTCGGCGAGCGACGCCTCGCCGGCATCCGGCGTCTGCCACTGCCTCGCGAGATCGTGCCAGACGTAGTCCGGGTCGAACACGCCGAGGAACTCGCTGGCCCACGTCCGCAGCAGATCGGGGCTCCGCGACCAGCCAGTCCCGGTAGCCGGTCACGGTGCAGTCGCATCCGGGCGGTACGGGGGCGCCGAAGCACGGCGGGGACAGACGCACGAAGTCCGTCCTGCCCGGTTCGGCGCACAAGCGGTCCCGGACGGCCGCGCTCTCCGGGTTGCCGTTCACCAGCACTGCGGCCACGCGGACCTCCTGAAGCGAAGTGGGCCGTCGATCGTTCTCGAACCCCACCTCCGTGTGTGACGGCCGAGAAGAGCGAAGGGCGTTCCTTCGGAGCACCCGGAGCGGGTGGAACAGCCGCCCTGGTGTCTCAGCCGGTCGTGTTCCGCGCACGCGGGATCGACGGCTTCGCGCACCTCGTGGCCCGCCCGCGTCGGCGCGCGGCCGGGCGGGCCCCCGGCCGCCTGGTCATCGGCCGTACGCTTCCAGCAGCCGGAGCCACACCTCGCTGATCGTGGGATACGCGGGGACCGCGTGCCAGAGCAGGTCGAGGGGGACTTCGCCGACGATCGCGATCGTCGCGGCGTGCAGCAGTTCCGCCACATCGGGACCGGCCAGGGTGAAGCCGACGATCACCTCGCGGTCCTCGTCGACGACCATGCGGGCACGGCCCTGGTATCCGTCGGCGTGCAGGGCGGCTCCCGCCACGGCGCCGAGGTCGTAGTCGACGACACGGACGGAAAGCCCTGCGGCCTCGGCCGCTGCGGCGGTCAGTCCGACCGAAGCGATCTCCGGTTCGGTGAAGGTCACTTGAGGCACCGCCCGCGCGTCCGCCGTGGCGACGTGGCGGCCCCAGGGGCGAGCGTCGACGGGTTCGCTCTTGGCGCGCGCCACGATGGCGTCGCCCGCCGCGCGGGCCTGGTACTTGCCCTGATGGGTCAGCAGCGCGCGGCGGTTGACGTCTCCGGCGGCGTACAGCCACCCGTCGGTGAGCGGCGTGCCGTCGTCGCCGAGCACGCGCAGCGTGTCGTCCACCGTCAGCCAGTCGCCCGGTGTCAGGCCGACCGCGGCGAGGCCGATGTCCTGGGTGTTCGGCGTGCGACCGATCGCGACGAGGATCTCGTCGGCCTCGATGACCTCGCCGGTGGTGAGGGTGAGGTGCACGGCGCCGTCGCCGTCACGTTTCACGGCTTCGGCCTCCGCGCCGAGGAGTACCGAGGCACCGGCATCGCGCAACGACCCGGTGACCAGTTCCCCGGCGAACGGCTCGGCGCGCGGCAGGACGCCGTCGCGGGCGAGCATCGTCACCTTCGACCCCAGGGCGGCGAATGCCGTCGCCATCTCCGATGCCACCACGCCGCCACCGATGACGGCGAGGCGGCCGGGAACCGCCCGTGCTGCCGCCGCCTCCCGGCTGCTCCACGGCTCCGCCTCGCGCAGACCGGGGATGTCCGGCAGCAGGGCAGCGCTGCCGGTCGCGACCACGACGGCGTGCCGTGCGGTCAGCGACGTCGTGGCGCCGGCCGCGTCGGTGACCTCGACCACCCGGTCGGAGCCGATGCGCCCCTGACCCCGGTACAGCGCGATCCCGGCAACGTCGAGCCAGGACACCTGCCCGTCGTCCTTCCAGTGCGAGGAGAAGGCGTCGCGACGGCGGAGCACTGCCGGGACGTCCAGCTCTCCGGTCACCGCCTCGCGTGATCCCGGCACCCGCCGGGCCGCGCGCAGCGCGGCCGTGCTCCGCAGCAGTGCCTTGGTCGGCATGCAGGCCCAGTACGAGCACTCACCACCGACCAGTTCCCGCTCGACGACGGCGACGCTCAGTCCGCCCCGCGCCACCCGGTCCGCGACGTTCTCGCCGACCGGGCCCGCGCCGATCACGACGACGTCGTACGTGTGATCGGCCATGTCAGCGCTCCTTGGTGGCGCGGCCCAGGCGCAGGGCCGAGATGAGGAAGAAGACGCCGCCGGGGATCGCGTAGCCGACCGCGCTGGTGAGCGTGGGATCGTCCGCGCCGGCGGATGCCACGAACGACGCCCCGGCCAGCACCGAGATGCCGCCGCTGAGGATCATCGGCCACTGGCCGCCCATCTTGCGGCGGGGGACGGCCACGATCAGCTGGACCAGCCCGGACACGATCGCCCAGGCGCCCCAGACGCGCAGCACCGCCGGGATGCCGGAGGCGCAGGCGATGCCCACGCCGATGGCCGCGATCAGGCTGACCGCCATGTTCACGTAGAGCAGCGCCGGCGAGCCCGTGGTGCGCGAGGCCCTCGTGTCGACGACGGCCGCGCCGACGTCGAACAGGGGGTACAGCACGAGCAGCACGGCCGCGACCGGGCTGATCCTGTCGGTCGTCGTGAACATCACGAGGGCCCAGACGAGGGCGAACGCGAACCGGACGAAGTAGAGACGCCGCAGGGCGGACGCCGTGGTGGTGATGCCTGACGGAGCAGCGATGGCGCTCACGATGTTCCTTTCGGTGAACACGCGAAGGGAGGTGCTGTTCTCGCGTTCGGCCGGCGCGACGAGCACGTATGAGCCCTGATGAGGCGGTACGAGTTCGTACGGGACCGGCCGCACATTCACGAGAATGAACGTTCTGTTCCCTCGAAGAATGGCAAGGATGCGGCACGCCGTCAAGACCGAACGTTCTACCCGTTATGATGGCGGCATGGTGCGCAGCGAATCCGAAAGCCGACCGTCCGAAGCGCGGAACCGACTCCTCGCGACAGCAAGCCGGGTGTTCTACGCGGAGGGCATCCACAGCGTCGGCGTCGATCGCATCGTCGCGGAAGCACAGGTGACACGGGCCACCTTCTATCGTCACTTCCCCAGCAAGGAGAGCCTGGTCGTCGCCTATCTGGAAGCGGCGGACCACGTCATGCGCGAACGGGCCGCCGCGGCCGTCGCCGCCGGGCTCACGCCGGCCGACACCCTCCGCGCTCTCGCCTCTGCCATCGCCGAGGACATCCGGTCCCCCGGCTTCCGGGGGTGCGCGTTCCTCAATGCCGTCGCCGAGTTCCCGGATGCCGATCACCCGGTGCACCAGGCCGTCCTGGCGCACCGCCAGTGGTTCCTCGACACCGTCACCGAGCTCCTGTCGAAGACCGGGGAGCGGCCCGCCGAGCCCGCCGCCCGCCACTTCGTGATGCTGCGGGACGGCGCGATGGCCGCCGGCTGCCTCTCCGATCCGGAGCTGGTGGGCGAGACCTTCCTGCTGGGCGTGGAAGGACTTCTCGAAGCGCACGCCTCCCCCGCCCGCCCGAAGCCGTCTGCCTGACCGCGCCGGGCCCGCCTCGCCGGGCGCGGGCGCTCACGCGCCCGAACTCGCCCGAAGAGGCGGCCCGCCCGGCCTGCCGGTCGGGGTCAGGCCCACTTCCGGTAGTCGTCGTAGGGCAGCGGATGATCGACGGGCACGACACGCGAGCTGACCGCGGTCAGGCATCCCGGGCAGAACAGCTGGCGGAAGACGATGTCCGTATCGACGTACACCGACGGGTCGTGCCAGATGTGCGGTCCGGCGTGCGCCGGGGGCAGGTCGCGGCGCGCCAGTGCGGCGACGAAGGCGCTGTCGGCCAGCGGGCCGATCCCGGTGCCGCAGTGCGCGCACACCACCGTCCTGCCGTGCGGGGCCTCCACGAAGGCGAGATTGTCGTCGAGCCGGTGGGCGCCGCTCAGGGGGTGTGTCCCGAGGGGTGACAGGTCAGCGCCGGGCAGGCCCGCGTCCGTCGCGCGCTCCCGCCGCAGCAGTCGGCGGGTCTCCTCGGTCGCGGTCGCGTCCACCCGGTTGCCGTCGCCGAGGACGACGCCGTAGACCTCCTTCGCCGCCCGGGCGGAGACGCCTGCCCGCAGGACGTCGTCGCGGACCGTCCCGGCCGGACGGAGCAGCGGGTCGCCGTACCCGCCACCGGCCTGCCAGTGCAGGTAGAGCGCGTCCCGGGGTCCGAGGTGCGACTCCCCTTCGCAGGGCAGCACGTCGATGTCGCCGCCGAGGTCGTCCAGGCCGCCCGGGATCGCCGTCGCCCCGGCGAGCTGGGGCACGTCGATGCCGCGGACGACGAGGTCGAGCTGCGAGTTGCCCGGGTACCCGCCGGCCAGGCCGACGTTCTGGTTCGCGACTTTGCCCGTGCCGGAGATGACCAGCGACATGCTCCCGGTCTGATCCGGGTGCTGCACGTAGCAGACGGAGCCGCTCATGCCGCCGCGCTGCCGGCCCGGTCCGCCGGAGTCGGTCTGCTCCCGTCGCCACAGGGCGACCAGGGGGTAGAGGTACTCGGTCATCTCGACGTCGGGCGCCCGCGCGGAGGGGATGATGAGCCGGCCGCCGGTGTCGACGCCGTCGTGGTGGACCTGGGCGCCGTACCCGCCTGCCATGACGTCGAAGACGGGCGACACGAAGCCCTTGCTGCCACCTCCGCGGACGTCGACGCCGGACACCACGCAGAGATCGGTGGTGCCGTTGCAGATCGACTGCACGTCGCCGCGGTGGTCCGGTTCGGCGTCGAGCATCTTGGCGATCACTTCGGCGATCAGGTTGCCCGCCCCCCACGCCGGGCCGAAGGGGCCCTTCCCCACGGCCGCCGGGAACGAGGCGTTGGTGATCGTGTCCTCGTCCGTGACGATCTCGAAGCAGCGCATGAGCCCGCCCGCCGCCCAGGGGATGGTCCCGGCCAGCAGCGGCAGCATCGTGAAGACGATGCCCGCCCGCAGGCCGGGGTAGGGGCAGTTGATGATGCCGGTCTGCCCGGCCGTCCCCCGGAAGTCGAAGACCAGCCGGTCGGCTTCCTTCGTCATCGCGACCTTGATCGCGTGCAGGTCGCGGTCGCCCGTCCGCGACTGTTCCTGGTAGCCGACGGCGGTCCAGGTCCCGTCGGGCAGGGTGGTCAGCTTGGCCCGCAAGCGGCGCTCGGCGTCGTCCATCATCCGGTGCATGACGGCCTTGACGGTGTCGGCACCGTACTTGTCGATGAGCCGGAGGATCTGGTCGGCCGCGTTCTTGTTCGCGGCGATCTTGGCGCGCAGGTCGAGTCCCACCATGTGGGGGAGCCGTGACCTGCGGACCCAGGCGTCGGCCACGTCGCGCTGCAACACCCCGCCCCGGACCACCTTGAGGGGCGGTGTGGGCACCGCCTCGCCGAACACGTCGTGAGCCGACGGGCTGAAGGAGCCCGGCCGCGGCCCGCCGAGGTCCACTTGGTGGGCGATGGCTGTGGTCCAGCCGAACAGCTTGCCGTCGTGGAAGACGGGTGCCAGCACGGCGGCGTCGTTCTGGTGCAGTCCGCCGCCGATCCAGGGGTCGTTGCAGAGGAACATGTCGCCTTCGGCGATGCCCGGATTGTCGCCGCGGTGGCGCAGCGTCCAGACGATGGCGAGGTCCATGGAGCCGATGAGGCCGATGTTGTAGGCGCCGACCTGGACCTGCTCGCCGAGCTCGTCGCAGATGGAGAAGTTGAAGTCGTTGGACTCGGTGACGACGTGCGAGCCCGACATCCGTCGCAGCGTCTCCCCCATCTCCTGGGTGATGGCCCACAGGCGGTGCCGTACGACCTCATAGGTCAACGCGTTGACTTCGCCGCTCCGTTGGTCGTCGATCCGGTGCAGGGGTACGGACGGCGATATCTGCCGCAGCAGTTCCTCGCGCGGCACGGGGCGGCTGGTGAACTCGTCCGACCCGGGAATCTTCGTTGTCATGGAGCTGTCCTCACCGGTAGCTGAGTACGAGGTTGCCGAGGCGGTCGACACGGCCGGTCACCCCGGCGGGGATCACCACGACGGTGGTCGGCACGTCGACGATCGCCGGCCCCGCGATCTCGTGGCCCGCGCGCAACCCGGCGTAGTCGTAGACGGGGGTGGGAACGAAACCGGTCTGCGCGTCGAGGCAGACGGAACGCTCTTCCAGGAGGGCCTCGGCCGGGTCGGAGCCGGTGGCCTCGGCGACGTCCGGCAGGACGACGGGGAAGCCGAGGCCGGCTGTGGCTCGCGCGCGGTAGGTGATCGCCTGCACGCCCGCTTCGCGGTAGCCGGCCCCTGATCCGTTGACGCGCTCGTACTGTTCCTCGAAGCGCTCCAGGATCTCGTCAGCAGTGTGCTCGGTGAAGACGCCGTCCGGGACGGCGGTCGCGAGTTCGTTGACCTGCATCGAGTAGCGCAGGTCGACCTCGCGCCGCATGGTCACCTCCTGGAAGTTCACCTTCTGCCGGTCGAGCGCGCCCCGCAGGTCGGCTTCCAGCCGCGCGTAGTGGGAAGCCAGCGTCGTGTGGGCGACAGGGAAGGAGGAGGGGTCGGAGAGTTCCGCGCTCAGGACGATGTCCGAGGCGGCGAGCCCGTAGGCGGAGAAGGCGGAGGCGACGGGGCCGAGCGGGACGACGACCTCGCTCACCCCCAGGTCCCGGCAGTACCCGGCGCAGTGGGCGGGACCGGCGCCGCCGAAGGCGTAGGCGACGAAGTCCCGGGGGTCGTGGCCGGCTTGGACGACGGCTCGGCGCAGGAGGTCTCCCGCCTGCGCGTTCTGGACCTCGTGGATGGCGATGGCGGCCTCTTCGACGGTGAGGCCGAGCGGTTCCGCCACGTGCCGGCGGATCGCCCGGCGCGCCAGCTCGGTGCTGAGCGGCTTTCGGCCGCCGAGCAGTCCGCGCGGGCTGAGGATGCCGAGGACGAGGTTGGCGTCGGTGTTGGTGGGATGCGTGCCGCCGTTGCCGTAGCAGGCGGGGCCGGGGACGGCCTCGGCGCTCCGCGGGCCGAGGCGCAGGTTGCCGCCGTCGTCCACGGAGGCGAGCGCCCCGCCGCCGGAACCGATCGTGTGCACACGGATGGTCGCCGCGTTGATCGGGTACTGGTTCACGATCGATCCCGGCGCCATCACGGGCTCTCCGTCGACGATCAGTCCTGCCAGGAAGGTGGTTCCGCCGACGTCGGTGGTGATGACGTTGCGGTGGCCCAACTGCTCGGCCATGCGCATCCCGCCGATGACCCCGCCGGACAGGACGGACCCGACCGTGGTGATGGCGTGTTCGGGCGCCCGGTCGGCCGTGATGGTGCCTCCCTCGCTCTGCATGACCAGCAGGGGGCCTTTGAGGCCGTTCTCCTCCAGTCGCTCGCGCAGCGGGGTCAGGTACGCGCGCAGCCGGGGCCCGATCTGGGCGTTCATGACCGTCGTGGCGGTCCGCGCGAACTCGCGGATGCGGGGGCTGACCGTGCTGGAGAGCGTGACGTACATGTCCGGGGCGATCTCGTGGATCAGCTCGCGGACACGCCGTTCGTGCGCGTCGTTCTTGAACGACCACAGCAGGCAGACGGCGATCGCCTCGACGCCCTGGTCCACGAGGGACCGCGCGACGTCGCGGACCTCGTCCTCGTCGAGGGGCACCAGCACCTTGCCGGCGTGGTCGATCCGCTCCGTGACCTCGCGTGCGCGGTGCTTGGGGATCAGGGGTGCGGGTTTGCGCCGGCGGAGGGTGTCCTGGATCTCGTGGGCGGCCTTGCCGAGGGTGCGCCCCTCGGCGTTCATGATGTAGATGGCGTCCCGGTGGCCTTTGGTGGCGATGAGCCCGACATCGGCCACGGTCCCCTGCACCAATGCGTTGATCGACGCGGTCGTGCCGTGGGCGATGTAGTCGGTCTGCGAGAGCAGTTCGCCGAGGCCGATGTCCAGCTCGCCGGCGATGTCCTCGATCGTCCGCATGACGCCGAGCTCGCGGTGCGGCGGGGTCGTCGGTGTCTTGGCCGAGACGATACGGCCGGCACCGTCCGAGGCGACGGCGTCGGTGAACGTCCCGCCCACGTCGATGCCCAGTGCGTATGACATGTGTCTTCTCCGGTTGTCTACCGCTTGTGGGTGTCGCAGCGCTCAGTGGATGTGCTCAGGAGCAGTCCGGCGAGGGTGTGACGCCCGCGCTCGCGCGCCGCTTCTGCCCGGGGGTCCCCGTCGACGGCGCCGTCGGTCCGCGGCAGGGTGCGCGCGGACGCGAGCACGTCGCGCGCCGGCTCTCCTCTGTTCCTGACGCCGAGGTGTCAGTAGCTGACCTCTGTCAGCAGCTCCGTCTCCCTCCACAGTCGCCGCTGCAGTCCGATGTCGTGGGACAGCCCGGACGAGGTTCCCCGCACGGGGTACCCGGTGCGTTGCGCGCGTCCGGGCGGGCAGTAGTAGTCGCCGCCGCGCGCGTCGGGGTCGGTGGCGGCGCGCAGGGGGCCGAGAGCGCCCTTCGCCGCGCTTTGCGACAGCGCCAGGACGATCGGGTTCACCTTGGGGTTGAGCACGGTTCGGACCAGCCGGTTCATCTCCCGCCCGCCGTCGGTTCGGGCGATGCCCGGATTCCCGGCCAGCGCGATGGTGCGGGAACCGCTGGCTTCGAGCCGCCGGTTCAGTTCGTACGTGAAGAGCAGATTGGCCAGTTTGGCCCGGTAGTAGGCCGTGGTGAACCGGTACTCCGGTCCCTGCTCGGGGTCGAGGTCGGCGGGATCGATGCTGCCTTGACGATGGCCGTTGCTGGCGACGGTCACCACCCTCGATCCGGGCACGTCGGTCATCAGGTCCAGGACCAGGCCGGTGAAGGCGAACGGGCCGATGTGGTTGACGGCGATCGTCGACTCGAAGCCGTCCTCGCTGACCCCGTACCACCGGCGGATGCCACCGGCGTTGTTCACGAGCAGATCGACGCGGTCGTACGCGGCGTGCAGGTGGTGAGCCGCCGCGCGGACGGAGGCCAGCGAGGCGAGGTCGAGCGGGAGAGTGCGAACGGTGGCACCGGGCGTGAGGGTGCTGATCCGGTCGGCGGCCGCGGCCGCCTTGATCGCGTCGCGACAGGCCAGCACCACGTCCGCGCCCCGCCCGGCGAGGGCCGCCGCGATCGCGAACCCCAAGCCGGTGTTCGCGCCGGTCACGACGGCCGTACGGCCCCGCAGCCCGGGGATGTCCCGAGCGGTCCAACGTCGGTCTGCCACAGTGGTGCTCCAGGTGGGAGGTGGTGGGGGCAGGGGCATCAGTCCCGGCCGTCGACGGGGTCGCACACCGAGGGCGTCGCTGCCCGGAGGGCCTGGCGGTGCAGGGCGTCCAGACGGGCCAGGACCGCGCCCGAGGTCGTCGACCACGCCAGTTCGACGGAGCACGCGGCGGGGTCGGCGCGGAGCTGTGCGGTGGTGCCGAGTGCGTGGAGCAGGTCCGTGGTGAGGCGGTCGAGGCGTGCGCGGATCACGGTGAGATCCGGCCGCGTCGTGGGGGCTTGCCGCGGGTGGGCCGTCCACCGCGCGAACAAGCCCTTCTGCACGACCTTGCTCGCCGTGATCTGGTCGCGGAAGAACGCCACCGCCGCTTCGGGACGCACACCGTTGGCAGCGGCCTGCTCACGGACCCGGTCGAGGACCTCGCTTTCCCGCGCGGGGTCGTCGATCGGCGAGTCCGTGCCGAACTTGGACGCCGCCACGTCGTCGCTGACGCGAAGACGCTCGATGATCAGGTCGGTCAGCGAGCCGAGTTCGCCGAACGATGTGCTCGCCCCGGCCGTGCCGGCGGCGGCGACCTTCCCGTGGGGCTCCGCCGCCAGGGCCTGGGGGACGGTCATAGCCGCCGTGGCCACGCACAGCGCGGCGAGCACGGCACCGCGGGCGGCATGGGTACGCAGGTTCATCGCTCTTCCTCACATGTGTTTCTCGCAGCGGGCGCGCGAGACGCTCCCGCACGCCAAGGCCAGGGAGCGGGCGCGGCAGGCCCTGTTCACCGGGTGTTGCGCGCGGCTTCCTCGATCACGTGCGTGACCTTGTCCGGACGGCTGATCATCACCGCGTGGGAGGCATCGACCTCTTCGGTGTGCGCACCGGCCCGCTGTGCCATGGTGCGCTGGAGGCCGGGGGCGATGGCGTGGTCCTGGCGGGTGATCAGGTCCCAGGAGGGGATCGAGCGGAACGCTTCTTCGGCGCTGGGTTCGCTGACCGCCCTGATGTTGGCGGGCCGCTGGGTGGTCGCGAGGTCGGTGGCGGTGGTCTTGTCGAGGTCACCGGCGAAGACCTCGCGGAAGTGGGCCGGGTCGATGGACACCTCCGTACCGTCGGGGACCGGGGTTTCCACGAGGGGGATCGGCGGCGTGGACCGGGCGGCCAGGTCACCGACGCTCTCGCCCTTCACGGGGATGAAGCCGGCGATGTAGACCAGCGCCTTGACGTCGGGGTCCGACGCGGCGGAGTTGGTGATCACGGCGCCACCGTAGGAGTGACCGACCAGCACGACGGGGCCGTCGATGGTGGCGAGGTAGCTGGAGACGTAGGCGGTTTCGCTCGTGAGTCCCTGCAAGGGGTTGGCGAGGGCGCGGACCGGATAGCCGTCCGCGCGCAGGCGTTCCATCACCCGCGTCCAGCTGGAGGAGTCGGCCCACGCGCCGTGGACGAGGACGACGGTGGGTTTCGGCGTGGAGGGGCCTCCGCCGGTCGCCTGCGCCACGCCCGGGGCGCTGGTGGCGGCGAGGAGCGCCAGGGCGCCGGCGGCGAGGGCCGTACGGCGAGAGGCCGTACGGCGGGGGATGCGCATACGCATGAGGGTGCCTTTCGGTTCGGTCGGGTGTGACGCCTGGTCACCGGGCCCGCGTCCCGGTTCGCGGTTCCCGGTTCAGCGGCGGCTGTACGGGGCGAACGCGTACGCGGTCACGTGCTGTACGGGGCATGCGACCACGCCGCCCTCCACAACCGTCGAGGGAGAACGTTCGGTATTGCCATTAGACAGAGGACGCGAGAGACTGTCAAGACCGAACGTTCTATCTCCACCCGTTGTCACCCTGACGGCCCACCACCCCCGGTCAGCGCGCGGCGCTTTACCCCGTCGCGCGCACGGTCCTGGGGGCGCGTCGTCCCCGAATGCGCGCCGTCTTCCACCCACTGACACCAGATGAGGACCCTGATGACCACCACCCCCAGAGCAGGTGTGCGATCGCCTGCCCCGCAGGAGAAAGGGGCCACGGGCACCGGCCACGAGCCGATGACCCATGCCCACGTCATGCGCGCGCTGTCGGGACTGTTGCTCGGCCTGTTCTGCGCGATCCTGTCCTCGACCGTCGTCACCAACGCGCTGCCCCGGATCATCGGCGATCTCGGCGGTGGCCAGAGCGCGTACACGTGGGTCGTCACCTCGTCGCTCCTGGCGGTGACGGCCTCCACGCCCCTGTGGGGCAAGCTGGCCGACCTGTTCAGCAAGAAGACACTGATCCAGTCGGCCCTCGTGATCTACGTCGCCGGGTCCCTCGTGGCCGGCTTCGCCCACAATCCGGCGACCTTGATCACCGCACGGGTCATCCAGGGGCTGGGCGGCGGCGGTCTGTCGGCGCTGGGGCAGATCGTGCTGGCCGCGATGATCGCTCCGCGCGAGCGCGGCCGTTACTCCGGCTACCTCGGGGCGACCTTCGCTGTCGCCACCGTCGGCGGCCCCCTGCTCGGCGGTGTCATCACCGACACTTCGTGGCTCGGCTGGCGCTGGTGCCTGTTCGTCGGTGTCCCGTTCGCCCTCGTCGCCCTGCTGGTGCTCCAGCGCACGCTGAACCTGCCGGTGACGAAGCGCCGGGTCAAGGTCGACTGGGCGGGCGCCTTCTTCGTCACGGCCGCCGTTTGCACCTTGCTCGTCTGGGTGACCTTCGCCGACAACAAGTACGCGTGGCTGTCCTGGCAGACCGCCGCGCTCGTCGGCGCGGCGCTCGTGCTGACGCTGGTCTTCCTGGGTGTCGAGAGGAGGGCGGCCGAGCCGGTCATCCCCCTGGGCCTGTTCCGCAACCCGACCATCGCGCTCGCCTCCGCCGCTTCCCTGTTCGTCGGGGTCGCCCTGTTCGCGGGAACGGTCTTCTTCAGCCAGTACTTCCAGCTCGCCCGAGGCGATTCCCCGACGATGTCCGGTCTCCGGACGATCCCGTTCATCGCCGGGCTGTTCGTCTCCTCCACCGTCTCCGGCCGGATCATCACCCGGACCGGCAGGTGGAAGGGCTGGCTGCTGACGGGAGGGGCGCTGCTGACGGCGGGCACGGCTCTCCTGGGCGCCCTGCGCCACGACACCCCTTACCTCTACACGGCCTCCTGCATGGCATTGATCGGTCTCGGGGTCGGGATGACGCTCCAGAACCTGGTGCTCTGCACGCAGAACCAGGTGTCCCCCGAGGACCTCGGTGCCGCTTCGTCGACGGTGACGTTCTTCCGCTCCCTCGGAGGCGCGGTGGGGGTCTCGGTGCTCGGCTCGGTCCTGTCGGCCCGTGTCGGCCACCACGCGCTGGAGACGATCGGCCAACTGGCCCCGGGTGACAGGGCCACCGCGGGGAAGGCATCCGGAGGTGGCCGGCTGCCCGACCTCGCGGCGCTGCCCTCCCCCGTCCGGAGCTGGCTCGAAGGCGCCTACGGCCACGGCATCGGGGATGTCTTCCTGTACGCCGCCCCGATCGCTCTCGTCGCGTTCCTCGTCACCCTGTTCATCAAGGAGACCCCTCTGGCGGCGGCCGGCGCCCCGAAGCGCGGCGGGGAGGCGGACCGTACCGGCTGACCCGGACCCGACTCCCTCCTTCCGTGCGGCGTGGTGAGGGCGGCGCGGTGGTGGGCGGGTGTCCGCGTACGGGTGGTCAGCGCGGAGGCGCGGAGCGGGGGTTTTCCGCTCCGCGCCGGTTCACCGGGCCGGTCCGGTTATCTCAGGGTCCATTTCTGGGTGGTCCGGCCGTCGCACTGCGCGATGATCAGTTGGCTGCCGTTGGCCGTGCCCGCCGAGTCCAGGCAGGTGCCGCGGTTTCGGATGGTGCCGTCCGACTGCACGGACCAGTCCTGGTTGGTGCCGCCGTTGCAGTCCCACAGCTGGACCTTGGTGCCGTTGGCGGTGCCGAAGGCGTCCACGTCGAGGCACTTGCCCAGCGTCCGCAGCGTGCTGCCGTTGGCCTGCCACTTCTGGTTGTCGCCGTTGTTGCAGTCCCACAACTGGACCTTGGTGCCGTTGGCCGCGTTGGCGCCGTTGGCGTCGACGCACTTGCCGCCCGCGCCGGTGATCTGTTTCGCGGCGGACTGGCCGCCTTGGGCGACACCGTTCCCGACGAAGGTCAGCGAGTCGATGTCGTAGGAGTTGTCCGACGTCGTCTTGAAGACGAGGTACAGCTCCGTCGTTCCGGCGGGCCGGGTGAGGTCGACCGCCGGGGTGCTCCGGTACGTGTCCCAGCCGCCGGTGCTCGGGACTGGCACCGAGGCGATCAGCGCGCCGGTCGGCGAGCCGTTCCGCAGCTCGACCGTTCCGCCGCCCGAGGGCGAGGAGAGACGCAGTGAGACCTTGTCGATACCGGTGAAGTTGACCGGGGAGAAGGAGGCCCAGTCGTTGTTGCTGATGTCGCCGAGCCGGGCGTCCGATTCGGCGTCCCCCTGGGAGACGACGCGGATGCCGGACTGCCGGGTGAAGAACTCGGCCTGCTTGTGCTTGGGCTGGAGCACCGCCTTCGCGCTGCCTGCCAGTGCGGGTGCGCCGGACGCGCCCTTGTCCGTGTAGCTGGACGTGGCGACGTAGGACACGTCGAGGTCGGCGTGGCCCGCGTCGGTCGCCGGGACGATGGTGCCCGAGCAGCCGGTGAGGGCGTCGGTGTCGTGCGCGTGTTCGTCGTGTCCGAGCGAGGGGACGGTTTTGACCTTGGAGCAGTCGATCGTGCCGTCCTCGGGGTCGGTCACGTTCACCGTGTACGGGATGCGGTCGCCCCAGTCGTACATCCCGCCGTTCGGCAGGGAGAGTTTGACGGTGGGTGCCGTGTTGCCGGAGGTCACGGTGAGGTTGGCGGTGCCGGTGCGGCCGCCGGTGTCGGTGACGGTGAGCTGGGCGGTGAACTGGCCCTTCGCCGTGTAGGTGTGGGTGGGGGACGCCTGGTCGGAGGTGGCGCCGTCGCCGAAGTCCCAGTGGTAGGAGATCGTGCCGCCCTCCGGGTCGCGTGAGCCTTCGCCGGAGAACTTCACCGTCAGCGGCGCGGAGCCGGATGTCGGGGTGGCGGTCGCTTCGGCGAGGGGACGCCGGTCGCCGGAGCTGTAGTCGATGCGGTACAGGCCGGAGTCCGGGTTGTCCCGGCCGAAGCCGCTCCCCCACTCCAGGAGGTACATCGCTCCGTCGGGCCCGAATTTCATGTCCATCGGGGACTTGAAGCTCAGGTTCGGCAGGAAGTCGTTGATCTTGAGGAGCTTCCCGTCGTCGTCCAGCCGGAATTCGTGCAGTCGGTTGCGGGACCATTCACCGAAGAACGGTGTCTTGTCGAAGTACGCGGGGAACTTCGTCTCCGAGGGGTTGTCGGGGTCGTAGTGGTACACGGGGAAGGCGGCGGGGGCCTCTCCGCCGTCGCCCATCTCGGGGAACTTCCCGCCGTTGGCGCCGTTGCCGTACCAGACGTCCGCCTTCTTGGCCGCGGGGAGGTTGGTGATGCCCGTGTTGTTGGGCGAGTCGTTGACGGGGCTGGCGCAGTTGAAGCTGGGCCCCGACTGGCCGGTGGCGTAGTTGTAGTCGCGGTAGGGGATGTTGTCGCCGACGCAGTACGGCCAGCCGTAGAAGCCCGGCTGCTTGATGATGTTCCATTCGACGGTGGCCGCCGGTCCGCGCGCGGCGTTGTCCGATCCGGCGTCCGGTCCGTAGTCGGCGGCGTACAGGGTGCCGTCGGCGGGGTCGACGGAGAAGCGGAACGGGTTGCGGAAGCCCATCGCGTAGATCTCGGGCTTGGTCTTCGCCGTGCCCGGGGCGAACATGTTGCCCGCGGGGACGGTGTAGGTGCCGTTTGCCTCCGGGTGGATGCGCAGGATCTTGCCGCGCAGGTCGTTGCTGTTGGCGGAGGTGCGCTGGACGTCGTTGTCGGCGTGTCCCGCGCGCTCGTCGATCGGGGCGTAGCCGTCGGAGCGGAACGGTTCGGTGTCGTCACCGGTGCCGATGTAGAGGTTGCCGTTCGGTCCGAAGGTGATGTAGCCGCCGGTGTGCCCCGGTTCCGGGGACTGGCGCGACGAGGGAACCTTCATGACGACTTTTTCGCTGGCTTTGTCGAGTGTGTCGCCGCTGACGGTGAAACGGGAGACACGTGCGATGTCCTCGCTGCCGCCGGCCGGCGAGTACATGAGGTAGAGCCAGTGGTTGGTGGCGAAGTCCGGGTCCAGCGCGAGGCCGGTCAGTCCGTCCTCGCCGCCGGTGTAGACGTCGATGGTCGCGGCCGTGAGGACATCGCCGGCGGGCTTGTGGATCTTCACCTTGCCGCCGTACTCGGCGTAGAAGACGCGGCCGTCGTCGGCGACGTCCAGTGCCGCGGGGCCGACGGTGTTCTCGTCGAGGGGGACCTTCTCGTAGTCGGCCCAGGTCGTCGGGCCGCAGTCGGAGGGCACCTTGCCCCCCGCGGCTTCGACGCCGCCGACGATGTGGTTGCGGAAGTTCGGGTCCGCGTAGCTGGCCGCGTCGTGGCCCATCGCGGTGGCCCACACGCTGCCGCCCTCGGCGTCGCGGCACCAGGAGATGGGGTGGTCGGGCCCCATGGCCTCGCTGCCGGGGTTGTACGTGGTCTCGTCGGCGGTGACGAGGACGTGGACGTCACCGCGCGGGTTCGGCTCGAAGTTGTACCACTCCTCCTGGCGCGCCCAGCGGTCGGGAAGGTGTGCGGTGGAGGGGTGGATGTGGTCGGCGACCTTGGCCGTGCCCTGGAGGCTTCCCGGGGAGTGGGCGGGCATGTGGGCGCCGCCGTTGATCAGGTCGTCCCACCAGGGGAAGTCGTTCTCGATGCCCATGTCGAGCGTGTTGTGGACGGCGGCGATGCCGCCGCCGTCGCGCACGTAGGTCTGTACGGCCTTGCGCTGGGCGTCGGTCTCCCAGACCATGCCGGAGGTCTGCACCATGGCGATGACGTCGTACTCGGCGAGGTCGTCGTCGTTGAAGACGGCCGCGTCCTCGCTCTTGGTCAGTTCCCAGCCGCGGTCGGCGGCGACCTGGTCGAACATGGTGATGGCCGCGGGGATGGAGTCGTGGCGGTAGGCGCCGGGGGCGGTCTTGGTGAACAGGAGGACGTGGAAGCCCTCCTCGTGCGCGGTGGCCGGGGTGGCCAGGCCGGCCACGAGAAGGACGGAGCCGGCTAAGCTCAGCGCCCATCTCGCCGTTCTTGATCTCATGGTTGGCTCCTGCCGGTGGTCGTGGGGCGGATACGGGGCGGTGCGTTCTGGGGTGTGCGTTCTCGGGGGTGCGTTCCGGGGGCTGTGCACACGTGTGCCGGTTCTGCGTGTCAGGCGGGTGGCTGGTCCGGGGAACGGGTGCGGCGGTGCTGGGCTTCCCGGAGGAAGGCGAGTCCCCGGGTCGCGAGGGTGTCCTGGCTGGGGGCGAGTCGCCGCCAGACGGAGGCGGCCACCGCGATGGTCGCGTTGTGCGCGGTGAACGACTCGATGCACAGGGGCCCCGTGTGGCCCTCCTCGTCCAGGGCGGCGAGGAAGCCGGGCCAGTCGAGATGGTCGTCGCCGGGGGTCCCCCGGTCGTTGGCGCACACCTGGACGTGGAAGAGGCGGCCGGTGGCCTGGCGTACGGCTTCGGGCAGGGAGCGCTCCTCGATGTTCTGGTGGTACGTGTCGAGCGCGACGCCGATGGTGTCGGCGGGGAGTTCCCTTATCGCCTCCACGGTCTGGGCCACGGTGTTGAGGAAGCTCGTCTCGTACCGGTTGAGCGGTTCGACGGCGATGCGGACCCCGGCCGCCGCGGCGTGCGCGAGGACCGGCGCGAGGTTCGTCCGCCACTGCTCGTAGGCGGCTGTCCGCTCCGTCTCGTCCATTCGCCACGTGCGGCCGACGGCGGCGTAGACGGGTCCGGCCACGACCGGCGCGCCGATGTGCGCCGCCGCGTCGACACACCGGCGCAGGTAGTCCTGGGTGTCGCGGATCGCGGAGGTTCCCGCGTTGACGAGGTCGCGCCCCGGCGGCATGACGGCGGCCACCGCGGCGGCGGTGAGGCCGTGGTCGCCCAGGAGCGCGGCGGTGGCGGCGGGCTGCCAGTCGCCGGGCTGTTCCAGAGGGAGTTCGGCGCAGTCGAATCCCCACGCGGCCAGGCGCGGCAGGACTTCCGTCAGTGCCTCGTCCGTGACGGGTGAGTGCCAGATCCAGGGGTTGGCGCCGATCGCGCGCTCCGTGGCCGGGCTCACTTGCCGCCCCAGTCGCCGGGGTAGCCGGGCAGTTTCTCGCAGCCGCAGGCGCCGTAGTGCAGGGGCGGCATGCCCTTCTTGTAGTAGGCCTCGAAGTTGTCCTCGGTCACCACCGGCTGCGGCAGGGTCCACGTCTTCGGCACCTCCTGGCCGCCGAGGATGCGCAGGGCCGCGATCACGGGGGTGCGCCACTGGAAGGTGGGGTAGGTCGGTGCGACGGCGGTCAGGTCCTTGTCCTTCCACGCCTGGAGGAAGTCCTGCTGGTCCTCGCCGGTGATCGGCGGGATGTCCTTGCCCGCGTCCTCGAAGGCTTCGACGGCGGCCACGGCGGTGGCGCCGGAGTCCATCCACACGCCGTCGATCGTGCCGTGCCGGGCGAGGGCGTCGGAGACGATCGACTTCGTCTTCGACGGGTCGCCGTCGGTGAACTTGGCCTCGGCGACGGTGAGTCCGGCCTCGTCGAACGCCTTCTCCGCGGCGGCCCAGCGGGTCTCCAGGACGTCCACCCCGGGGGAGATGCGCAGGGCGACGATCTTGCCGCCCTTGTCCACCTCGTCGACGAGGAAGTCGGCCGCGGCGGCGCCGTAGGCGTAGCCGCCGATGGGGCTGATGAAGGTGACGCCGCAGTCGGTCTCCACTCCCCGGTCGAAGACGATCACGGGGAGCTTGCCGCACGCCTCCTGGACCGCGGGGGTGAGGGTGGCGGTGGTGTTGGGCGAGACGATCAGCGCGTCGCAGTCCTGGTTCGACAGTTCCTGGATGTCCGAGATCTGCTTGTCGTCCTTGCCCTGCGCGTCCAGGACGGTGAAGTCGGTGATCTGGTCGTGCAGCTTCACCTCCGCCTTCATGCTCTTGAGACCCACCTGCCGCCAGGGGTTGAAGACGCCCGCGTTGGAGAAGCAGAGGTGGATGTCCTTGGCACCGCCCGCTTTGGCGAACTTCGAGGTGTCGGTCATCTGCGGGTCGAGCATCTGCTCCCACGGCTTGTCGGCCGGGCCCTGCGGGGTCTCCCGCGCGAGGGTGAGCTGGCGCTCGTACGCGGCGGGGTCGAAGAACTTCGACTGCGTACCGGTGCTCCGGCTCTGCTTCGAGGCGGCGGGGGCGCCGCCTTCGTCGTCCTGCGGCACGTCGGAGGTGCAGGAGGACAGCAATGCCGCGGCCATCAGGACGGCGAAGGGGGCGGCCAGGCGGGTCTTGCCGCCGCGGCGGCCGGGGTGGAGTGCGCGGCTCATGAGGGGGTGCCTCCGGAAGCTGGTGAACGACGACGGCGCAAACGGTTCAGCCCTGGTCGGCCCACGGTTCCGAGACCGACGGCCGCGATGACGATGACGCCTTGGACGGTGGACTCCAGCGCGCCGGAGACGCCCTGGAGGTTGAGCAGGGTGAAGAGCGCCTGGAGGGAGAAGGCCCCCGCCATGGCGCCGACGACGGAGCCGCGCCCGCCGCCGAGGAGGACGCCGCCGAGCACGACGGCGGTGATGGCCTCGAACTCCAGGCCGCGGCCCGCTTGCGCGGACACCCCGGAGAAGCCCGCGACGAGCACCGAGGCCAGCGCCGCCGCCGTTCCCGAGAGGACGAACGCGAGGGTGCGCACGCGGGGGACGCGTACCCCCGCGAGGTGCGCGGCGCGGTCGCTGTCGCCGGTGGCGAGGAGCGTGCGCCCGAAGTCGGTGCGCATCAGCCATACGGCGGCGGCGCCGACGACGAGGCAGGCGAGGACGGCCCAGGGGAGCCAGCCTCCGGCGGTCCCGCGTCCGAACTCCCGGAAGCTGTGCGGCAGTACGCCCTGGGGGGAGCCGCCGGTCCAGTAGAAGACGGCGCCTTCGAGGATCAGCATCATGCCGAGGGTGGTGATGAACGAGGGCACCCGGAGCCTGGTGCTGATCAGTCCGTTGGCCAGCCCGACCACGGCCCCGGCGAGCAGCAGCCCGCCCGTGACGAGCGGCCAGGGGGCGTCCGGCCGGGAGCCGTAGAACTCGGCCCCCGCGACCACTCCGGCGGTGACCACCGCGCCGACGGAGAGGTCGAAGCCGCCGGAGACGATGACGAGGTACTGGCCCGCGGCGAGGATCACCAGGGGCGCGGCGCGTTTGACGAAGGCGAGGAAGCTGTCGGGCTCGTAGAAGCCGGGCTCGGTGATCGCGAGTGCGGCGAGGAGGAGGACGAGGAGCGCGTAGACGGGGCCGCCGGTGCCGAGGCGCCGGAGCGCCCGGGCCGCGGGGCGGGCGGTCGTCGTCGCGGGCTTCGTCGTGGTGTGCGTGGTCATGCGGACTCCTCCTGCCCGCGGATGCCCGCCGGGGACTCCTTCTGTCCCCGGACGTCCGCCGGGCCCTTTCCCGGCCGTCGCCGGTCCGGTTCCGGTCGTCCCCGGCCCCCTCGGCGCGGCCGTCCGGCGCCCGGTCGGGTGCGGGGCCGGGCGTAGAGGGCGACGGCCGCGATGATGACGACGCCGCGGACGACGTTCTTGAAGAAGGGGTCGACGGAGAGCTGGTTGAAGACGCTGTCCAGCACCGAGAGGACGAGAACGCCGCCGAGGGTGCCGGTCACTCCGCCGCGTCCGCCGGCGAGGGCCGTGCCGCCGAGTACGACGGCCGCGATGGACTCCAGGTCGTAGCGGGCGTCCGTACCCGCCCAGGGGGCGCCCGCGCCGAGGCGGGCGGCGAGGAAGAGGGCGGCGGCGCCCACGCACAGCGCGCACAGGACGTGCGCGAGGACGACGGTGCGTCCGGTGCGTACGCCGGAGAGCCGGGCGGCGTGCTCGTCGCCCCCGGTGGCGTACATGTGGTGGCCGAGTCGGGTGCGCCGGGTGATCAGCCAGACGACGGCGGCGACCGCGATCAGCAGGAGGACGGAGACGGGGACGAAGCCGATCCGGTCGTAGCCCAGCCGCCGGAAGGAGGCGGGTACGTGGCCCGCGGGGCCGGTGTAGGTGTCCTCGATGTAGCCGCGCAGGATGAACGCCATGCCGAGCGTCGCGATGAACGCGTTGACTTTCAGTCCTGTCACGATCAGGCCGTTGACGAGGCCGATGGCGAGGGAGAGCGCCAGGACGGCCAGGACGGCGGTGAGGACGCTGCCGCTCTCCATCGTCTCCGCGGCGACCAGGGTGCCGAGGCTGACGGAGTAGGCGACGGAGAGGTCGAGCGACCCGGTGACGATGACGATCGACTGGCCGACCGCGACCAGGCCAAGCGCGACCGAGTTCTGGAGGATGCCGGTGAGGGTGGACCGGGTCAGGAACTCGCCCCCGTCCAGGGTGACGACGAGCCAGCCGACGAGGGCGACGGCGAGCGCGGCGAGCCAGACCGCGACGGCGGGATCGCCGAGACGGAGGCGCCCGGGGGCGCCCGGTCTGCGCGGAGGCGCGGCGGAGGCGCCGGAGACCGCCGTCATGCGGCACTCCCCTCGGCGGTGTCGCCGGTCGCCAGCCGCATGATGTCCTCTTCCGCTGCGCCCGCGGGCAGTTCGCCGGCCAGCGTCCCTTCGGCCATCACCAGGACGCGGTCGCTCATCCCGATCAGCTCGGGCAGTTCGGAGGAGACGATGAGCACGGCGAGCCCTTCGCGGGCGAGTTCGCGCACGAGGGTGTGGATCGCGGACTTGGCGCCGACGTCCACGCCACGGGTCGGCTCGTCGAAGAGCAGCACGCGGGGGTGGACGGCGAGCCATTTCGCGATGACGACCTTCTGCTGGTTGCCGCCGGAGAGGTACCGCACCTCCTGGTCCAGCCCGCGGGAGCGCAGCGCGACCCGCTCCAGCAGGTCCGCGATGTCGCCCCTGCCCCCGCCCGGCATGGCGCGGCGCACGAGCAGGGCGTTGTCGCGCACGGACTGACGGGGCACCAGCCCCTCGGCCTTGCGGTCCTCGGTGATCAGGGCGATGCCGCCGCGGATCGCCTGCCGCGGGGTGCCGGGCAGGAGGTGCCGGCCGGCGACGGTCATCCGGCCGCGGGTGAACGGGGCGGCGCCGAACAGGGCCCGTACCAGCGCGGTGCGGCCCGATCCCTGGAGGCCGGCGACCCCCGTGATCTCGCCGGCGCGCAGGGTCAGCCCGATGCCGGTGAGGCGCTCGTTGCCCGCGTCGTCGAGGGTCAGAAGCGGCTCGCCGATCTCCTCGGGCCGGGCGCGCGGCGGGTAGTAGGAGCGCAGTTCGCGGCCGACCATGGCCCGTACGACGTCGTCCGGGGTGGTGTCGGCGGTCACGAGGGACGCTGCCTTCCGGCCGTCCTTCAGCACGGTGATGCGGCGGGAGAGGTCGAAGACCTCCCGCAGGCGGTGGGTGATGTAGAGGATGCCGATGCCGCGGGCGGCGAGTCGCCGGATCAGCGCGTGGAGCAGGTCCACTTCGTGATCGGCGAGCGGCGCGGTTGGCTCGTCCATGACAAGCACACGCACGTCGGAGGCGGCCAGCGCCTTGACTATTTCGACCGTCTGCTGCCGGGCCACCGACAGTCCGCTCACCTGGGCGCGCGGGTCGATTCCGGTCTCGTCCAGTTCGGCGAGGAGTTCGGCGGTGCGTCGTTCCATCGCGCGCCGGTCGACCAATCCCCAGCGCACCGGTTCACGGCCGAGGAAAACGTTCTCCGCGACGGAGCGGTACGGGAGAAGCGCGAATTCCTGGTGGATCAACGCGATACCCGCGGCTTGTGCCTGTAAGGGGTGCGAGAAGGAACGGGGAATTCCGTCGAGGGTGATGGTGCCCTGGTCGGGCGAGTACTCCCCGGCGAGCACCTTCATCAACGTGGACTTGCCAGCTCCGTTTTCTCCGACCAGAGCGTGCACCTCACCCGGTTCAAGATCGAGTGACACCCCGTCCAATACACGCGCCCCGAGAAAGCTCTTCGAGACACTGCTCATTGTCAGCATGTTCGGAGGATTGCGATCCCACTTTGCCCTGTCAATACCTCAAGCAAAAGCGATTTCAAGGGTATTCACACCTACTTTGATCGGTGATCAAACAAAGAATGGCCAGCAAACGGTTTCCTCCTTAGGGTTGCTCCTGTGACGGACCATTTCGCCTCGCCCCTCCTGTCGTCGGACCCCCCTCCCACCCCGAGCGCTCCCCCGGGCCAGAGTTCCGGTGAGGTGCTGGCGCTGGTCAGATCCGGCATCGCCGTCACGCGTGCCGAGATCGCCCGCCGCACCGGACTCGCCCGTTCCACCGTCTCCCAGCGTGTCGACGCCCTGATCGCCCACGGGTTCCTCGTCGAGGACGCCGAGGCGCCCTCGACCGGCGGCCGCCCGCCGCGGCGCCTCTCCCTGCGCACCCACGGACACGCCGTCGCGGGCGTCGACATCGGGGCCTCGCACTGCCGGGTGGGGCTGCTGGGGGTCGACGGGGCCCTGCTGGCGGTCCGTGAGGACCCGCTGACGATCGCGAACGGGCCCGCTGCGGTGCTCGGGCACGTCGAACGGACCCTGCGCATGCTGCTGGAGCCGGCCGGGGGCACGGCTTCGCGGACGCTGCGGGCCATCGGCGTGGGCGTGCCGGGCCCGGTGGAGTTCTCCACCGGGCGTCCCGTGGACCCGCCGATCATGCCCGGCTGGCACCACTACGCGATACCGGAGTTCTTCGAGGAGCGGTTCGGCGTGCGCGCGCTCGTGGACAACGACGTGAACGTCATGGCGCTGGCCGAGCAACGCCGGGCATCCTCCGGCGTCTCGCACCTGCTGTACCTGAAGATCGGTACGGGCATCGGCTGCGGCATCGTCGCCGACGGGCGGGTCCACCGCGGCGCCCAGGGGTCGGCCGGGGACATCGGGCACATCCGCGTCGGTGAGCGCGAGGACCCCTGCCGCTGCGGCAACTCCGGTTGCCTGGAGGCCATCGCGGGGGGCGCCGCGCTGGCCGGCAGGCTCGGTGAGCTGGGGCTGGAGGCGGCCGGGAGTCTCGACATCGTGCGGCTGATCAGGGAGGGGAACCGCGAGGCCGTCCGGATGGTCCGGGAAGCCGGTCGCGCGGTCGGCGAGGTGCTGTCCGGGCTGGTGAACTTCTTCAATCCGGAGACGGTCGTGGTCGGGGGCGCCCTCGCCGCGGTGCACGACCAGCTGCTCGCCGGTGTCCGGGAGGCCGTCTACCGCCGGTCCAATCCGCTGGCGACGCGTGTCCTGCGCATCGAGCCGAGCCGGACCGGGGAGAACGCCGGGGCGCTCGGCGCGGGCATCCTGGCCATCGAACACGCGCTGTCACCGGCCCAGGTGGACCGCGCCTTGGCGAAGGACGCGACGGCGGCATGAGCGGGCGGCGGGGCGGCGGTCTGGGCGGACGGCGGCCGGGAACGCCGTCCGGGCGAACGGCTGCGTGACGGCCGGTCCACCGGGGCGACCGCTCGCCTGATCACTTCCCGCGTGCGCCGCGCCGGGGCCCTCCGCCGTGCGGGGCCGATTTGACTCAGCAATCCAGGATATTTAGTGTCCAGGTTATGAGGATGAGCAAGGGCGTCGAGTGGGCTGTGCACACACTGCTCAACCTGGCGTGGGCGGACCACGGCGAGCCCGTGTCCACCGCGCGGCTCGCCGCCGGGCACGACCTGCCGGGCCCGTACCTCCACAAGCAGCTCCAGGCCCTCGTCCGGGCCGGGCTGCTGGAGTCGGTGCCGGGCGTGCGGGGCGGCTTCCTGCTGGCCCGCGCGCCCGAGGCCGTGAGCATGCTCGACATCGTCCTCGCCATCGAGGGCGACGAACCCCTCTTCCGCTGCACCGAGATCCGGCAGTGCGGCCTCATCGGCGCGCAGTGCGCAGGACCCGGCGACTTCGCGCGTCCGTGCGCGGTGAAGACCGCGCTCGGCCGGGCCGAGGCCGCCTGGCGCGAGGCACTGGCCGCGCAGAGCCTGGCCGACGTCGGCCGGGAGAGCGCGGCGCACGCCCCGGCCTTCCCCGGCGCCGCCCGCCGGGCTCTCGGCGGCGACTGACACGAACTGACACACCACGGGCGGTCGACGCCGGGCGCGTTTCTCGCGCGCCGCGCGCCGCCCTCATCGCGCGGCACCCGCCGCGCAGACGCGGGAGGTAATTCCGGATGAAAAATATCCTGGTTATTGGCGGCGGATTCGCCGGTGTCTGGAGCGCGGCAGGCGCCGTCCGCGCCCTCCGCGAGCACGCCGGCCCCACCGAGGAGGTCCGCGTGACGCTCGTCAGCGCCGGGGACGACCTCGTGATTCGGCCGCGCCTGTACGAGGCCGACCCCGGCGCCAAGCGGGTCGCGCTCGACCGGGTGCTCGGCCCCATCGGCGTGCGCCGGGTCGCCGCCACGGTCACGGGCATCGACACCGGGGCCCACGAGGTGACGGCACTCGACCGCGACGGCGAGACGCTCACGCTTCCGTACGACCGCCTCGTCCTCGCGGCGGGCAGCCGGACGGCCCGGCCGCGCTTCCCCGGCGGCGACGACGTCTTCGACGTGGACACCATGGGCGCGGCAGCGGCGCTCGACCACCACCTGCGCCGGCTCCCCGGACGTACGGGTGCCGGGCAGTACACGGCCGTCGTCATCGGGGCCGGCTTCACCGGTCTCGAAATCGCCACCGAGCTGACCGGGCGGCTCGCCGAGGTCGCTCCCGAGGGCGCCCCGGTCCGCGTCGTGCTCGTCGAGCGCGCGAGCGAGCTGGGCCCCGAGCTGGGCGCCGGGCCGCGTCCGTACCTCGTCGAGGCCGTGCGAGGGCTCGGCGTGGAGGAGCGGCTCGGCAGCACCGTGGAGCGGTACGAGGACGGCGTCGTGCACCTCGCGGGCGGGGAGACGATCCCGGCCGCGACCGTGGTCTGGTCCGCCGGGATGGCGGCCAGCCCGCTGACGAAGCTCGTGCCGGGCGAGCGCGACCGGATGGGGCGTCTGGTGGTGGACGAGTTCCTGCGCGTCGTCGGAGTGCCCGGCGTGTACGCCGCGGGCGACACCGCCGCCGCCGAGGCGGGCGAGGGCCACCTCGTGATGCAGAGCTGTCAGCACGCGGTGCCGCTGGGCAAGTTCGCGGGCCACAACGTCGCCGCAGGGCTCCTCGGCGTCGAGCAGATGCCTTTCGCGCCGGCCTCCTACGTCACCTGCCTCGACCTGGGGCCCGCGGGCGCGGTGCTCACGGCGGGCTGGGACCGCGTGGTCCAGCTGACCGGCGCCGAGGCCAAGGAGATGAAGCAGCGCATCAACACCGAGTGGATCTACCCGCCGGTGGACGACGCCGAGGCGATCATCGGCCTGGCCGGCTACCACACCATCTGGCCGACCGACCAGGTGTCCTGAGGACCGGCCAGGTGTCCTGAGAAGGTCCGTCCGGGGAGCCGGACGGACCGGGTGGCGCCGGGCTCACGGGGCGGCGGACGAACTCGTCCTCCGCGAGCCCGGGCGCCCGGCGTCACCCGCGTCCGGGACACCGCTCGGCCCGATCCCGCACGCGCGCCGGCCGCGGCGCGATCCGTACGGCTGCCGCCGCGCGGGCAGCACCTGCCGACGTCCACGCGCTTGTCGGCGTACCGCCGGTCCCCGGGCCCGAGGGGTCGCGGGTTCAGGTGCGCGGTGTGGCCTCGATCTCCAGCCAGGCGCCCGCGCCGGCGTTGGCCGTGGTGCCCTTGGCGAAGAACTTCCAGCCGCCGGCCGTGGGGTCGACGTTGAGCCCGTCGATGTAGAAGGTGTCGCTGCTCGTGTTGTACCTGCCGAGCACGCTGATGCCCGTCTGCCTGCCCCCGCCGTAGTTGACGACGTTGAAGGTCTGGCACGTGCCGCGGGCGACGGTGGCCGTGCCCACGCCCTGCTGGTCCTGCTGGGCCGTGTTGAAGACCAGGAAGGCGTCGTAGTTGCCCTGGGCGCAGAGCTGCACCCGTCCCGCGCCGATGGCCGCTTGGGCCGAACCGCTCGACAACAGGACACCGGCCGCCACGGCGGCTCCGACGACACAGGCCGCGGCACGCCTGGACAACGACTTGGAGTTCATGCGACACGCCTCTCTCGGCATCCCCGGAACCTCCGGGTGGGCACAAGGTATGAGGCGCGAGGTGCCTGAATCAAGATACGTGTTTCGGACGCACACCTGTCTGGAAAACGTGCCATGACCGGGGGTCCCCGCCAGGTGAGCGGCCCCATGGGCGCGCGTCGACGCCCCCTGCGTACCGGGAGATGTGCACATGTTCGTCTCGGTCACACATGCCGGTGGTAAGGTGCGTTCCTGATCCCGTCCCCGGGCCCGGGCAGCGTCCCGTCGGCCCCGGCGCGCCGGATGCCCGCTCGACTCGGGTGCCGGTCCCGGCTGTCGGCCGGGGCCGTCACGCGCCGTCCCTCACACGTTCCGGCTGACGCCGGGCGGGACCGGCTCCCCAAGCACCGCCGCTTCATCACGCGTTCCGCGCGCTCGTTCGGAAGGACCCCCATGACGTACCGCCCCGCGTCCCCCTCCGCGGGAGATCTCCCCGCGCGTTCTCCGGGCAGCGGCGAGAGCACGGGAGCGGGCCGGCTCCAGGACGCCGTGGCGACGGTGGAGGGTGGGCCCGCAGCGACGGAATCCTCCGCTCGTGGCGCTGCCCCGGGCGGGGCGCGGGTTGCGCGCTCCCCGGGTGACCGTGCCCGGCTGTTCGCCGCGTACGAGGAGGCCGCCCACGCGGACCCGGCCGGGGCCTGGGCGGCGTTCTGCGCGGACTGGAACTGGGCCGCGCCGCTTCCGCACGCGATTCCCCAGGTGTCCGAGGGCATCCGCCCAACGGTCCGTCCGGTGGCCGGTGGTCATCGTGTCAGCGGCACGTGGCGGCTGCCGGAGCAGGCCGCCGCGCCGGGGGCGCACGACCACGCGGCCGGGACAGGGGCGCCGTTCCCCTGGCTCGTACTGCCCCTGCCCGACGGGGCCGCGGCTCCCGGAGGCCCGGACCTGTTCGTCACGCCGCTCGACGCGCTCCGCTCCCCCGGCCCCGCCCCGGCCGACGAGGTCGTACGGGTCGACGACCTGCATGTCGCGGACGGGCTCGCCGCGTACTCCGACGCCACCGCGCTGCTCCGGAGGGACGCGCTCTTCCTCGCCACCGCGACCGCGGGAATGGCGCTCGGCGCCTCGGGCCGGCTGGTCGCGGCGCTCGCCGCGCTGGACCCGGCCGGCCCGCTGGACTGGATCGCCGCCCGCCTCCGCGGGCCGTCGCCCTCCTCCCCCGCCGCCGTGGCGGCCGAGCTGGACAGCCTGCTGCACGCCGAACGCCTGGGCTTCACCGCGGAGCTCCACAACGTCCCCGGCCGGGGACGGCTGGTGGCTCTCGCCGGCCGCGCGCCGCTCGACGTCAGGGTGTCGCGCGCCGCCGCGCTGGCCCGGCATGTGGCCGCGACGGTGTACGAGTGCGCGCTGCCGTTCGTCGTACGGGCGTCGGCCGGGGACGACCGGGTCCGGGCAGCAGGTGCGGACCGGGGAGCGCACCCCGTGGAATCCCTCGTCGTGGACTGCGCCCCGGTCCTCCAGCACCTGCGGCTCACGGTCGACCTGCTGGAGAACGTCGTCGCGGAGGGCCGCGAGGCGGCGGGACAGGGGCCGGTGGCTCCGTAGGGGCAGCGAGGCGACACCGGTTCCGGCGGTGATGTCCGCCCGGACTCAGGTGAGCGCGGTCTGCTGCCGGGCGCGGTAGGCGGCGGCCTTGACGCGGTTGCCGCAGGTGCGCATGGCGCACCACTCGCGGCGGTGACCGCGCGAGCGGTCCAGGTAGACCTGCGTGCACTCGGGGCGGGCGCACTCGCGCAGCAGGGCCGCCTCGTCGCCGCCGAGGAGTTCCACGGCCTCCCGGGCGAGCGAGGCCAGCCCCTGGGCGACGGAGCCGGTGCGGATCGCGCCGTCCCGGCCGAGACGCAGCCGTACGGGAAGGCCGATCGCCTGCTTGTTCAGCGTGGTGACCGCCTTGGTGGGCAGTTCTTCGCCCCACAGCCGAGCGGCGACCAGCGCGTAGATCGCCTCGCGCAGGTCGACGGCGACGGCGAGGTCCGTCTCGTCGGCGCCCGGCGGCAGGTCCATCATCCCGGACTCGACGAACCAGTCGTCGAGCAGTTCGGGGGTGGCCAGCTTCTCGGCGGGCGCGGCGTTGCGCCGGGCCCGCAGGGTGCCGACGAAGTCCAGAGGCAGGGTGCCGCAGGGAAAGGCATGGTTCACATCACCATACTGACGAGTTACTGAAGAATACGCAATGCCCCCGCTTCCCCGGGCAGCCCGTGGGCTCGGCGCGTTCCCTGGTCAGTCCGTGGGTTCGGCGAGCTCGTCGCACAGCGAGGTCAGGAAGCCGTCCCAGTCGAGGGCTCGTCCCTCCGCGTGCGCGGGCACGCGGACGTACGTGGCGTCGAGCCACTGCGACAGCGCCCGGACCGGCAGTTCGAGCAGGGCGCTGGACTGCCTGGACTCCAGCCGCATCCATGCCGCCCTCCCCTTCTCCCCCGGCGCCGCCCATACGCGCACGTCGCCTTCGCCGCTCTCGTCGTAGAGCCCGTGGCACAGCAGTTCCCGTCCGATGCGCCAGGTCACGCCGGGGCCCCGCGGGGGCCTGAGCGTCAAAGACACGAGCATCGGTACGGAGGGGTCGAAGCGGAACGACGCCCACAGCGGCCGACGGGTACCGCCGTCCAGCACCCGGAGGATGACCAGGTCGAGAGCGGGCCTGCCCTCATCAGCCGGCGTCTGGCGTATCCCGTGGCCGGACTGTTCGCCGTCCATGACAGTTTTCCCTTCGGCAAAGCGACGTCATCGCTACGACTGTGGTCGATGCGGAAGGGGGAAGCCATCAGTCACTTGACCGGGAGCGGGAATACGTCGTCCGCTGCTCCGTGGGCTCCGAAGCCCTCCGCGGGCGTCGGCGCGGGCCTGCTCCGCAGGTGGGGAGCCCTGGCGGACGGGAGGCGTACGTAAGCGGGTACGTCATTTGACTTGCCGACCGACGCGGCAGAACACGGGGATGGCGACGGGACGGCGGGCGGGTCGGCGGTACGGCGGGGCGAACGGCGGACAGGGCACGCCCAGTGCGCCCGCACGTTGCCGAGGACACCACGTTCCCCCATCGCCGCGCAGCGTATCCGATGCGCCGCCGCCGATCAATCACACGTATCACGGATGAGGCCCGAGGTATGTGTCCGCGTGGCTGCCCGCGTACGCGCATGCCGGGAGGCGTCTCCAGGCCACGAGGAGACTCGCCCACCCGGTGAGCGAAAGGTGGCGTGGATCACACCCGCTGGATCGCACTTTCGCCGCGCGGCGACGTCATGCCGGTGTCAGCGACCCTTTCCCCTCAGCGGAGTGACACCATGACGTTCTTCACCTCCCCCACTCCCCCGGCCGGCGGGGCTCACGGGCCTCTCGCCCCGGGCACCCACTCCTTCGAGCTCGGCGGCATCGCGCAGCGCTACCACGTGCACGGCACCGGCCCGGTGTGCGTGGCCCACTCCGGGGGCCCCGGCATCCACTGGGAGTACCTGCGGATGCCGCTCCTGGAGCGGCACCTGACCATGGTGTACGTCGAACCGATCGGCACCGGCGCGTCCGGCCGTCTCCCCTCCCACCCGCACGGCTACACGCGGGAGCGCTACAGCCTCTTCCTCCAGGTGCTCATCAACCGCCTGGAGGTGCCCTCGGTCCACCTGCTCGGCCACTCCCACGGCGCCTTCGTCGCCGCGCATCACGCCCTGCGGCGGCCCGAGCGCCTTTCCGGGGTGGTGCTGTACGAGGGCGCGCCGATGACAGGGCCCGAGCACGGCGCCGAAGCCTCCCTGCGCGTGGCGGAGTTCGCGCGGAAGTACGCGGGTCACCCGGGCCTGCCCGGCGTGCTGGACGCCTTCGCGTCGATGTCCGCCCTCCACGACGACGCCTCCACGCTGGCCGTCGCCCGAGGCGTCCTCCCCTCCTACTTCGCGGACTACTGGGGCAACGAGGAGCGCTACGCCCCGCTGCGCGAGGGAGTACGCGCGGGGTACGTCTCCGGGCTCGACGAGGACCTGCGCCCGGAGGTCGTCGACGACCGCGCCGCGCTCAAGGGGCTGGCTGTTCCGGCTCTGGTGGTGGTGGGCCGCCACGACGTGATCTGCGGACCGCGCTGGTCGTACGAGATGGACGAACTCATCCCCGACTCTCGGCTGGTGGTCCTCGAACACAGCGGCCACCTGGGCCACGTGGAGGAGCCGGAGACCTTCGCGGCCGCCGTCCGCGACTTCGTCCGCGCGCACCCCACCGCCTGAGGCCGGCGTGGTGCCGAGAGCGCGTCGCGTCTCCCGGCACCACGCGCCGGGTCCATCGATGCCTGGAGTCGGCGAAGACGGCACAACCGAACCGGGGGCAGGTGTGCACACCCTCGTGGACATGTTGATACGTGTGATGAGTTAAGCTCCTGCGCATGCGTGTTCTCTTCTCCAGTACTCCGCAACACGGCCACCTCCTGCCGGAGTTGCCTCTCGCTCGCGCTTTCCGGGACCGGGGGGACGAGGTCGCGTTCCTCACCTCCGCCGGTTTCGCCTCCCTGTTCGCCGACGAGGGCTTCACCCACCTGCCGGTGGGGCCCGAGATAGATGTGCTCCTGGCGGAGGCGGCGCGACTGGCGGGTGTGAGCGACCCGACCCAGCCGAGCCCCGCTGCCGCCGCCGAGCTGTTCGCCAGTGCCCGCATCAATACGACCGGTGACGAAGCCGTCGCCGCTGCCCGCGCGTTCGGGCCCGACCTCGTCGTCGTGGAGGGAACCGACTACGTGGGACCCCTGGTCGCCGCGGTTCTCGACGTGCCCTACGCCAAGCTGGCGCTCGGCCCCGCGATCCCCGTGGAGTTCACCAGCGTCTTCGACGACGTCGCCGAACTGCGGTACAAAGAGCGCGGGTTGACGGTGCCGGCACCCACCTGGAACCTCGACCCGTGCCCCGCCCTGCTCCAGGCCCCCGGCTGGGAGCCCCCGCCGGGACACCTGCCGATCCGGGCCGAGGCGCACCGCGGGGCCGGGGCGCCGAAGGCGGCGACCTTCGTGCCGACCGGTGACCGCCCCAGGGTGCTGGTCTCCTTCGGTACGCACTTCACCGAGCCCGCCGTGCTGCGCCCGCTCGTCGCGGCGCTCTCCGCCCACGCCGATCTGGTCGTCGCCGTGGGGCTGACCGCGACGGCCGCCGACTACGAGGACGTCTCCGGCGGCGTCGAGATCGTCGGCTTCACGCCGCTCGCCGACCTGCTCGGCGGCATCGACCTCGTCGTCACCCACGGCGGCGCCGGGACCACCATGGGCACCCTGTCGCGGGGTGTGCCGCTCGTCGTCGTGCCGCAGGGCGCGGATCAGTTCGTGCAGGCCGGGGCGGTGGCGGCGTCGCGTACCGGCGTCGCGGTGATGCCACCGGCCGCGCCCGAGGCCGTGGCCGAGGCCGTGCGGGAGGCGCTCGGCAACCCGGAGTACCGCGACAACGCGCGACGGGCGGCCGGACAGGTCGCCGCGGCGCCCTCCCCCGGCGAGATCGCGGAGCGGCTGGCCGCGGCCATCGGCTGAGACGTCGGCGAACGCGGTGCGGGGGCCGATCCGGATGTCCGGATCGGCCCCCGCTCGTCGTCAGCTGAGTGCGCCGAGGGCCACCGGCTGGGCGTACTCCCACAGCCGGTCGGCGGCGACCGGGTCGATCGACCAGCGGGCGACGCCTGCCATCGGCTCGGGGCCTCCGTCGACGACGGGGGACTCCTGGTTGTCCTCGAAGTAGCGGCCGCCGATGCCGTCGAGCAGCGGGGAGGCGGCCAGCAGGACGGTGGTGGCGGCGCCCTGCTCCGGGGTCTTGTAGTAGTCCGGGGTGACCAGTTCGCCGTGCTCGTCCATGGCGCCGAATGCTCGCATCGTGGCCTGGTCGAGATGGCGGGTCAGGTTGGTGTGGATCCAGCCGGGCGCGCAGGCGTTGGCGGTGATGCCGTACTCGGCCCAGCGGCGCTGGATGCCGACGGCGAGGAGCACGTCGGCGGTCTTGGACCGGGCGTAGGCGGTGAACGCGTCGTAGGGACGCCGCTCGAAGTGCGGGTCGTCGAAGTCGAACGGGGCGCGGAGGTGGGCGCCGGAGCTGAGGGTCACGACGCGGGCGCGGTCGGCCTCCCGCAGCGCGGGGAGCAGCCCCAGGGCGAGGCTGAAGTGGCCGAGGTAGTTGGTGGCGAGCTGGGTTTCCCAGCCCTGGGCGTTGAACCGGCGGTCCGGGAGCATCATCACGCCGGCGTTGGCGACCAGCATGTCGAGCGGGCCGCTCCATGCCGCGCAGAACGCGCGGACGGAGTCGGGGTCGGCGAGGTCCAAGGCCTCGGCCCGGACCTGCGGGAACTCCGCCACGAGCCCGTCGGCGGCGCGGGGGTCGCGGGTCGCGACGGTCACGTGCGCGCCCGCCGCCGCGAGGGCGCGCACGGTCTCCGTGCCGAGTCCGGAGGCGCCGCCGGTCACGAGGGCCCGGCGGCCGGTCAGGTCGGTTCCTTCGAGGACTTCGGTGGCGGTGGCACGCATACCGAAGGGAGTGGTCACAAGTGTCATACCTCTACAACGTGGGCCGTACGGCCCGGGGTTCAGTCGGAGAGAGTGGACACGGGTCATACGTGCATGGGCACCGTCTGGTTCAACGGCGACACTTCGGGCATCGGCATCGGCGCCGAGGGCACCATGGCCAACGGGGGCGCGGGGGCGTACCTCCACACCTGGTGGTCACTCCCGGGACGACCGCCCTGGGCTTCTGCGGCGGCCCCGCTCTCCGCCGTGCGCGAGCGGGGCCGCTCCCCCGGGTCCGTCACAGCCCCAGGTCCAGGACGAGACACGAGTACGGGCTCCACGAGCCGTCCGCACCGAAGCGGTCCGCGCGGAGCACGTCCCCGACCGGCGCAACCCGCACCTCCTGCCGCGTCTGATCGGCACGCACACGTTCCGGAAGCGCGCCGAACCGTGCCTGCCGAGCGGCGGCACAGGGATCGACGGCGGGTCCGGCATCGGCGCGGGTAGCGACGGCAGTGGTGCTGAGCCCGTCGTTCTCGCCGAGCGGTGGGGTGGTGCTGGTGGTGGTCATCGTCCACTCCTCGCGGGGATCGTGTCCGAGGTGCCTGCGGGTTTCAGTGTGCACCTCATGAAGTAACCGGTCAATACGGTGACGACAGAGGCGTGGCGGTGCGCTGCGCCGGCCCTCCACCCGGTGCGGGACCCGGCTGAAGAGCACCACGAACCCCGCGTGCGCGCCCAACGGAACAAGCACACACCGGTGTGCCGCCGCTTCCGCACACGTACAGTCGATGGCACCGCACACACCCCGACCGGTGCTCACTCCACCGGCACCCACCCCAAAGGACGCGAACATGCTGCTGGGCCTGGCCCTCCCCACCTTCGGTACCGACGCCCACACCGAGGGCATCGTCCACGTCAGCCGGGTGGCGGAGGAGCTGGGCTACGACTCCTTGTGGACCGGCGACCGCGTACTGGCCCCCCGTTCCCCCAGCGCGCCCTACCCGAGCGGGGACGGGGCGATGCCCCGTACGTACGAGAACCACATGGACCCGCTGACCAGCCTCGCCTTCGCCGCCGCGCACACCAGCCGGGTCCGGCTGGGCACGAGCACGCTCAACGGCCTGTGGCACGCGCCGATCATGCTCGCCCGGTCGCTGACCACCCTCGACGTGCTCAGTCACGGACGTCTGGACGTCGGCCTCGGCCTCGGCTGGATGCCCGACGAGTACACGGCGGTGGGCGTGCCGTGGGAGGGGCGCGGCGCGCGGCTGGAGGAGACCCTCGACATCCTGGAGGCGTACTGGGCGAGCGAGGAATTCGCGCACCGGGGACGGCTGTTCACGGTGCCCGAGACCGTCGTGGGGCTCAAGCCCGAGCAGCGGTCCGGGCCTCCGGTGCTGCTCGCCGCGTTCACGCCCGCCGGTCTGCGCCGCGTGGGCAGGCGGGCCGCCGGGTGGCTGCCCGTGGCCATGCCGCTGCCCGCTCTCCTGCGCGGGTGGCAGTCCGTCGTCGAGGAGGCGAGCCGGGCGGGCCGCGATCCGGAGAAACTGCGCATGGCGCTGCGGGTGAATCCCACCCTGACCGCGTCGAAGGCCGATCCGGAGCAGGTACCGGGCGCGGGCACGCTCGGCCAGTACGTCGATTACGCGCGCGCCGCCGCGGAAGCCGGGGTGCACGAGCTGTTCATCGATCTCGGCCAGACGCCCGCGACCCTGGAGGAGCGCGTCGACATGGCGGGTCGCTTCCTCGAAGGCGTACGCAAGGGCTGATCGGCTCCGGGGGCAGGGCGCCGAGGAGGGGCGTGCCCGCCCGGAACCGCGCCGCGTGGGCGGCGCCGCGCTGGACCGCGGTGCCGCCCACGTCGTTCTCAGCGGCCGGGGGCCCGTTCGGTGACTTCCTGGAGGAGCCATTCGTTGCCGTCGGGGTCGGCGAAGGAGGCGAAGGTGCCGTAGCTGGGGCGGCCGGGGGCCAGGCCCGGCACGCGGTGGGTGCCGTCGGCGTGGTGGAAGGCGCCCGTGGCGTCGTGGAAGGGGCCGTCGACGTCGACGCCGCGTGCGGTCAGTTCGCCGATCGCCTTCTCGATGTCGGTCACGATCAGGTGGAGCCCCCGCGCGGAGCCGGCCGGGGCGCTGGTCAGGCCCTCGCCGAAGATGACCGAGGCGGCGGAGCCGGGGGGCGTCGCCTGGACGATGCGGTATCCCTCCTCGATCGGGAAGTCGGCGTCGGCGCGGAAGCCGAGCGTTCCGAGGTAGAACTCCTTGGCCTTGTCGACGTCGGAGACGGGGAGGACGACTACTTCGAGTTTCAGGTCCATGGCTGTGCTCTCGCTTTCGGGGCGGGTCGGGACCGGTCAGCGGGTGGTGCGGGCCGCGTCCTCGATGACGCGGGTGACGACGGCGGGACGGGAGACGGCGACGGAGTGGGAGGCGGCGACCTCCGTCACGTGGGAGTGGGCCCGCGCGGCCATGAAGCGCTGGGCGGCGGCGGGGATGTTGAGGTCCCGGGTCGTGACGACGTCCCAGCTCGGGATGGTCTTCCAGGCGGCGACGGTGGCCTTCTCCTCCAGCGCGGACTGCGCGACGGGCCGCTGGCCGGCGGCCGCGAGGGCGGCCTCGTCCCGGGGGACGTCCGCGGCGAACTGGTGGCGGAACTTGTCCTGCTGGATGTAGAGGTCGGTGCCCTGGCTGCCGTCGGGGTTGGTGGTGTTCACCGGGTCGAGGGCGTCGGGGAGAGTGGAACCGGGGAACTTGTTCGTCAGTTCCAGGGCGGATTCGCCGGGGGCGGGCAGGAAGGCGGCGACGTAGACGAGGGCCTTGACGCCGGTGTCGTACGCGGCGGCCTCGCTGATGACGGAGCCGCCGTACGAGTGGCCGACGAGGATCTTCGGTCCCTTGATGTGGCCGAGCAGGGCGCGCAGCGAGGTGGCGTCGCTGTGCGGGCCGCGCAGCGGGTCGGCGGCGGCGACGACGGGGTATCCGTCGGCGCGCAGCCGGGAGATGACGCCGTTCCAGCTGGAGGCGTCCGCGAACGCGCCGTGTTCCAGGACGACGGTGGGCTTGGGCTCGGGCGGGTGCGCGGCGCTCTTGGCGGGCGCGTCGGCACGGGCGGTGCCGGCCAGGGCGAGGGCCCCGATCACGAGGCCCGCCGTCGCGACCGCGCCGGCTCCCCGCAGTGTCTTCCGCTCGCCCGCGCCCTTGATCTTCTTCACGACAGTTCCTTTCGCCAGTGGTGCGCTCAGCACACCATCCGCCGTCACCTGTTCAGGCGGTGACTAAATTGCCAGCCCTCGCATCACCTGTCAAGATAGTGATGACGAAAGGGGGTTCACGTATGTTCAACGGCAGAATGTCGATCCGGTGGGCGCCTTCACATCCGTCAGTTGACGGTCGATCGACGGCATCGGCCCGGTCCAGTCACCGGGTCCAGGCGGAGGACACACGCCGTCAGGAAGGGGCGCCTGTACACCCGTGACGCGGCGACGAACCGTGCGGGAACGCCACGGCACGCTTCGCGGACACACCTGTGGGCCGGCAGCGTCACGTATGACCGTCATCTGACTGATGTACCGCGCCGGGGCGGCGGGAAGAGTAGGACCGACAGCACAGGGCCGCGCGTCTCGCCGGCCACGACATCGCAGCGTACGGAGGGTTTCAGATGATCAGCAGGCGCAACTTCAACAAGGCGGTCGGGCTGGGCACGGGGGCGGCCGCCGTCTCCCTGACCGGCCTGCCGGGTGTCTCGGCCGCGGCGACCCCGCGACACACCGGCAAGACACCCGTCGTACCGACGATCACACCTGGTACGCACACCTCCTTCCCCGCGCTCAAGCAGGTCAAGGCCGGACTGCTGAACGTCGGCTACGCGGAGCTGGGGCCCGCGCGGGGGCCGGTGGTGATCTGTCTGCACGGCTGGCCGTACGACATCCACAGCTACGTCGACGTGGCCCCGCTCCTCGCGGAGCAGGGCTACCGCGTCATCGTCCCGTACCTGCGCGGCCACGGCACGACGTCCTTCCTGTCGGCCCGGACGTTCCGCAACGCCCAGCAGTCGGTGATCGCGCTCGACATCATCGCGCTGATGGACGCCCTGAAGATCCCCCGGGCCGTGATCGCGGGCTTCGACTGGGGCTCGCGCACGGGCGACATCCTGGCCGCCCTGTGGCCCGACCGCGTCAAGGCCCTCGTCTCGGTGAGCGGTTACCTCATCACCAACCGGAAGACGCAGCTCCAGCCGATCAAGGCAGCCGACGAGCACACGTGGTGGTACCAGTACTACTTCGCCACCGAGCGCGGCAAGACGGCCATGGAGAGCGACGAGCACCGCCCGGAACTGACCCGGCTCGTCTGGGACCTCGTCTCGCCGTCCTGGGATTTCGACGACGCCACGTTCGCGCGCACGGCCGCGGCCTTCGAGAACCCGGACTACGCCGCCATCGTCATCCACAACTACCGCTGGCGGCTCGGCCTCGAAGAGGGCGAGCGACGCTACGACCGTTACGAGAGCGCGCTGGAGAAGGGTCCCGCCATCGGGGTGCCGACGCTCACCATCGATCCCCTCCTCGACCCCTTCACCGCACAGCCCGGCGACGGCAAGGGCTACCGCGACCACTTCACCGGGAAGTACGAGCACCGCGCGCTCAACATCGGGCACAACGTCCCGCAGGAGGCGCCGACGGCCTTCGCCCAGGCCGTGGTCGACGTGGACCACTTCTGACGTACGCCTCCTGACACACGCCTCCTGACGTACGCCGCTCCGGCCGCCACTCCTCGCCCGCACATCGCGCCCCCGTACACCCCCTCTGACGAGCCGCGCCCGGTCCCTGCCCCCGGGACCGGCCGCGCCCACCCCCGCCGGGCCCCTCGCACCGCTCCCCCGCGGTCGGCCGCCGAGCGATCGCCCGCCCGCGCGGGTGACTTGCGCGAGCGGCCGATCGCTTAAGGTGAGGGGTCGAGTCGGCATGTCGAAGGGCGGGGCAGGGCGTCGCGCTTCTCTCGCGCCATGGCCGTGGGAGGCAGCACGATGGACGGAGTGGACTGTCCGCGACACCCCGCTTCCACGCTCCTGGTCGGCCGCGAAGCCGACCTGGAACTCGTCCGGTCCTTCCTCGACGACTCCGTCGTCCGAGGCGCCGCCCTGCTCCTGACCGGCGAGGCGGGGGTGGGCAAGAGCGCCCTGCTCGACGCGGTGGCCGACTCGGCGGAGGGCCGCGGCGTACGCGTACTGCGGGCCGCCGGCGTGCAGTTCGAGGCGGACATCAGCTACGCGGGACTCAACCAGCTGCTCCTCCCGCTCTTCGGCTCCTTCCAGGACCTGGACCCCCTGCACCGCGACGCGCTGAGCGTCGCGGTCGGCATCGGCGAAGGCCCGCCGCCCGACCGGCTGCTGACCTCTACCGCCGTCCTGCTCCTGCTGCGCGCCGCCGCGCGCTCCAGGTTGCTGCTCGTCGTGGACGACCTGCCCTGGCTGGACCGGGCGACGACCGCCGTCCTCGGTTTCGTCGCGCGGCGGCTCGTCGGCAGCAACGTGGGACTGCTGACGGCGAGCCGCAGCGGCGCGGACAGCTTCTTCGAGTCCGGCGGCCTCACCGAGTACCGGCTGCGCCCCCTGGACGAGCAGTCCTCGGCCGCCCTCCTCAGCCAGGTCCATCCCGGGGTCTCCCCCGCCGTACGGCGCCGGATCGTGGCCGAGGCGCGCGGCAACCCGCTGGCACTCGTGGAGTTGCCCGAGGCGCTGACGGACCGGCAGCGGGTGTCGCTCACGGCCGTGCCCGCCGTCCTGCCGCTCACGCAACGCTTGCGGGCCGTCTTCGCCTCGCGCGTCGCCGCCCTCCCCGCCGCCGCCCGCGAACTGCTCCTGCTCGCGGCCCTGGAGGCGACCGGGGACCTCGCCACCGTCGAGGCAGCCGCCACGGGCCGGGCCACTCTCGCCGACCTCGGCCCGGCCGAACGCGACCGTCTCGTGTCCCTCTCCCCCGACGCGCGCTCGCTCTCCTTCCGGCACCCCCTGATCGGCGCGGCGGTGGTGCACCATGCGTCCCTCGCGGAATGCCGCAGGGCACACCGGGCGCTCGCCGAGGTCCTGCGCGACAAGCCGGAGCGCCGGGCCTGGCATCTCGGGGAGGCCGCGGCGGGGCCGGACGAGGACGTCGCCGCGCTGCTGGAGGAGGCCGCGCGTCACCGTTCCCGGCGCGGGGACGCGCTCGGCGCGGTGACCGCGCTCACCCGCGCCGCCGGGCTCAGTCCCGCCGCCGCGGACAAGAGCCGGCGGCTGGCCGAGGCCGCGTACATCGGGGCCGACGCCGGGGGCGAGTTGGAGGACGCGTCCCGGCTGCTCGCGGGCGCCAGGCTCGCGGACGCGGCGGGGCGGGAATCGCTGCACGCGGCGGCCGCCTCGGCGTTCCTGCTGATCAACAAGGACGGCGACATCGAGACCGCGCACCGGCTGCTCGTCGGCGCGATCGAGGAGGGGGATCACGGCTGGGAGGCGGGCAACGACGCGCTGATCGAGGCCCTGCACACGCTGCTCCTGCTGTGCTGGTACGGGGGCGAGCCGCGGCTGTGGCACCCGCTGCTCCGGGCACTGGACCGGCTCCGCCCCGAGCCGCCCGAGCTGCTGTGGGTGTGCGCGCGGACCTTCGGCGACCCGGCGCGTACGGGTCCTGCCGCGCTGCCGCGCCTGGAACGGCTCCTCGCCTCGGTGGGCACCGATCCGACCCGGGTCGTCCGTGCCGGCACCGCGTCGGTCTACCCGGACCGGCTGCCGGACACGCGGGCCGCCTCCTGGCGCCTGGTCGAGCAGGGCCGCTCCGGTTCCGCCCCGGTACGCCGCCACCTCGGCGCCCTGATGCACCTGGCGCTCGACCACTTCCACCTGGGCCGCTGGGACGAGGCCGCACGGCTCGCCGCCGAGGGCGTCGCCCTGTGCGAGACGCACGACTACGGCTTCTACGCCTGGTACTTCCAGTACGTCCAGGCCATCGTGTCGGCGGTACGGGGCGACACGGCGTCGAGCACGGCGCTGACCCAGCGGATCATCCGGTGGTCGGCGCCGCGCGGCGCGCACGGCGCGCGCTTCTTCGCCTGCCACGCCAGGGCGCTGGCCGCCCTCGGCGGGGGCGACTTCGAGACCGCGTACCGGTACGGGGCCGAGCTGAGTGCGCCGGGGACGCTCGCCCCGTACGTCCCGCACGCGCTGTGGGGTGCGCTGGACCTCGTGGAGGCGGCCGTGCGTACGGGCCGGGACGCCGAGGCCGCCGCACACGTCGCCGCGATGCGCGCCTCGGCCATGGGCGCCCTCTCCCCGCGCCTGCGCCTTCTCGTGCGGGCCGCCGAAGCCCTCGTCACACCGGGGAGGCCGGGTGCGGACCTGTTCGCCCTGGCGCTGGCGGAGGACCGGCCCGAGCGCTGGCCTTTCGACCACGCGCGGGTGCGTCTGCTCCAGGGGGAGCGGCTGCGCCGGCTGCGGGCGACCTCGGAGGCGCGGGCGGAACTGTCGGCCGCGCTGGAGGTGTTCGAAGGGCTCGGCGCCACCCCGTGGGCGGCCCGCGCCGCCGCCGAGCTGCGTGCCGGGGGCCAGAACGGGGCGGCGGCCGCGAAGCCGGGGCGGGTGGCGCTGACGGCTCAGGAACGGGAGGTGGCGACGCTGGCGGCGCGCGGACTGACCAACAAGCAGATCGCGGAGCGGCTTCTCCTGTCCCACCGGACCGTCGGCACCCACCTCTACCAGATCTACCCCAAACTGGGCATCACCTCCCGTGCCGCGCTGCGCGACGCCCTCGACGCGAACGACACCACCTGAGCCGGGGACGCGGAAGCGCTCCCACGTGCCGCCGCCCCGGGCGGAGAAACGTGTGCGCCTCGCGGACGGCATCGTCACAGGTCGGGCCAGCGTCGGGCGCGCAGCGGGGCAGACCGCCCGGCGGGACACACCGTATGGTGTGTGTCGTGCGCCACGGCACCTCGGTGGCCACATGCTGTTGTGCACCACGGCACGTCGGTGACCACATGCTCCGGTCCACAGACAGGCCGGCCCGGGTCCGGCTGGCCTCGACACCACGGACGGCGAGAGCCCGAGGACGAACATGCAGCTGCACGTGAACCACTCGCCGGACCCCGGCGAAGCGGCCCGGTTCGCGGCCGACATCATCGAGATGGCGGCCGACATCAGCGGTGCCGAGCTGGACTACAGTCCGGCGAGCATCGGTGTGATCGAGGACATCGTCGACGGTTTCCGCGCGGAGGGCGCCACGAGCGGCGAGATGGCGGACTCCCTCGTCGCCTTCGGCTGTTACGTCGGCGAGGTCGTGATCCGGCACGTCGGCGGCTCGTGGCAGCACACGACGGACGCCCTGCGCGTGGTCCCGCTCGCGGTACGCCTTCCGGGACAGCGCGACTGCCATCCCGTCGACTGGGTCTTCCGCCGTCTCGAACTCGGTTCCCGCGGCAGCATCCGCGAGCTGTACGAGGCGGCGCTCGCCTCTGTCGCGGCCGAGGCGGACGGCTGAAACCGGCGGCCCGGGCCGGGGCAGGGCCGGTGTACGGTGACGACCGCAGGCCGCGGCCGGGAAGGAACCCGATGAACGTCCTGGACCGACCGGTCCGCAACAACCCGGACCGGTTGATCGGGCGGGAGAGGGACCTCGCGTTCCTCAGGTCCCACTTCACCGGCTCCCCCGTCCACGGCGCGGCCCTGCTGCTGTCGGGCGAGGCCGGGGTCGGCAAGACCGCGCTGCTCGACGCGCTGGCCGCCGAGTCGGTGCGGGCGGGCACCCGCGTCCTGCGGGCGAACGGCGTGGAGTTCGAGGCGGACATCCCGTACGCGGGCCTCAACCAGCTTCTCGTCCCTCTCTTCGACTCCTTCGAGCGGCTCGGTCCCGGCCACCGGGACGCGTTGCGCGTCGCGGTGGGCATCGGGAGCGGCCCACCGCCGGGTCCCCTGCTGGTCTCGACGGCGACCTTGCTGCTGCTGCGGCTGATCGCCGCGGACACGCCGCTGCTCGTCGTCGTCGACGACATCCCCTGGCTGGACCGGACGACGATCGCGGTGCTCGGTTTCGTCGCCCGGCGGCTCGTCGGCAGCCGCGTCGGTTTCCTCGCCGCGTCCCGGCTCGTCACGGACAGCGTCTTCGAGGCCAGCGGCATCAAGGAGTACCGGCTGCGCCCGCTCGACGACGCCGCGGCGGCGGAGCTGGTGGCCCACACGTATCCCGGTATCTCCCCGAGTGTGCGCCGTCGTATCGCCGCGGAGGCGCAGGGCAATCCGCTCGCCCTGGCGGAGCTGCCCGCCGCTCTCGACACCGATCAGCGGGCGGCGCGGGCCGCGCTGCCCTCCGTGCTGCCGCTGGGCGAACGGCTCCACAAACTCTTCGCCGACCGGGTCGCCCATCTGCCCGCCCCCACCCGGGAACTGCTCCTTGTCGCGGCGCTCGACGGCACGGGCGACCTGGCGACGGTCGAGGCCGCCCTGGCCGGCCGCGCGGGCGTCGACGATCTCGGTCCGGCCGAGCGCGACCGGCTCGTCCACCTCTCCACGGGGCCGCGGCGGCTCGCCTTCCCGCACCCGCTGGTCGGTTCCGCCGTGGTGGCACAGGCGACGGCGGCCGACCGCCGCCGGGCGCACCAGGCGCTCGCCGACGTCCTCGGCGAGCAGCCCGAACGCCGTGCCTGGCATCTCGGGGAGGCCACCGTCGCACCGGACGAGACGGTCGCGGACCAGTTGGCGCGGGCC
>NZ_JAAGLR010000012.1 GCF_010548245.1 Streptomyces sp. SID11385
CGGCGGGCCAGGCGGGCGAGCCGCAGCAGGCGGCGGGCGGTGAGGGCCGGGCCGACGACGGGGAGGCGGCGGGCGGCCAGCACCACGCGGAAGCGGGCCGGGAGGCGGCGGCTGAGATGACGGCCGAGGCGGTTCGGGGCGGGAACGCGGGGAAGGGCGGTACGGCTCGGTTTGGGCACGGGACGATTCCTCTCCGGGCACCCGCGGGATGTGGAGCGCCTTTCAGGCGTCTTCCCCGTCTCGGCCGCGAGTCCCGCCGGGGGCGGGCAGTGCGCTCGTGCGGCGCAGTGGTGGCCGCGCGGGGTGCGCTCGCGGGGCTCCGCCCCGGACCCCGCTCCTCGATCTCCCCCAGCCTTCGGCCGGGAGGTACCCCCAGAGGGGCTGGCACGTGTGGGCCGGAACGTGTGGGCGCGCCGGCCCGGTGTCAGTCCTGTGGCTGGCCGTAGGTACGCAGGGCGTGGACCGCCTCGGTCAGTTGGTGCGGGGTCAGGACGCGTGGTGTGTGGGGCGGGACGGCGGCGGCGGTGAGCCAGACGTGGCAGAGCCATTCGAGCTGGGCGGTGCGGTCGTAGGCCGTGGCGAGGTCGGGGGCGAGGGTCAGGGTGCCGTGGTGGGCGAGGAGGCAGGCGGTGCGGTCGGTCAGGGCCGTGCGGACCGCTTCGGCCAGGGCCTCGGTGCCGTAGAGGGCGTACGGGGCGACGCGGACCGGGCCGCCGAACAGGGCCGTGACGTAGTGGACCGGCGGGATCTCGTCGACCAGGAGCGAGGCCGCCGTCGCGTGCACCGCGTGCGTGTGGACGACGGCCCTGGCCTCCGGGCGGTCCCGGTGGACGGCGAGGTGGAGGGGGAGTTCGCTCGTCGGGCGCAGGGTGCCGAGCAGTTGCCGGCCCGCCGGGTCGACGGCCACCACGTCGTCCGCGCCGAGGTCCCCGTACGGGACGCCCGTCGGCGTGACGAGGATCAGCGTGCCGAGCGCGGGGTCCTCGACCCGGAACGAGACGTTGCCCGAGGTGCCGGTGACGAGTCCGTCGGCGACGCTGCGGCGTGCCACGTCGAGCAGCCGCGCCCAGGCGGCGCGGGTGCCGGGTCCCGGGGTCCGTTCCATGCCCGTATCCTCGCAGCCGCCCCGGCGGGGGTACGGACGGAGGAGCGCGGCGAATCGCGGGCTTATTTCCCGCTTTGTATATGGATCAGCCGTTACGCTCGGCGGGATTTCCGTCCGTCCTCTTCTCGTCGGGGGCTTCATGAGGCGTCTTCGCCGCACCCGTTCCGTCCTGCTCGGCCCGGCGGTCCTCGCCGTCGCGGCACTCTGCGCGACCCCGGCGCTCGCCGCCGGGGTCGAGGGGCCGCGCGGGCACGACGTCTCCGCGCACCAGGAGACGGTGGACTTCGCCGCGGCGCGCGAGAAGGGCGCGCGGTTCACGTACGTGAAGGCGACCGAGTCGACGACGTACCGCAGCCCCGTCTTCGCGAAGCAGTACGACGGCGCGGCGAAGGCGGGGCTGCTGCGCGGCGCGTACCACTTCGCGCTGCCCGACCGCTCCTCCGGCACCCGGCAGGCCGCCTTCTTCGTCCGCAACGGCGGCGACTGGCGGCCCGACGGGCGGACGCTGCCGCCCGCGCTGGACCTGGAGACGAACCCGTACGACGCCCGGCACAAGTGCTACGGGATCAGCAAGCAGAAGATGCGCGCCTGGATCAGCGACTTCAGCGACGAGACACTGCGGCTGACCGGGCGACGGCCGATGATCTACACGACCGCGCACTGGTGGAACACCTGCACCGGGCGCAGCACGGCCTTCGCCGAGACGCACCCGCTGTGGCTCGCGAACTGGGCGGACGGCCCGGGCGAGCTGCCCGCGGGGTGGACGTACTGGACGCTGTGGCAGTACGCCGTGAAGGGGCCGCTGCCCGGCGACCAGAACGTGTTCAACGGGTCCGCGGACGACCTGGAGCGCTTCACGGACGGCTGAGGGGGAAGGGCGCACGGGGCCGGTATGTACGGGTACGGGGCGCAAGCGGAACCCGCGCGCGGGCGCCCCGGGCTCCGCGCGCCGTCCCCCGCGCCACCACCCTCCGGTTCAGGTCACCACAGCGCCCGCCCCAGTTCATCTTCCGTTCACTCGGATTGCTTACGTTCGGCGTGACATTGACGTCCAACAGAAGCCTGGGTAAATGGAACACATCACGCTTCTCCTCGGGATCGTGATCGTCACCGCTCTCGTGTTCGACTTCACGAACGGTTTCCACGACACCGCCAACGCGATGGCGACCACCATCTCCACCGGCGCCCTCAAGCCCAAGACGGCCGTGGCGATGTCCGCGGCGCTCAACCTCGTGGGTGCCTTCCTCTCGGTGGAGGTCGCCAAGACGATCTCGGGGGGAATCGTCGACGAGTCCGGGCTCAGGACGGAAGTGATCTTCGCGGCGCTCGTCGGCGCCATCCTGTGGAACCTCGTCACCTGGCTGCTCGGCCTGCCCTCCAGCTCCTCGCACGCCCTCTTCGGCGGGCTCATCGGGGCCGCTGTGATGTCGGCGGGCTTCTCCAGCATCAACGGCGGCACGATCGTCACCAAGATCGTGATCCCGGCCGTGGCGGCGCCCGTCGTCGCGGGCCTCGCCTCCTTCGCGGCGACCCGGCTGACGTACCGGCTGACCCGCGGCGTCGACGAGAAGACCGGGGCGAAGGGCTACAAGGTGGGGCAGATCGCCTCCGCCGGGCTCGTCTCGCTCGCGCACGGGACCAACGACGCGCAGAAGACGATGGGCATCATCACGCTCGCCCTCGTCACGGGCGACGTGCTCAAGCCGGGCTCCAACCCGCCGGTGTGGGTGATCCTGTCGGCCGGGTGCGCGATCGCGCTCGGCACGTACCTCGGCGGCTGGCGCATCGTCCGCACGATGGGCACCGGGCTCACCGAACTGGCGCCCCCGCAGGGCTTCGCCTCGCAGACCGGCGCGGCGACCGTCATCCTCGCCTCCTCGCACCTCGGCTTCTCGCTCTCCACGACCCAGGCGTGCTCCGGTTCGGTGATGGGCGCGGGCCTCGGGCGCAAGGGCGGCACGGTGCGCTGGTCGACGGCGGGGCGGATGGCGATCGCCTGGCTGCTCACGCTCCCGGCCGCCGCGCTCGTGGGCGCGGGCGCCGAGTTCCTGACCCGGCAGGGCACGTGGGGGGTCGCCCTCACCGGGGTGCTGCTCCTCGCGGGCGCCGGGACGATCTACGTACTGTCGCGACGCCAGCCGGTGAGCCACCACGACGTGGCCGGCGAGGCCGAACCCGCCGGGGTGGTCACGCAGGCCCTCGCCTCCGTCGCGCCGCCGCCCGCCGGGACGCTCACGGTGCCCCTCCAGCCGACCGCGGCCGAGGCGCCCGACGCGCTGACCGCGGCCCACCCCCCGCTCACGGCGGAACTCCCCGCCCCGCAGGCGACCGAGGCCCCGCGCCACACCGCGGGCTCCGGCACCGCGGCCTGAAAGGAACCTGCATGAACATCGACTGGGCGGCCCTCGGCTCCGTCTTCGGCGTGAGCCTGCTCGTCACGGTGGGCCTCGTCGGCGCCTTCGCCCTCGGCATCGCGGGCCTCTCGCGCGCCTCGGCCGCGACGACGGAGAACGGCGGCACGGGGACGGGCGGGGACGCGGGCACGGGCGGGAGCGGCGGTACGGGGACGGGCGGCCAGGCGCTGCTCGCCCGGCTCGGCGCGTACGTCTGCTTCGGGGTGTGCCTCGCGGCGGTCGCGTTCGGGATCTACGTGATCGTGGCCTGAGCGGACCCACCGGCCCCGCGATGCTCCCGGCAGGGGGCGGCGCGGGGCTTTCGCATGACGTGGGCGGCGGCAGGGGGGCGCGACCCCCGGGGTGACCGATTCGCCCCTCTTGCGTCAAGTGCGAGTTGACGCCCGGTCTCGGGGCGTGATGCACTGCCGGGGCCATTTCGGCGGCTGTGGAGGAAGTACCGGTGCGAATCCGGCGCGGTCCCGCCACTGTGAGCGGGGAGTGATCCCCGTGAGTCAGGAACTCCCGGCGCCGAATCACGTCGTACCAGGGCGCGGACCCTGAGAGTAGGACACCCCCCATGCCCGGCATACGCCGCAGCGCGCACCCGCCAGCCCGCCCGCTCCCCCGGCGAGGCGTGAGCGCGGACTGACGCCATGCCTGCCGGACGTGTTTTCGCGGTCGGCGCCACCGCCGGCCTGCTCGGCGACTCCCTCTTCGGCGATCCGCGCCGCGGCCACCCCGTGGCGGGGTACGGCCGTCTCGCGGGCGTCGCCGAGAAGGCGCTGTGGCGCGACCACCGGGGCGCGGGCGCCCTGCACACCCTGCTGTGCGCGGGCGGCGCCACC
>NZ_JAAGLR010000049.1 GCF_010548245.1 Streptomyces sp. SID11385
ACCGGCGCGCCGCTCCCGTACCGCCTCCGAGGGTTCCGCGACGCAGCGGCGCGAGACGCCCGACGGCGGCGCGGCCCCGGCGGGCAGCGCCGACGCCCCCTGGCACCACGCCCGCCCGGCCTTCGAGGACACGCGGCCGAGCGGGGAGGCGACGGGGGAGGGCGAGAAGCCGACGGGGGAGGGCGAGAAACCTCGTACGGAGAAGCCCGGCGCCGAGGGCCCGCGTCCCGAGGGCTCCCAGGGCCCGCGTCCCGAAGCCCCCCAGGACCCCCGTACCGATGAGCCCCGCCCTGAGAATCCCCGTCCCGAAGACCCCGCCGGAGGCGAGCCCGCGTGAACGACGTCCTCGGTGACGCCCTGCGACTCGTCCTCGTCTTCGCCGGGTTCCTCGTGCTGCCGCTCGCCGTCGGGCAGGCCGAGCACAAGGTCATGGCGCACATGCAGGGGCGGCTCGGCCCCATGTTCGCGGGCGGGTTCCACGGCTGGGCCCAGCTCATGGCGGACGGCGTGAAGTTCGCGCAGAAGGAGGACATCGTCCCGGCCGACGCCGACCGGCGGATCTTCCGGCTCGCGCCCGCCGTCGCGCTGCTCCCGTACCTCCTCGTGCTGCTCGTGGTCCCGGTCGGGCCGGGGGACAGCGCGGTCGGGACCGTCGTCGACGCGGGGATCTTCTTCGCGCTCGCCGTCATGGGCGTCGGCGTGCTCGGCTCGCTGATGGCCGGCTGGGCCTCGGCGAACAAGTTCTCGCTGCTCGGCGGCCTCCGTACCGCCGCGCAACTCCTCTCCTACGAACTCCCGATGCTCCTCGCCGCCGCGTCCGTCGCGATGGCGGCCGGTACGGTCTCGCTGCCCGGCATCCTCGGCGAGTTCCACTGGTGGTGGGTGCCCTGGCAGCTCGTCGGCGCCTTCGTCTTCTTCGTCGCCGGGCTCGCCGAGCTGCAACGGCCGCCGTTCGACATGCCGGTCGCCGACTCGGAGATCATCTTCGGCGCGTACACCGAGTACACCGGCCTGCGCTTCGCGCTCTTCCTGCTCGCCGAGTACGCGGGGATCGTCATCCTGTGCGGCCTCACGACCGTCCTCTTCCTCGGCGGCTGGCACGGCCCCTTCGGCGGCGACGGGCTCGGCTGGCTGTGGACGCTCCTGAAGACGGCGCTGCTCGCCTTCGTCGTCATCTGGCTGCGCGTCAGCTACCCCCGTCTCCGCGAGGACCAGCTCCAGAAGCTCTCCTGGACGCTGCTCGTCCCGCTCGCCCTCGCCCAGATCGCCCTCACCGGCGTCGTCAAAGTGGTGATCTCCTAGATGCCCCCGATTCCCGGCACGGGTCTGGCCAAGGGCCTCGCCGTCACCCTCCGCACGATGACGCGCAAGTCCGTCACCGCGCAGTACCCCGACACGCTCCCGCCGCTGCCGCCGCGCAGCCGGGGCGTCATCGGGCTCTTCGAGGAGAACTGCACGGTCTGCATGCTGTGCGCGCGCGAGTGCCCCGACTGGTGCATCTACATCGACTCGCACAAGGAGACGGTGCCACCCGCCGCGCCCGGCGGGCGCGAGCGCAGCCGCAACGTCCTCGACCGCTTCGCCATCGACTTCTCGCTCTGCATGTACTGCGGGATCTGCATCGAGGTCTGCCCCTTCGACGCGCTGTTCTGGTCCCCCGAGTTCGAGTACGCGGAGACGGACATCCACGACCTCACCCACGAGCGCGACAAGCTCCGCGAGTGGATGTGGACCGTCCCCGAGCCCCCGGCCGTGGACCCGGCGGCGGAGGAGCCGAAGGAGCTGGCGGCGGCGCGCAAGGCCGCCGAGAAGGCGGAGGCCGAGGCGGCGACCGTACGGGACACGGGCGAGGGCCACGCGGCGGGCGAGCGTCCCGCCACGGGCGAGCGTCCCGCTCCCGGTGAGGAGCCGCGCCCGTGATCACGCTCCTGGCCACCGCCCCCGCGACCGGCACCGCCCCGCAGGGCTTCCTCTCGCCGACCGGCGTCGAGATCGCCTTCGTCCTCTTCGGCCTGCTGACCTTCGGCGCCGCACTCGTCACCGTCACGACGAAGCAGCTCGTGCACGCCGCGCTGTGGCTCGTCGTCACGCTCGGCGGCCTCGCGGTCGAGTACCTGCTGCTCACGGCGGAGTTCATCGCCTGGGTGCAGGTCCTCATCTACGTGGGCTCGGTCGTCGTCCTGCTCCTCTTCGGCCTCATGCTCACGCGCGCCCCGATCGGCCGCTCGGAGGACGCCGATTCCAGGAACCGGCCCCTCGCCGCGGCGGTCGCGGTCCTGGCGGCGGCGGGCCTCGTCTGGGTCGTCACGGACGCCTTCCGCACGACGTACATCCACCTCGACGGCGCGCACCCGCAGGGCACGACGGCCATCACGGGCGCCTTCCTCTTCCGCCACTGGGTCCTCCCCTTCGAAGCCCTCTCGGTCCTCCTCCTCGCCGCCCTGGTCGGCGCGATCGTCCTCTCCCGCAAGCGGAGCGAGGGCGACGCCCCCCGGCCCAAGCCGAAGCCGCGCCCCCGTACGGATACGGGTACGGGCCGGGCCAAGCGCCCCGCCGGCCGCGCCCCGCGCACCGCCGGCCCCGGGACCCCGCGTCCGGCAGCCCCCCAGGACCCGCACCCGGCGACCCCGCGGGCCCCCCGCCCGGCGGCCCCGCACCCGGAGGACCCGCGCTGATGCATCTCGTCTATCCGGCCGTGCTGTCGGCCCTCCTCTTCTGCACCGGCATCTACGGGGTGCTCGCGCGGCGCAACGCGATCCTCGTGCTCATGTCCGTCGAGCTGATGCTCAACGCCGTCAACCTCGACCTCGTCGCCTTCGACGTCTGGCTGCGCGACACCCTCCACGCGGGCCAGGCGCTCACCCTCTTCACCATCGCGATCGCCGCCGCCGAGATCGGCATCGGCCTCGCCGTCGTCCTCGCCGTGTACCGCGCCCGGGGCACGATCGCCGTCGACGCCCTGCGCGACACCGCCGAGCCCCCGTACGGCCCCGATGACCCCGAGGCCCCCGCAGGTCCCGCAGGTCCCGGCAGCACGGACCCGGCCGCCCCCGGCACGCGCACCCCCGGAGCAGCCGCGTGAACACCACGACCCTCGCCGTCCTCGTCCCCCTCCTGCCCTTCCTCGGCGGGATCGCCGGACTGCTCATCGGGCGCGGCGCCGCGGGCCTCGTACGGCCCCTCGCCGTGCTCCCCGCCCTCGCCAGCGCCGTGCTCGCCGTCCTCGTCGCCGTCCGCCAGGGCGGCGGCGCGACGATCGACGCCGCGACCCGGCTCACCCCGACCGGCGCCGCGCCGATCGACCTCTCCCTCCACCTCGACGGCTTCGCGGTCCTCGTCGCGGTCCTCGTCACCGTCGTCTCGACGTGCGTCCAGCTCTACTCCACCGGCTACCTCCGCGAGGACCCCCGCTACTCCTCGTACGGCGCGCTCGTCTCGCTCTTCACCTCCGCGATGCTCCTCGTCGTCTACTCCGGCGACCTCATGGTGCTGCTCGTCGGCTGGGAGGTCATGGGCATCTGCTCGTACTTCCTCATCGGGCACTACTGGGAGACCCCCGAGGCCCGCTCCGCCTCGCTCAAGGCGTTCCTCGTCACCAAGCTCGGCGACGTCCCCTTCCTCTTCGGCCTCTTCGCGCTCGCCGCCGACACCGGCTCCTTCCGCATCACCGAGGTTCTGCAGGCCGTCACCCACGGCGGCCTCGACCACCCCACGCTCATCGCGCTGCTTCTGCTGTGCGGCGTCGTCGGCAAGTCCGCGCAGTTCCCGCTCCACACGTGGCTCCCGGACGCGATGGCCGGGCCAACGCCCGTCTCCGCGCTCATCCACGCGGCCACGATGGTCGCGGCGGGCGTCTACCTCGTCGCGCGCCTCCTGCCCGTCTTCACCTCCTCCGCCGCCGCGCTCGTCGTCCTCGCCGTCCTCGCCGCCGTGACGATGGTCGGCTCCGGGCTCGCCGCGCTCGCCCAGGACGACATCAAGCGCGTCCTCGCCTACTCGACCGCAGGTCAGCTCGGCTACATGACCGGCGCCCTCGCCGTCGGCGACCGGGGCGCCGCCGTCTTCCACCTCCTCTCGCACGGCGCCTTCAAGGCGCTCCTCTTCCTCGCCGCGGGCGTCGTCATCCACGCCGCCGGGACGAACTCGCTCGCCGCCATGTCCCGCATGCCGGGCCTGCGCCGCACCGTCCCCGACGCCTACTGGACGATGACCGTCGCGCTCCTCGCGCTCGCCGCGATCCCCCCGTTCACCGGCTTCTTCTCCAAAGAAGCCGTCCTCGGCGCCGCCGAGCACGCCGCCACCGGGCACGCCCACGGCATCCCCGCTGCCGCCGGCTGGCTCGTCCTCGTCGCCGGACTCGCCACCGCCCTCCTCACCGGCGCCTACGCGACGCGCCTCTGGCTCCTCCTCGGCGCCCGCGAGGCGCCCGCGACCCCCGGGCGCGCCGCCGAAAAGACTCCCGCCGCCGAGGCCGCCATCCACGACCACCCCGCGACCCCCCGCGTCATGAACGCCGTCCTCTGGCTCCTCGCGCTCCCCACCTTCCTCCTCGGCCTCACCGCCTGGGCCCTCCCCGACTGGTTCGACGGCCGCGACCTCGCGCCGACCCTCACCACCTCCGTGCTCGGCACGGGCGTCGCCCTCGTCGGTGGCGTCCTCACCTACGGCGCCTGGCGCCACACCAAGGCCCTCGCCGCGCGCTACCCGCTCGGCGCCGTCGCGGCCGGCCCCGAGGGCGACGCGGGCCGCACCGAGGCCCAG
>NZ_JAAGLR010000080.1 GCF_010548245.1 Streptomyces sp. SID11385
CGTGCGTCCCCCTGGGGCGGACGGGAGCGCGGGCGGGCGCGGGGAGCGGCTCCGCGCCCGCCCGGCTGAGCCGGTGGGGGGTTCGCCCGCATCCCCGCGCGGGCCTCGTCGTTGGCAGGACGTGCACCCCTACGAGTCCCCCCGACACCGCGCCATCCCCGCGATGCGCCCCGCGCAGGAGCCCCGTCCCGGCTTCTCCGCGACCCCCATCTACGACGCGCTCCACGCCGAGTACCGCCGCCTGTTCCGCACCGTGCCCGGTGAGTGGGGCGGCGAGGACGAACTGGGCCTGCCCCTGTTCCACCACCAGTCCCCGCGCACGCCGCCCGCCGCCTCGGTCCACACGGGCTACGGCTGGGCCGCCCCGGCCCCCCAGCCCCCCGCCGACTGGCAGCGCCCCGCCCCGCATCCCCGGGCGGCCCTGCCCCCGGCTCCCAGGCGCACGGAGTCCTGACCCGGGCCGGTCCCGCGCCGCACCCGGTCCGCGCGAGAGCGCCGAACGGGGCGGACCCGTGTGCAACCCGGACCCGCCCCGCGCCCCCGCCGGGGTTCAGCTCACTTCTTGCGGCCGCGCTTCTCCCGCACCCGCACCGAGATCTGCACCGGCGTCCCCTCGAACCCGAACTCCTCGCGCAGCCGCCGCTCGATGAAGCGCCGGTACCCGGCCTCGATGAACCCCGAGGCGAAGAGCACGAACCGCGGCGGCTTCGTCCCCGCCTGCGTGCCGAAGAGGATGCGCGGCTGCTTGCCGCCCCGCACCGGGTGCGGGTGCGCGGCGACCAGCTCGCCGAGGAACGCGTTGAGGCGGCCCGTGGGCACGCGCGTCTCCCAGCCCGCGAGCGCCGTCTCCAGCGCCGGCACGAGCTTCTCCATGTGCCGCCCGGTGCGCGCCGAGATGTTGACGCGCGGGGCCCAGGCGACCTGCCCGAGTTCGCGCTCGATCTCGCGCTCCAGGTAGTAGCGGCGCTCCTCGTCGAGCGTGTCCCACTTGTTGTAGGCGAGGACGAGCGCGCGGCCGGCGTCGACGGCCATCGTGAGGATGCGCTGGTCCTGCACCGAGATGGAGTCGGCCCCGTCGATGAGGACGACGGCGACCTCGGCCTTCTCGACGGCGGCGGCCGTGCGCAGCGAGGCGTAGTAGTCGGCGCCCTGCTGGAGGTGGACGCGCTTGCGGATGCCCGCCGTGTCCACGAACTTCCAGGTCACGCCGCCCAGCTCGATCAGTTCGTCCACCGGGTCGCGGGTCGTGCCCGCCTGCTCGTTGACGACGACGCGGTCCTCGCCCGCGAGCTTGTTGAGCAGCGAGGACTTGCCGACGTTCGGGCGCCCGATGAGGGCGACGCGGCGCGGGCCGCCGATCCCGGTGCCGCCGAAGGTCTCTTTCGGCGCGTCGGGCAGCGCTTCGAGCACGGCGTCGAGCATGTCGCCCGTACCGCGCCCGTGCAGGGCGGAGACGGGGTGCGGCTCGCCGAGGCCGAGGGACCACAGCATCGCCGCGTCGGCCTCGCCCGAGGGCCCGTCGACCTTGTTGGCGCACAGCACGACGGGCTTGCCCGCCTTGCGCAGCAGCCGCACGACGGCCTCGTCCGTGTCGGTCGCGCCGACGGTCGCGTCCACGACGAAGACGACCGCGTCGGACGCCTCGATCGCGTACTCGGCCTGCGCCGCGACGGAGGCGTCGATGCCGAGGACGTCCTGCTCCCAGCCGCCGGTGTCGACCAGCTTGAAGCGGCGCCCGGCCCACTCGGCCTCGTAGGTCACGCGGTCGCGCGTGACGCCCGGGCGGTCCTCGACAACGGCCTCGCGGCGGCCGATGATGCGGTTCACGAGAGTCGACTTGCCGACATTGGGGCGGCCGACGACGGCGAGCCGGGGCAGCGGTCCGTGCCCGGCCTCGCCGATGGCGTCCTCGACGTCCTCGACGTCGAAGCCCTCCTCGGCCGCAAGCTCCATGAACCGCTCGTACTCGGCGTCCCCGAGCGCGCCGTGCTCTTCGCCCTCGAAGGGGTGGTGGTCGTTCATGAAGTGCGTACCTCTGTCGTCTGTCGTCGGGGACCGTTCTCGGTCCCCGGTCAAGTGTCGCTCAGCGCGGGAGCGGATGCGGACCGCCCGCCCGGCGCCCGCTCCCCCGCGGCCGCCGGTTCCGGGACGCCGCCGCCCCGTGTCGCCCCCGCTGCCTCTGCTTTCAGCGCCCCGTCAGCCGCCTGGCCTCCGCCAGGTGCGCGCTCAGCCGCTCCTGGATGCCGGTCGTCGCCGCGTCGAGCGCGGCCCGGGTCCGGCGTCCGCTGCCGTCCCCGGCCGTGAACGGCTCGCCGAAGACGAGGTCCACGCGGCTGCGCAGCGCGGGCAGCTTCCGTACGAGCCTGCCCGCCCGGTCCGTCGAGCCGAGTACGGCGACGGGCACGACCGGGGCGCCGCTGCGGACCGCGAAGTACGCGAGCCCCGCGCGCAGCGCCGCGAAGTCGCCCTCGCCGCGCGTGCCCTCGGGGAAGATCCCGAGGACGTGCCCGGCCGCGAGGACGTCGAGCGCCCCGGTGATCGCGGTGCGGTCGGTGCCGGAGCGGTCCACGGCGAGCTGCCCGATGCCCCGCAGGAAGGGGTCGAGCGGCCCGACGAAGGCTTCCTTCTTGATGAGGAAGTGCACGGGCCGGGGCGCGGTGCCCATGAGCATCGGGCCGTCGATCATGTGCGTGTGGTTGACCGCGAGGATCACCGGGCCGCTCGCCGGTACGCGCCAGGCGCCGAGCACCCGGGGCCGCCAGAGCGCGTTCATGAGCCCGATGCCGATGCCCCGGCCCACCGCCGCGCCCCGGTCGGGCGCCGCTCCGGCGCCCGTCGCCGTCCCCCGTGCGGAGGTCACCGCCCGGCTCGCTTCTCCTCGACGAGGGTGACGACGCACTCGATGACCTGCTCCAGGCTCAGGTCGGTGGTGTCCACCTCGACGGCGTCGTCCGCCTTGGCGAGCGGCGAGGTCTTGCGGCCCGAGTCGGCGGCGTCGCGCGCGACGAGCGCCTGCCGGGTCGCGGCGAGGTCGCTCGCCTCCTTGCCCTTCAGCTCGCCGCTGCGGCGCGCGGCGCGCGCCTCGGGCGAGGCGGTCAGGAAGACCTTGAGGTCGGCGTCGGGCAGCACCGTCGTCCCGATGTCGCGGCCCTCGACGACGATGCCCTCGCGCGCGGCGCGGGCGATCGAGCGCTGCAACTCGGTGATCGCGTGGCGCACCTCGGGGACGGCGCTGACCGCGCTGACCTTCGAGGTGACCTCCTGGGTGCGGATCGGGGCGGCGACGTCCGTGCCGTCCACGGTGATCGTGGGCGCGGCCGGGTCGGTGCCCGAGACGATCTCGGGCTTGCCCGCCGCGGCGGCGATCGCGGCCGGGTCCGCGACGTCCACGCCGTTGCGCAGCATCCACCACGTGATCGCCCGGTACTGGGCACCGGTGTCGAGGTAGCTCAGCCCCAGCTTGGCGGCGACCGCCTTCGATGTGCTGGACTTCCCCGTCCCGGAGGGGCCGTCAATGGCAACGATCACGGATTCCACGGTGGACCTTTCGCGGGGCCGGCGGTTGGGCTGAATGGCGGACACCTAGGTTACCGGGGCGGTACGGGTCGTCGGGTACGCGGCCCGGCGGCACCCCGTCCGCAGGCGCGGCCCGTTCCCGTACGCCCGCGCCG
>NZ_JAAGLR010000116.1 GCF_010548245.1 Streptomyces sp. SID11385
CGGCCGGGGTCGCGACGAGCGCCGCGCGGGCCGCCGCGCGCGGCATCGCCTTCGGCACCTGCCCCGCCGTGGAGCAGATGCCGCGCAGTGTGCGGTGCGGGACGGTCGAGGTGCCGCTCGACTACGCGCACCCGGACGGCGAGCAGATCCGCCTCACGGTGAGCCGGATCGCGGCGACGGGGGCGCCCGCGAAGGCGGGAGGCAAGCGCACGAAGCGGCAGGGCGCGCTGCTCTTCAACCCGGGCGGGCCGGGCGGTTCCGGGATGTACTTCCCGCTGCTCGGCGCGTACCCGGAGTGGAAGAAGCTCGCCGCCGCCTACGACTTCGTCGGCTGGGCGCCGCGCGGGGTGGGGCGCTCGGCGCCGCTGAGCTGCCAGGACCCGAAGGAGTACGCGAAGGCCCCGGACACCTCGCCCGTCCTGCCGGACGACGCGTACAAGCGGGCCCGGCTCGCGCGCGCCGAGGCGTACGCGAAGGGCTGCGCGAAGCGGGCGGGCGCGAAGCTGCGCCACTACACCTCGCTGGACAACGCGCGCGACCTCGAAGTGCTGCGCGCGGCGCTCGGCGAGCAGGACCTCAACTTCATGGGCGCCTCGTACGGCACGTACCTCGGCGGCCTGTACGCGACGCTCTTCCCCGGCCACGTGCGGCGCATGGTCCTCGACTCGGCGGTCAATCCCGATCCCGAACAGATCTGGTACCGCAACAATCTCGATCAGTCCCTCGCCTTCGAGCAGCGCTGGAACGACTTCACCGACTGGATCGCGCAGCACGACGACGCCTACCACCTCGGCACGAGCGGCACGGCGGTACGGGCCGCGTACGACAAGGTCCGCGAACGCCTCGCCACGCACCCGGCGGGCGGCCGGGTGGGCCCCGCCCAGCTCCAGGCCGCTTTCCTCAAGGCCGCGTACTACGACGACTACTGGGCCTCGCGCGCCGAGGTGCTCTCGCGGCTCGTGGTCGGCAAGGACGACAAGCCGCTCCTGAAGCTCGCCGCGCCGCTGACCCCCGCGGCGGCGAAGGAGGACGAGAACGGGACGGCGGTGTACACGGCCGTCGAGTGCAACGACGCGGCGTGGCCGACGGACTTCGCGACGTGGGACAGGGACAACACGCACCTGGCCTCGGTCGCCCCCTTCGAGACCTGGGACAACGCCTGGATGAACCTCCCCTGCGCCTCCTGGCCGGCGCCGCGCCAGCGCCCGCTGGACATCGGCGTGCGCCCCGGCGTCCTGCCCCCGACCCTGATCCTCGCCGCCGAGCGCGACGCGGCGACCCCGTACGAGGGAGCCCTGGAACTGCGCCGTCGCCTCAGCGGCGCGGCCCTCGTCACGGAGCGCGGCGCGGGCACGCACGGCATCGCGGGCGGTGCCAACGACTGCGTCAACGCGGCGGTCGACACGTACCTCCTGACGGGCCGCGTCCCCGGCAACGGCACCCTGGACTGCGCCCCCCACAAGGAACCGAAGCCGGCCACTCCCCCCGAGGCCGACGGCCGGACGAGCGGCACGGCGACAAAGGGCCCGGAGAGCGCCACGACGGCGGACAACCCGCGGAACGGCACGGCGGCCGACGACACCCCGGAGAGCGGCAGCGTGGTGGGAAGGGCCCGGGAGGCACTGCGGGAGAGGTGAGAGAGAGCCCCCACCCCCACGCGAAGGCCCCGCCCCTCCCCGGGCGGGGCCTTCACATGCCGCGCCGGACGTGGTCCGGGCGGCCTTCGACAAGCTGCGGCGCCGCTCAGCGGCCCCCGCGGCGGAATCTCAGGCCAGGCCCTGCACCAGTTCGGCCACCGAGCGGCGGCGGCCCGTGTAGAAGGGGACCTCCTCGCGGACGTGGCGGCGGGCCTCGGAGGCGCGCAGGTGGCGCATGAGGTCGACGATGCGGTGCAGTTCGTCGGCCTCGAAGGCAAGGATCCACTCGTAGTCGCCGAGCGAGAACGACGCCACGGTGTTGGCGCGCACGTCGGGGAAGCCGCGGGCCATCTTGCCGTGGTCGGCGAGCATCGTGCGGCGCTCCTCGTCGGGCAGCAGGTACCACTCGTACGAGCGCACGAAGGGGTACACGCTGACGTAGGCGCGCGCGTTCTCGTCGGCGAGGAACGCCGGGATGTGGGACTTGTTGAACTCCGCCGGGCGGTGCAGCGCCATGTTCGACCAGACCGGCTCCAGGGCGCGGCCGAGGCGGGTGCGGCGGAAGAGGTTGTACGCCTCCTGGAGCGCGTCCGAGGTCTCGGCGTGCCACCAGATCATCAGGTCGGCGTCGGCGCGGAGCCCGGAGACGTCGTACGTGCCGCGCACGGTGACGTCCTTCGCGGCGAGCTGGTCGAAGAGGTCCTGGACCTCCTCGGCGTACCCGGCCCGGTCCTCGGGCAGCACGTCGCGGAGCTTGAAGACGGACCACAGGGTGTAGCGGATGACCTCGTTGAGGTCCTTGGCCTTCTTGCCCGCGTTGGGGATCTTCTCAGGAGCAGCACTCATGCTCTCTATTCTCCTTCTTCACTTTCCGCCGTCCGACCCGGGCTGCCTGATGGCGTCGGCTTCGCCTCCGGGAGCGCCCGAGACGGTGCCGAGCCGCCCGACGTGCTCGGTCACTCGTTCCTCGTGACCTGCGCGCGACGGGCGGCTCGGCACCGTCGCGCTCCCTTCGGCTCAGCCGACGCGCAGCAGCCCGTCCACCGCCGCCCGCGCGCTCGCCACGCACGCCGGGATGCCCACCCCGTCGTACGCCGCGCCGCACACCGCGAGGCCGGGGAGCTTCGCGACGTGGTCGCGTACGCGGGCGACGCGGCTCTCGTGGCCCACCGGGTACTGCGGCAGGCCGTCGTTCCAGCGCGTCACGACGGAGGCGACGGGGCGCGCGTCGAGGCCCGTGGCGAGGCGCAGGTCGCGGCGCGAGAGGCTCACGAGTTCCGCGTCGTCGCGCGCGAGGTCGGCGGTGTCGCCGTGCCGTCCGAGCGAGGTGCGCAGCACGAGCAGCTCGGGGTTCTCCTCCTCCACCCACGCCCACTTCTGGCTGCTGAACGTCGACGCCTTGATCGTGCGCCCGTCGACGGGCGGGACGAGGAAGCCGCTGCTGCCCGCGGGCAGCGCGGCCGTGTCGGAGCGGCGGTACGCGAGCGTGACGAGCGCCATCGAGGCGTACTCGACCGCGCGCAGTTCGGCCGCCGCCGCCGGGGACTCCGCGTCGAGCAGACGCGCGGCGCGCGGCGCGGGCAGCGCGAGGACGACCGCGTCCGCTTCGAGGACGCTGCCGTCGGTGAGGACGACGCGCCAGGCATCGGGTGTGCGGCGCAGTTCCTCGGCGGCCGTCCCGGTCCGGATCTCGCCGCCCCGGTCGCGCACGGTGCGGGCCACCGCGAGCGGCAGCGTGCCGAGACCGCCCTTGAGCCCCTGGAAGACCGGGCCGCCCGGCTGCCTGCCGCCCGCGCCGTTCGCCGCGTTCGCCTGCGCGGCGCGCACCGCGTCGGTCAGCCGCGGGTGCTCCTGGACGGTCTTCCACAGCTGCGGTACGGCGGCGCGCATCGAGATGCGGTACGCGTTGCCCGCGTAGACCCCGCCGAGCAGCGGTTCCACGAGCCGGTCCACGACCTCGCGGCCCAGGCGGCGCGCCACATACTCGCCGATCGCGACGTCGTCGCCCAGCTCCTCGGGCGGCAGCTCCGCCTCCGCCTCGATCCGCCGCAGTCCCTCCTCCGAGAGCACCCCCGCGAGGCTTCCCGCCTCGGCGGGGACGCCCATGACGTGTCCCTTGGGCATCGGGCGCAGCGCGTCGCGCGTCCACAGCGAGGCGCTCGCCGCGTTCGGCGGCTGGAGCTTGTGGCCGAGCCCGGCGGCGCGCGCGAGGGCGACGGCCTCGGGGCGGCGGGCGAGCATCGACTCGGCGCCGAGGTCGACCCGTACGCCCTCGATCTCGCCCGAGCGCAGCTTGCCGCCGAGCCGCGCGGCGGCCTCCACGAGCGTCACGCGGGCTCCGGCGTCGAGCGCGTGCAGCGCGGCGGCGAGACCGGTGATGCCGCCGCCGAGGACGAGCAGGCGGGGAGCGGTACCGGGCGCGGGCACGCCGGGGGACGGCGCGGGGGACGGTGAGGAAGTGGCGGAGACGGGGGTGCTGCTGGGGACTTCGCTCATGGGTCCACTTTCTCACCGTACGGACAGCGACCGCCGGGAGGGTCGGGCTTGTGGGGGCGGGCGTGGGGGGCGCGCGCCGCGGTGCCGCGCTTCCGTCCCGTGTCCGCCTCGTGACCGCTTCGGTACCGGCCGGGGCGATCGCCGCGACGCCCTTCTCCGTCCAGAGAACAAAGCCCCGCCACCGGGGCCCGTGGACGAGGGGGAAGCATGACGACGACACGCGGAACGGGCAGAGGGCACGGGCGGTACGGGGCGGGCCGCGCCCGGCTGCTCGCGGTGCTCGCGCTGCCGCTCACCGCCGTGCTCGTGCTGGGCGGCTGCTCGGCGAGCGACGGCGACGACAGTGCGGGCGGCTCGAACGCCAAGCGGGCCGCGGCGGACGGGGCGAACGGCGGACAGGCCACCGCGGAGCGCGCGGACGGCGCGAAGTCCGGTGGTGGCGCGGGAAAGACCGTGAAGGCGGACGCCCCGACGCCCAAGGGCCTGCACCTGATCCGTACCGCCACGATGCGGGTACGGGTCGAGGACGTGGCCGAGGAGACGGAGCGCGCCCGTGCCGCCGCCGCCGACGCGGGCGGTTTCGTGGGCGAGGAGACGACGACGGGCGCGGGCGGCGGCCGTGAACGCTCCCAGCTCACGCTGCGCGTACCCGTGGACTCCTTCGACACAGTGCACCGGACGCTCGCCGACGGGCCCGGCAAGCTCCTCAGCGACCAGGTGCGCTCGCAGGACGTGTCCTCGCAGGTCGTCGACGTCGACAGCCGCGTGCGGACCATGCGGGCGAGCGTGAACCGCGTCCGGGCGCTCATGGACGACGCGACGAAGATCGCCGACGTGACAGCGCTGGAGAGCGAACTGAGCACGCGCGAGGCCGACTTGGAGTCGCTGCTCGCCCAGCAGGCGGGGCTGGCGGACCGTACGTCCCTCTCGACCCTCACCCTCACCGTCGAGGGCCCGGACGCCCCGGCGGCGAAGAAGGAGAAGGACGCCACGGGCTTCGGCGACGCCCTCTCCGGCGGCTGGCACGCGCTCGCCGCGACGGTGCGCGTCCTCGGCGTCGTGCTCGGCGCGCTCCTGCCGTTCCTCGCGGTGGCGGCCGTGGCGCTGCTCCTGGCCTGGGCGGCGCGCGGGGCGGTACGGGGACGGCGAGGACGTACGGCGGACGCGGCGACCACGCGCACACCCGAAGCCGCACCCGAAGCCGACGCCGAGCCCACGCCCGCGCCGGAAGCCGGCCCCGCGCCCGAAGCCACCGCCGCGTCCGAAGCCGCCCCCGCGACTCCCGGCGCCGCCACCCCCGAGCCCCCCGCACGCCCCTGATCACCCCGCGTAGCCTGCCCGCATGAGTGAACGACTGGTCGTCATCGGCGGCGACGCGACGGGGATGGCGGCGGCCTCGCAGGCGCGCCGGCTCAAGGGCCCGGACGAGCTGGAGATCATCGCTTTCGAACGCGGGCGGCACACCTCGTACTCGGCCTGCGGCATCCCCTACTGGGTCGGCGGGGACGTCGCGGGCCCGGAGGACCTCGTGGCGCGGACGCCCGAGGAGCACCGGGCCCGCGACATCGACCTGCGCACGGGGACGGAGGTGACCGAACTCGACGTCGAGGGGCGGCGGGTGCGGGCGCGCGAGCTGGACTCGGGCGGCGAGTACTGGACCTCGTACGACAAGCTGGTCATCGCGACCGGCGCGGCGCCGCTGCGCCCCGACCTGCCCGGGATCGACGCGCCCGGCGTGCACGGCGTGCAGACGCTCGACGACGGCGAACGGCTGCTCGCGACGCTGACCCGGGCGCGCGGGAAGCGGGCCGTCGTCGTCGGGGCCGGGTACATCGGCGTCGAGATGGCCGAGGCGCTGATCCGGCGCGGCTACGAGGTGACCGTCGTCAACCACGCGCCGCAGCCCATGACGACGCTCGACCCGGACATGGGCGCGCTCGTCGACGAGGCGATGCGCGGCATGGGCATCACGATGGTCAACGGGACGGCGGTGACCGCGCTCGGCACCGGGCACGACGGGCACGTGAACGCGGTGCGCACCGACGAGGCGGAGTACCCCGCCGACGTCGTCGTGCTCGGTCTCGGCGTGCGGCCGCAGACCGATCTGGCGCGCGCCGCCGGCCTCCCGCTCGGCCCGGCCGGCGGGCTGCTCACGGACCTCGCGATGCGGGTGCGCGGCCATGAGGAGATCTACGCGGGCGGCGACTGCGTCGAGGTCCTGGACCTGCTCGCCGGGCGCACCCGGCACATCGCGCTCGGCACGCACGCGAACAAGCACGGCCAGGTCATCGGCTCCAACATCGGCGGCGGCTACGCGACGTTCCCGGGCGTCGTGGGCACCGCGGTGAGCAAGGTGTGCGAGCTGGAGATCGGGCGTACGGGGCTGCGCGAGCGGGACGCGGCGGCGGCCGGGTACCAGTTCGTGAGCGTGACGATCGAGTCGACGAGCCGCGCGGGCTACTACCCCGACGCCACCCCCATGACGGTCAAGATGCTCGCCGAGCGGATCACCGGGCGCCTTCTGGGCACGCAGATCGTCGGCCGCGAGGGCGCGGGCAAACGCGTGGACATCGCGGCGGTCGCGCTGACGGCCGGGATGACGGTCGAGCAGATGACGGCTCTCGACCTGGGCTACGCGCCGCCGTTCTCGCCGGTGTGGGACCCCGTGCTCGTCGCGGCCCGCAAGGCGGTCAAGGCGGTACGGGCGGCGGGTTGAGCGGGGGGCGGGGCGGCGGTACGGGGGCGGGGCCGCCCCGTGCCCGTACCGCCGCCCCGCCCTCGTACCGCCGCGTCCCTGCCGTCAGCGCCGGGAGCGCTCGTGCACGTCCGCGACGAGGTCCGTCAGGACGCCGGGGTCCGTCGTGGGGAGCACGCCGTGGCCGAGGTTGAAGATGTGCCCCTCCAGGCCGCGGGCCGCGTCCAGGACCTCCGTCGTCTTCTCGCGGATCGCGGCCTCGTCGGCGAAGAGCACCGCCGGGTCCAGGTTGCCCTGGAGCGCCTTGCCCGGGCCGACGCGCCGGGCCGCCTCGTCGAGCGGCACACGCCAGTCCACGCCCACGACGTCCGCGCCCGCCTCGCCGAGGTCGTGGAGCAGTTCGCCCGTCCCGACGCCGAAGTGGATGCGCGGCACGCCGTACCCGGCGACCGCGGCGAAGACCTTCGCGCTCGCGGGCCGGACGTAGCGGCGGTAGTCGGCCGGGGAGAGTGCGCCGACCCAGGAGTCGAAGAGCTGCACGGCCGAGGCGCCCGCCTCGATCTGCACCTTGAGGAAGCCGATCGTGATGTCGGCGAGGCGGTCCAGGAGCCGGGCCCACAGCTCGGGCTGCCCGTACATGAGCGCCTTGGTGCGCTCGTGGTTGCGCGAGGGACCGCCCTCGACGAGGTAGCTCGCGAGGGTGAAAGGCGCACCCGCGAAGCCGATGAGCGGGGTCGCGCCGAGTTCGGCGGTGAGGAGCCCGACGGCCTCGGTCACGTACGAGACGTCCTCGGGCACGAGGGGGCGCAGCCGCGTGAGGTCGGCCTCGGTGCGGATGGGGTCCGCGATGACCGGGCCCACGCCGGGCTTGATGTCGAGATCGATCCCGATCGCCTTGAGCGGCACGACGATGTCGCTGAAGTAGACGGCCGCGTCGACCTTGTGCCGCCGGACCGGCTGCATCGTGATCTCGACGATGAGATCGGGCCGCGCGCAGGACTCCAGCATCGGCACGCCCTCGCGCACCTTCAGATACTCGGGCAGCGACCGCCCGGCCTGCCGCATGAACCACACGGGCGTGTACGGAACGGCTTCACGCCGACACGCCTTGAGGAAGACGGAGTCGCGGAGGGAGGGGGACGGCGTCATGTCGTTGTCACTCACGCTGACAAGTTTGTCATTCTCCCAGCGCCCCTTTGTCAGCCCGCCCTGCCTTCGGACACTGCCCCCGCTCCTCCAGCCTCTCTGGGGGAGCGGGGCACGGGGCGGAGCCCCATAAATCAGCCCCTCCGGCGTTTGAGGAGCGGGGTCCGGGGCAGAGCCCCGCGAGGCGACCCGCGCCGGGGGCCAAACTCCCCGCCACACGGCGAGCACCCCCCGCTCCCCCGCGCGAAAGCGCATACGCTTCGCCGCATGCCTGCTGCGCCTGACGCTCCGGACCCCCAGAAGACCCCGGCGGACTTCGGCGCCGCCGTCGCGGCGTTGCGCGCAGCGCGACCACGCCCCGAGATCGAGCTGTCCACCACCCGTGCCCCCCAGCGCCTCGCTCCCTGGGCCTACGCGCTGGAGGCCGCCGTCGTCGGCGGCGAGGACGAGGATCTCGCCGACGGGCGGCTCGTGCTGCTCCACGACCCCGCCGGGCACGAGGCGTGGAAGGGCCGCTTCCGTCTCGTCACGCTCGTCCGCGCCGAGCTGGAGCCGGAGCTGGCCGCCGACCCGCTGCTCCCCGAGGTGTGCTGGTCCTGGCTGACCGGCGCCTTCACCTCGCGCGGGCTCGCGTACGGGGAGGCGGGCGGCACGGTGACGCGGGCCAGCTCGCACTACTTCGGCGGCCTGCGCGAGCGCCCCGCCGCCTCGCAGATCGAGATCCGCGCCTCCTGGACCCCGCGCGAGTCGCCGAGCGGTGTGCCCGACACGACGGCGCACCTCGCGGCCTGGTGCGAGCTGCTCTCGCAGGTCGCCGGTCTCCCGCCGGCGACGGGCCCGGGCGAGGCCGCGGTGGTCTCGCTGCCGCAGCGCAGGGGCCCGCGTTCCTGACGGCGAGCGGGCCGGACAGCGGGTGGGGCGGACCGCGTGCCCGGTGGTCGACTTCGGCGCAAGAGGCTGCGGGCCGCTTGCCCGCAAGTCGGTCCCGGCGCAAGGGGCTGACGATTACGGATCGGTTACGGACCGGTAGGGGATGACATGACGTCGTTCACGAACGGATGACACGCGGGACCTGATTCGTTCGAGTTCTCGTTCCGATCTCTTCGCGATCGAAAACCCGTCCTAATCATTCTGTTTTTTCCTCCCTCGTTCGTGATCATCCCCTAAAGGACTCCCGGCGTGCTGCCGACATTCATTTCGACCTTGTCGGCACGGTTCGCCCGGCTTCTTCCCCGGCCGGGGCCGTCCCGCTCCTTTCCCCCACCACAGGAGGCCCGGTGTCCGTTCTTCTTGAGCAGCCCGCAAGCCTGGTCGCCTACCGTCCGAACAAGCCGACCGCGATGGTCGTCGTGGCCGACCCCCGGGTGCGCTCCACGGTCACCCGGCACCTCTGGGCGCTCGGCGTACGCGACGTCATCGAAGCCTCGTCCATCGCCGAGGCCCGTCCCCGCATCGGCAACCCGCGCGACATCTGCGTGGCCGATGTCCACCTGCCCGACGGTTCCGGGCTCACCCTCCTCTCCGAGACCCGCGCCGCGGGCTGGCCCAACGGGCTCGCCCTCTCCGCGGCCGACGACATCGGTGCCGTGCGCAACGCCCTCGCGGGCGGGGTCAAGGGCTACGTCGTCACCGGCACCCGTACCAACGTCGGGCTTCCCGGCCGCCCCGGCGCGGCCCAGCTCGGCGCCGCTTCCCGCGCCCACCGTCGCCCCCCGGGTACCCCGAGCCACCCGGGCGGCTACCGCGAGCTGTCGGGTCGCGAGGTCGAGGTGCTCAGACTGGTCGCGGAGGGCCAGTCCAACAAGGCCATCGGCGTCTCGATGGGCCTGTCCGCACTGACCGTCAAGAGCCACCTCGCCCGGATCGCGCGCAAGCTCGGCACGGGCGACCGCGCCGGAATGGTCGCCGTGGCCCTGCGCACTGGCATCATCCACTGAATCCCCGAGCCCCTCAGCTCCTCAGCCCCTCGGTGGCTCCTCAGCACCTCGGTCCTTTCAGCCATCGAGTACCCGAGTCCCCCACCCCGTCCCCCAGGGAGGCCATCGGCGGAACATTCCGTCGGTGGCCTCCGGCACGTCCCCGGATACCCTTGACCGGTGACCGATGCCACCGACGCCCAAGACAGCCCAGCAGCCACCGCACCGCAGGTCTCCGGGACGGACCCCGGGCCCGCCGAAGGCGCCGCGCATCCGGCACCGGTCCCCCTCCTCGAACCCCGCGAGGGCATTCCCCCCGTCATCGCGGACCCCGAGAGCCTCGCCACCGCCGTCGCCGCCTTCGCGAGCGGCAGCGGGCCCGTCGCCGTCGACGCCGAGCGGGCCTCCGGCTACCGCTACGGCCAGCGCGCCTACCTCGTCCAACTGCGGCGCGAGGGCGCGGGCACGGCGCTCATCGACCCCGTGGCCTGCCCCGACCTCTCCGGGCTCGGCGCGGCGCTCGCCTCCGCCGAGTGGGACCTGCACGCGGCGACGCAGGACCTGCCCTGCCTGCGCGAGATCGGCATGGTCCCGCACTCCCTCTTCGACACGGAGCTGGCCGGACGGCTCGCGGGCTTCCCGCGCGTCGGGCTCGGCGCGATGGTCGAGAGCGTCCTCGGCTACACGCTGGAGAAGGGGCACTCGGCCGTCGACTGGTCGACCCGTCCGCTGCCCGAGCCCTGGCTGCGGTACGCGGCGCTCGACGTCGAACTCCTCGTGGACCTGCGCGACGCGCTGGAGAAGGAGCTGAAGCGGCAGGGGAAGCTGGAGTGGGCGCTGGAGGAGTTCGACGCGATCGCCTCCGCACCGCCCCCGGCCCCGCGCAAGGACCCCTGGCGCCGCACCTCGGGGATGCACCGCGTGCGCAGGCGCCGTCAGCTCGCGGTCGTACGGGAGCTGTGGACGCTGCGCGACCGCATCGCGCGGCGGCGCGACGTCTCGCCCGGCAAGGTCCTGCCCGATGCCGCGATCGTCGAGGCCGCGCTCGCCGTCCCGGTGAACGTGCACGCGCTCGGCGCGCTCCCCGCCTTCGGGCAGCGCGCGCAGAAGCGGCAGCTCGACCAGTGGCAGGCGGCGATCGACCGGGCCAGGGAGCTGCCCGACAGCGAGCTTCCGCAGCCGGGCGCCTCGGTCGCCGGGCCCCCGCCGCCGCGCGCCTGGGCCGACCGCGACCCGGAGGCCGCG
>NZ_JAAGLR010000151.1 GCF_010548245.1 Streptomyces sp. SID11385
GCCGCCGCCGTCGCGGCGCTCGCGCGCTGGCGGGAGACCCGCGAGGAGTCCACCGACCGGCAGGGCCTCGCCGACCCGTACCTGTGGCCGAGCGTGGGCCAGAGCCTCGACCGGCTCGCGGACGCGGCACTCGACGGGGACTGCCTCATGGAGGCCACACTGGACTGCGTGCGCGCCGGGGTCACGACTGGCGAGTGGGGACGCACCCTGCGGGCGGCACTCGGCGCGTACGAGGCCCCCGCGGCGTACGCGCACGAGGCGCGCCGGGCCCCCGCCCCGCACCGGACCGGACGTCACCCCGCCCCTGCCGGAGCGCGGTGATCACCCCCCGTAGGGTCGGGAGGAGCACGTACCCGCCGCTCCCCCGGAGGTCCCCGCATGACCGGCACGCCAGGCCCGCGTCCCGCCCGCCCGCGCCGCTCCGTCCTCGCCGTGCCCGGCAGCAACCCGCGGTTCCTGCACAAGGCGCGGTCGCTGCCCGCCGACGCGGTCTTCCTCGACCTGGAGGACGCCGTGGCGCCGCTCGCGAAGGGCGAGGCCCGCGAGAACATCGTGCGCTCCCTCACCGAGGGCGGCTGGGGCGGCAAGACACGCGTCGTGCGGGTCAACGACTGGACGACGCAGTGGACCTACCGCGACGTCGTGACGGTCGTCGAGGGCGCCGGGCGGCACGTGGACTGCCTCCTGCTGCCGAAGGTGCGCGACGCGGAACAGGTCGTCGCCCTCGACCTGCTGCTCACGCAGATCGAGCGGGCCATGGACTTCGAGGTGGGCCGCATCGGCATCGAGGCGCAGATCGAGGACGCGGCGGGGCTCGTCCACGTGGACGCGATCGCCGCGGCCTCGCCGCGCCTGGAGAGCCTCGTCTTCGGCCCGGCCGACTTCATGGCCTCGATCGCCATGAAGACGCTCGTCGTCGGCGAGCAGCCGCCCGGGTACGGCGCGGACGCGTACCACTACATCCTCATGAAGATCCTCATGGCCGCGCGCGCCCACGGACTCCAGGCGATCGACGGCCCCTACCTCCGTATCCACGACGAGGACGGCTTCCGCGCCGTCGCGGGGCGCTCCGCCGCGCTCGGCTTCGACGGGAAGTGGGTCCTGCACCCGGCGCAGATCGCGGCGGCGAACGAGGTCTACGCGCCCGCGCAGGAGGACTACGACCACGCCGAACTGATCCTCGACGCCTACGCCCACCACACCTCGGCGGCGGGCGGGGCCCGGGGCGCGGCGATGCTCGGCACGGAGATGATCGACGAGGCCAGCCGCAAGATGGCGCTCGTGATCGCGGGCAAGGGCCGCGCGGCGGGCCTGACCCGTACGACCTCGTTCACGGCGCCGGAGTGAGAGGCGCGTGCGCGGGGCCCGCCGCGCGGCGCGCCGCCCGTGCTCCGTACCGTCCGGGGAGATCCCTGTCACACAGGAAGTTGGCGTGGGATGATGAGAAGACTGACGGAAGGACTGACGGGTTTACCTCGCATGCACGGAGGTGCCCCTGATCACATCCGGTGAGGGCTGTTCGCCCGTCGACTCGCTTCCTGGCTTGCCCAGTTGCGGGCCGCAACCGATACCATCCCCGGAAAGCCGCCGTCCCCCGTCTCATCCGCGCGGCATTCATCCGCTACGAAGGTCATCCATGCCCGACAGCCACACCCCTGTAACTCGCGGCCGGGTCCGCCTGGCCCGCGGCGCCTCTCCCTGGCTGCTGCCCACCGTCGCCACGGCGGCCCTCTCCCTCGGCCGCGCCCGCCGCTCCGGGCGCGCGGCGGCGCTCGCGGTACCGGCCACGGCCCTCGCCGCGGGCATGCTGTGGTTCTTCCGCGACCCCGAGCGCGAGATCTCCGAGGGCAGGGTCATCTCGCCCGCCGACGGAGTGGTGCAGAGCATCATGCCGTGGAAGGACGGCCGCACCCGCGTGGCGATCTTCATGAGCCCGCTCAACGTGCACGTCAACCGCGCTCCGCTGGCCGGCACCATCACCTCCGTGGAACACGTCCCCGGTGGTTACGTGCCCGCCTTCAACAAGGAGAGCGAGAACAACGAGCGTGTCGTGTGGCACTTCGACACGGAACTCGGCGACATCGAGATGATCCAGATCGCCGGGGCCGTGGCGCGCCGCATCGTCCCGTACGTGCCGAGCGGCACGAAGGTCGAGCAGGGCGAGCGGATCGGGCTGATCCGTTTCGGCTCCCGTGTGGACCTCTATCTGCCGGAGGGGGTCGAGGTCGCCGTGGAGGTCGGGCAGCCGACGCTCGCGGGGGTGACTCGCATTGACCGTGACTGACCGCGGTACCCACGACCGCGAGACACACGACCCGGAGACGGGGAACCCGTGGGGGCTCGACGCCGAGGAGGCGGGCGAGCCCGAGATGCCCCTCTCGCTGCGCCTCTCGATCGCGGACGCCCTCACGCTCGGCAACGCGACGTGCGGGTTCATGGCGGTGTACTTCACCACCACGGGCATCCTCATCCCGCACCTCACCGGCAGTGACGAGTTCGGCATGGCGCGTCACTCGGCGGCGACCGCGGTGATCCTCATGCTGTGCGCGGCGGTCTTCGACCTCTTCGACGGCCTCGTGGCCCGCAAGCTGCGCAGCTCGCCGATGGGCGCCGAGCTGGACAACCTGTCGGACCTGATCAGCTTCGGTCTGGCGCCGGCCTACTTCGTGCTCGTGTACGGGCTCGTCGCGGACGACGCGCACCAGAGAGTGGCGGCGCTCGGGGCGATCGTGGTGCTCCTCGCGGTGGTGCTGCGACTCGCCCGCTTCTCCTGCGTGACGCTGCGTGACGGCGTCTTCCAGGGGATGCCGAGTCCGTTCGGGGCGCTCACGGTCGTGTCCGTGGTGCTCCTGGAGCTGCCGTTCGTGGCGACGCTCCTCGCGATCATCGGGACGGCGTGGCTCATGGTGAGCCGCGTCGAGTACCCGAAGCCGCGCGGGCCGCTCGCCGTGGCGATGCTCGGCTGGATCGTCGCGGCGATGGGGCTCCTCGCCGCCTGGGCCTTCGACGCGCCGGGCGGGCAGCTCGTGCTCCAGACGGGCTGCGCGCTCCAGCTCGTGCTCGCGGCGGTCATCCCGCTCTTCGCGACCGCGCGCCGGGTGAACAACTTCCGGGGCAACCGTCGCGAGGCACGGGCGGTACGGCTGCCGTAACGGCTCTCGCCCGACGTGACAGGGCCCCGCACCTCCGGGCAGGAGGTGCGGGGCCCTTCGTGTGCCTCCGCCCCCTACAGACGTTCGCGCGCGATGCGGGCCGCGAGGCGCTCCAGGAGCGGGCCCGCCTCGCGGACGCACGTGTCGACGTCGGGTTCGAGCGAGGTGAGCGGGTACGCGGCCGCGATGCCCGCCGCGCGCAGTTCCTCCGGTGCGAGCGCGAGCCTGCCGCACACGGCGACGACCTCGACGCCGCGCGCGCGGG
>NZ_JAAGLR010000191.1 GCF_010548245.1 Streptomyces sp. SID11385
CGTCCCGCGCCGAACGGATCGGCGCGAGCGTGCCGGGCTGCCGCGCGAGCGGCACGGCACCGGGCGCCTCGCTCCCGTCGACCGCGAGCCGCAGCAGCGCCCCGCACGGACAGCCGTACTCCGGGCGGGGCCAGCGCGTCGTCCGCGCGCACGCCACGCACCGCACCGCGAGCCACTCCTCGCCCCATTCGCGCCGCTCCACCGGCTCGCCCAGGCCGCCGTCCACGAGCGGCAGGATCACCGGCACCCCGCAGGGGCAGGGCAGCTCGGGCGGGAGGTGGCTGCCGACACGGCGGCAGACCGGGCAGGTGACGGCGACGGAGGCCATGACGTGCTCCAGGACCTTGACGGACGGGCCGCGCGCACGGGAACGCGCGAGCGTGCGAGGGACGCCCCGCTGCGTACGGGACGTGCCCCATCATCCTCCCGTTCGCCGCCGTCCCGCCGGGAGTTGGGGCGAGAGCCCGAGGTCCCGCCCGCCCACCGCTTCCCCCGCCCGTGCCGCCTTCCGCCCCGGGCCCGTCGGTTAGGGTCGCTGCGGCGGCCCCCGCGCGGGGGCGCGCGGTCATGGCGGGAGGCGTCGCATGCGGTTGCGGGTCGAGTTCACCACCGAGCCCTTCGACCTCGAAGAGGCGCCGCGGCACGCGCTCGTCGCCCGCGAGGTGCTGCGCGTCGCGCCGCTCGAAGGGATCGACGTGGGGCCCTTCGGCAACACGGCCGAGGGCAGCGCGGAGGACGTCGTCGCGACCGTCGCCGAACTGCTCCGTACGACCATCGGCGCGGGCGCCGACCGCGTCTCGCTCCAGGTCAGCGTGCTCGCGGAGGGCGAGCGGTGAGCGCGTCCCGCTCCGCACCGACCCCGTGCGGTGGGGGCCCCGTACCGCACCCGCTGCTCGAAGCCGTCCGCCCCCTCGTCGACGCGATGGGCGGCGAGCTGCTCGACCCGGCCGCCGCCGCGCCCGAGGACGTCGTGCTGCGCTGGGAGGGCGAGGAGGTCGTCGCGGTGCGGCTGCCGGGGCTCGGGGACGACAGCCTGGACCGGATCGTCGAGGGGCTGGAACGGGTCCACGGCCCTCTTGCCGCGCTCGACCGCCGTACCAAGCAGGACCTCGTCCGGCGGCTGGAGGCGCGCGGCGCGTTCACGGTGCGGCACGGCGTCGAGACCGTCGCCGCGGCGCTCGGCGTCTCGCGCTTCACCGTCTACAACTATCTCCGGCACGTCAACGAGCAGCGCGCCAAAGAGCGTTAAGCACTCGCGGGGCCGGTGGCTGTCCTGGACGCCGGCCCCGCGAGCGAGTTCAGGACGACACGTGCTCCGGTACGCGCACGGGCGCCCCCGTCGCGGCGACCAGTTCGGCGACCGTCACGTCGGGAGCCGTCTCGACGAGCACGAAGCCGTCTTCCGTCACGTCCAGGACCCCGAGATCCGTGATGACCCGGTGCACGCAGCCCCGTCCCGTGAGCGGCAGCGTGCACTCCTCGACGAGCTTCGGGGTGCCGTCCTTCGCGGTGTGGTCGGTGAGGACGATGACGCGGCGGGCGCCGTGCACGAGGTCCATCGCGCCGCCCATGCCCTTGACCATCGCGCCGGGGATCATCCAGTTCGCCAGGTCGCCGTCCCGCGAGACCTGCATCGCGCCGAGGATCGCGGTGTCGATGTGGCCGCCGCGGATCATCCCGAAGGAGAGCGCCGAGTCGAAGAACGCGGCCCCGGGCAGGACGGTCACCGTCTCCTTGCCCGCGTTGATCAGGTCCGGGTCCACGTCCTCGTCGGTCGGGTAGGGACCCGTGCCGAGGATGCCGTTCTCGGACTGGAGCACGACGTGCGTACCCGCCGGGATGTAGCCGGGCACGAGCGTGGGGAGGCCGATGCCGAGGTTGACGTAGTCGCCGTCGCGCAGTTCAGTCGCCGCCCGCGCGGCCATCTCGTTCCTGGTCCAGGACATCAGGCACCCGCCTTCTCGCGCGCGGCCGTGACCGTGCGCCGCTCGATGTGCTTCTCGGCCGCCTGCTGCGGCGTCAGCGGCAGCACGTGCTGCACGAAGACGCCCGGCAGGTGGATCTCGTCGGGGTCCAGCGCGCCCGGTTCGACGAGTTCCTCGACCTCGGCGAGGGTGACGCGCCCCGCCATCGCGGCGAGCGGGTTGAAGTTGCGCGCGGACTTCTCGAAGACGAGATTGCCGTGCCGGTCGCCCTTCGCGGCCCGGACGAGCGCGAAGTCGCAGGTGATGGCGTGCTCCAGGACGTACGTCGTGCCGTCGAAGTCCCGCGTCTCCTTGACCGGCGAGGAGAGGACGACGCCGCCCGTGCTGTCGTGGCGCCACGGGATGCCGCCCTCGGCGAGCGGCGTGCCGACCCCGGCCGGGGTGTAGAAGCCGGGGATGCCGCAGCCGCCCGCGCGCAGCCGCTCGGCGAGCGTGCCCTGCGGCACCAGCTCGACCTCCAGCTCGCCGGTCAGGTACTGCCGCGCGAACTCCTTGTTCTCGCCCACGTAGCTGCCGGTGACCCGGTCGATGCGCCCGGCGCCGAGGAGGACACCGAGGCCGTGCTCGTCGGTGCCGCAATTGTTCGAGACGACGCGCAGGCCGGAGGCACCCTGCGCGTGCAGGGCCTCGATGAGCGTGCTCGGGATGCCGCAGAGGCCGAAACCGCCGACGGCGAGCGAGGCGCCGTCGGGGATCGCGGCGACGGCCTCGGCGGCCGAGCCGACTGTCTTGTCCATGGGGGAGTCCTTGAGGTGCTTCGGAGGGTGGTGCGGGAGAGGCCGCTGAGGCGGAGCCGGTACGGGATGGCTCCGGGGCGCGCGGTGTGCGGCCGGCGCGCCCCGGAGCGGGGGAGGCCCCCGGCGCCGTCAGGAAGCCGCCGTCAGGGGGCCGCCGTCGGGTGCCGTCGCGCCGGTGTGCGGTGCCGGTGCGGGGGCGTGGTCCGTGCCGTGCGCGGGCGCGCGCAGCTGCGTCCGCAGCTGGCCCACCAGGTCACGTACTCCGGTGGCGTCGGCCGCCGTGCCGAAGAGGTAGAAGTCGGGCCGGACGAGCGCGCCGACGTGCCCGTGCTCGCGCAGGTGCGGCAGGTAGCCGCCGGGCGGGTCGGTCCACTCGCCACCGCTCTCGGTGAGCGGTACGAGGCACGCGCCGATGCTCCGCAGGAAGGCGCGGTCGGCGGCGTCGAGGTCCGCGAGCGGCGCCTCGCCGTCGGTGAGGAGGACGAAGCCGCCGCCGGTCAGCTCGTCGAGCAGCGCCGTGCGCCCGTCGTGCGTGACGGTGAACTGCGGCGTCAGGTGCCCGACGCCCGGCGCGCG
>NZ_JAAGLR010000222.1 GCF_010548245.1 Streptomyces sp. SID11385
AGCCCCTCAGCCCGCTGCGAGCCGCTCCCGTACCACCGCGTCCGGGCCTGCCAGGAACACCGGCGTGCCCGCGCCGCCGAGGTCGGCGACCGCCGCGAGGTCCTCGGCCGGAAGGGACGCGGCGGCCGTCACCACCGCCGCCGCCTCCAGCGACTGAGCGCCGCTCGCGACCGCCATCGCGACCGCCGTGCGCAGCGCGCTCAGCGCGAGGCTCGGCAGGGCGACGCTCCCCGCCACGTACGTACGCCCCGTCTCGTCCCGTACCGCCGCGCCCTCCGGCACCTGGTTACGGGCCCGGGCCGAACGGGCCAGCGTGATGATCTTGGCGTCCTCGGCGTCCAGCGCGCTGCTCTCACTCATGGCGCCGAGCATACGGAGCCGGGCGCGCCCCCCGCCCCCGCCCCCGCGAGGACCCGCTCCAGCGCCGCCTTCGTCCCCGTCCCCGGCACCGGCATGTGCAGCACGATCATCAGATCAGGGCGGGCCGGGACCTGGAGCGTCGTCGCCTCCATCTGGAGCCGCCCCGCGCGCGGGTGGTGCAGTTCCTTGCGCATCTGACCGCCGGGGCACACGTCCCCGCGGCTCCACAGCGCGTCGAACTCCGCGCTCGCCCGCCGCGCCTCCTCGATGACGTACGTGAAACCCGGGTCCCCCGGCCGCTCCGCGCACAGCGCGCGGAACTGCGCGACGACGAGCGGCGCGACCTGCTCCCAGCTGACCGCGCGGGAGCGGTAGACCGGATCGGTGAAGAAGGCGATGAGGCAGTTGTACGGGAGTCCGGGGTGCATCCCGAGCACCTCGGTGGCGGCCTCGTTGGCCATCACGAGGTTCCAGTACGTGTCCATGATGTGCGCCGGGTACGGGGACCAGTGGTCGATGAGGCGGCCCAGGCCCTCGCACATGTGGAGGTCGCCGGGGGCGACTTCGAGGGCGGGCGGGTTGAGCCCGGCGAGGCGGTAGAGATGGCGGCGCTCGGCGCTCGACAGGCGCAGCACCCCGGCGACCGCGTCGAGCACCTGCGGCGAGACGGAGATGTCCCTGCCCTGTTCGAGCCACTGGTACCACGAGGGACCGACCCCGGCGAGCACCGCGACCTCGCTCGGCTTCACGCTCGGCATGGTCGGCGGCGGCACGCTCACCGACCTGCTCGGGTGGCGCTCCACGATGGGCCTGCTCACGCTCTTCGCCGTCGTCGTCCTGCCGCTCGCCCCGGGGCTGCTCACCGAGTCCCGCGTCCCGGCCCGCGCCCGCCTCGGCATCCGGGGCGCGCTCACCGTCACCGGGGGCCTGCTCGCCCTGATCTACGCGCTGTCCACCGCCGCCGAGCAGGGCTTCGGCCGCCCCGACGTGCTCGTGGCGCTCCCGCTCGGTCTCGTGCTCCTCGCGCTCTTCGTCCGCGTCGAGTCCCGTACCGCGCACCCGCTCGTCTCGCTGCGGATGCTGCGCAGGCCCACGGTGGCCTTCGGCAATCTGGGCGGGCTCGTGACCTTCTCGATGATGAGCACGATCGTCTTCGCCCTCACGCTGTGGTTCCAGGAGGTCCAGCACCTGTCGGCCTTCCGCACCGGGCTCGCCTTCGGGGTGCAGGGCGTGCTCTCGGTCCTGGCGGGTCTCGTCGCGGGCCGGGCCGTGAGCCGCTTCGGTGCGCGGCGCGTCCTCGTCGGCTCGCTGTTCCTCCAGGGCCTGCTGACGCTGACCCTGCTCGGCCTCGGCTCGGGCACCGCCTCGGTGTGGCTCGCGACGGGAGCGGTCGCCGTGGCGAGCGCCGGGCACCTCGGCGCGATCGTCTCGTACGGGGTGACGGCGACCTCGGGCGTGCCGGACGCGGAACAGGGGCTCGCCACGGGTCTCGTCACGAGCACGCAGCAGGTCGGCCTCACGATCGGCGTGCCGCTCCTCGGCGTCCTCGCCACGACGACGGCGGGCGGCCTCGCCTCCGGTGTCCGCCTCGTGGTCCTGATCGACGCGTGCGTCGTCCTGGCGGCGGGAGCACTCATCGCGGTGGGTCTGCGGTCCCGGCGGTACTGAGAGGCGGTACGGGCACGGGGCGGCGCCCTTCGTGGGAGCCGCCCCGTACCCGTACCGCAACGCACGTCACGGCCGGTCCAGTTTCAGCCTCTCCGCCCTCGGCAGCTTCGCCACCACCAGGTCGTAGGAGTCCTCCACCATCTCCCGCACCCGCGCGGCGGGCAGTTCGCCCACCGTCACCGTGTTCCAGTGCCGCTTGTTGAGGTGCCACCCGGGCACGACGACGTCCGGGTGGGCCTCGCGCAGCCGCACCGCCTCCTCGGGCTCGCACTTGAGGGAGACCGTGAGCGGTTCGGCGCCGAGGTCGGTGAGGGCGAAGACCTTCCCGTTGACCTTGAAGACCGAGGTCTCCGGATTGAACGGGAACTCCTCGGCCGCCGCGTTGAAGGACAGGCACAGCGCGCGCAGCGCCGCCGGTTTCATCCCGCGTTCTCCTTGCTCAGCACGTCTTCCGTACGGGACGGGGCGCCCTCGCCGACCGGCTCCACGAGCACCGTGACGATCTTGTTGCGGCGCCCGGCCGAGGACTCCGCCGTCAGGCGCAGCTCACGCCCGTCGGGGAGCGCGACGACGGCCGAGGACTCCGCGATGGGCACGCGGCCGAGCGCCTTGGCGAGGAGCCCGCCGACGGTCTCGACGTCCTCGTCGTCGTACTCCTCGATGCCGTACAGCTCCCCGAGGTCGTCCGTGCCGAGGCGCGCGGTGACGCGGTGGCGGCCTTCGCCGAGGTCTTCCACGGGTGGCAGTTCGCGGTCGTACTCGTCGGTGATCTCGCCGACGATCTCCTCCAGGATGTCCTCGATCGTGACAATCCCCGCCGTGCCGCCGTACTCGTCGATGACGACGGCGACGTGGCTGCGTTCCTGCTGCATCTCGCGCAGCAGGTCGCCCGCGTTCTTCGTGTCGGGCACGAAGGTCGCCGGGCGCATCGCGGTCGAGACCAGCTCGGACTCGGCGTCCCGGCTGATGTGCGTCTTGCGGGCGAGGTCCTTGAGGTAGACGATCCCGACGACGTCGTCCTCGCTCTCGCCCGTGACCGGTATGCGCGAGAAGCCGGAGCGCAGCGCGAGCGTGAGCGCCTGCCGGATCGTCTTGAACCGCTCGATCGACACGAGGTCGGTCCGGGGCACCATGACCTCGCGCACGAGGGTGTCGCCCAGTTCGAAGACCGAGTGCACCATGCGGCGCTCCTCGTCCTCGATGAGCGACTCCTTCTCGGCGAGGTCCACGAGCGCCCGCAGTTCGGCCTCGGAGGCGAAGGGCCCGCGCCGGAAGCCCTTGCCCGGCGTGAGCGCGTTGCCGATGAGGATGAGCAGCGGGGGCACGGGGCCCATGACCTTGGCGAGCGGGACGAGGACGTAGCTCGCGGCGGTCGCGGTGTTCAGCGGGTGCTGACGGCCGATGGTGCGCGGCGAGACGCCGACCGCGACGTAGCTGACGAGGACCATCACGGCGATGGCGACGAGCAGCGCGGACCACGTCTCGTCGAACGCCTTGAGGCAGGCGTAGGTGACGAGCGCGGCCGCCGCCATCTCGCAGGCGACCCGGACGAGCAGGGCCACGTTGAGGTAGCGGGTGGGGTCGGCGGCGACCTGGGCGAGGCGCGCGCTGCCCCGCCGCCCGGACCGCACGGCCTCCTCGGCGCGGAAGCTGGAGACGCGGGCGAGCCCGGCCTCGGCGCAGGCGGCGAGCCAGGCCACGATGACGAGCGCGACGGCGCCGCTGATCAGCTGGTAGCTCACGCGAGGCCCCCCGGGAGGGCCGGTTTTCGGCGGTTCATGACACCGTCGGGGCCGGTGAGGGCCCGGTGAGCCCGCGCTCCCCGCGCCAGCCGTCCACGATGGCCTGCTGGAGGCCGAACATCTCGGCCTTCTCGTCGGGCTCCTCGTGGTCGTAGCCGAGCAGGTGGAGCACTCCGTGGACGGTGAGGAGCTGGAGCTCCTCGTCCATGGAGTGCTCCGTGGGGGCCTCGCGGCCCTGGCGCTCGGCGACCTCGGGGCACAGCACGATGTCGCCGAGCAGCCCCTGCGGGGGCTCCTCGTCCTCCTTCGCCGGGGGACGCAGCTCGTCCATCGGGAAGGACATGACATCGGTGGGCCCGGGCAGGTCCATCCACTGCATGTGGAGCTGTTCCATCGCGGGGCCGTCCACGAGGATCACGGAGAGCTCCGAGAGCGGGTGGATGCGCATACGGCCGAGGGCGTAGCGGGCGATGTCGAGGATGGCTTCCTCGTCGGCCTCGGTGCCGGACTCGTTGTTGACGTCGATCGACATGGTGCTGGTCCGGTCTACTTCCCGTTTCCGTCATGGCCGCCCCGCGCGCGCCCGCCATGACGGCGGCCCTGGTCCTGCTCGCGCTCGTGGGCATGGTCGTACTTCTCGTAGGCGTCGACGATCCGGCCCACGAGTTTGTGCCGGACGACGTCCTGCGAGCTGAGCCGCGAGAACGACACGTCGTCCACGCCCTCCAGGATCTCCTGCACCTGCCGCAGCCCGCTCTTCGTCCCGCCGGGCAGGTCGACCTGCGTGACGTCACCGGTGATGACGATCTTGGACTCGAAGCCGAGGCGGGTGAGGAACATCTTCATCTGCTCGGGATTCGTGTTCTGCGCCTCGTCGAGAATGATGAAGGCGTCATTGAGGGTGCGACCCCTCATATAAGCCAGCGGCGCGACCTCGATCGTTCCGGCCGCCATGAGGCGCGGGATGGAGTCGGGGTCGAGCATGTCGTGCAGGGCGTCGTACAGGGGGCGCAGGTAGGGGTCGATCTTCTCGTAGAGCGTGCCGGGCAGGAAGCCGAGGCGTTCGCCGGCCTCGACGGCCGGGCGGGTCAGGATGATGCGGCTGACCTGCTTCGACTGGAGGGCCTGCACGGCCTTGGCCATCGCCAGGTACGTCTTGCCGGTACCGGCGGGGCCGATGCCGAAGACGATGGTGTGCTTGTCGATGGCGTCGACGTAGCGCTTCTGGTTGAGCGTCTTGGGGCGGATGGTGCGCCCGCGCGAGGAGAGGATGTTCTGGGTCAGCACCTCGGCGGGGTGCTCCTCGCCGCCTGGCTCGCCCGCGCCGCTCGCGCGGAGCATCGCGATGGAACGCTCGACGGCGTCCTCGGTCATCGGCTGCCCCGTGCGCAGCACGAGGAGGATTTCGTCGAAGAGGCGCTGGAGGAGGGCGATGTCGTCGGCGGGTCCCTGAGCGCTGATCTCGTTGCCCCGGACGTGGATGTCCGTGCCGGGGAAGGCGCTCTCGATGACGCGGAGCAGCGAATCGCCCGAGCCGAGGACCGTCACCATGGGGTGCTTCGCCGGGACGGTGATGCGAGCGGTGGCCCGCTCGGGGCTGTGGGCTGTGGGTGTCTGAGTCATGGGCCGGCACTGTGGCCTGCGCATACCTCCTGTGTCAGGTCCTCGCCGGTCGAAAACCTCTTGGGACCAAGCCTACGACCCGTGAGCGGCCGGATCGCAGGGCTTTTCGCACGGAACCGCGAAACCATCCGGGGGACGGAGGCGGAAGCCCGGGAGCCGTCCGCCGGGAGGCGGAGCCGTCCCCCGCGCGCGGGACCCGTCCCGTACGACGCGGGACCGTCCCGTATGACGTGAGGCGGACCCGTACGACGCCGCGCCGCCCCGTACCGCCACCGCGCCCCCTCAGCCCCGTCCCCCCGCCCGGAACCCGATCGTCGGCACCGCTCTGCGCCGTGGCCACGGGGCCGTCGTCGTCGCGCCGGGCAGGAGCGCGTCCAGGAAGGCGTAGCGGCGCAGCGCCGCCGGGTCCTGGTCGTCGTACGCCTGGACGTGGCGCCACCACGTGGCGACCTCCGCCCAGCCGGGCGCCGAGAGCGAGCCGCCGAACTCCTGCACGGAGAGCGCGGCGGTCAGGCCCGCGAAGGCCAGCCGGTCGGCGAGCGGCCAGCCGGCGAGGCTGCCGGTGAGGAAACCGGCGACGAACACGTCCCCGGCGCCTGTCGGGTCGAGCGCGGGGACGCGGATCGCGGGGACCTCGGCGCTCTCGCCCGTGCGCCCGTCGACCGCGTAAGCGCCCTCGGTGCCGAGCGTGACGACGGCGAGGGGGACGTGCCGGGCGAGCGCGTGCGCGGCCTCGCGCGGGCACTCGGTGCGCGTGTAGCGCATCGCCTCCTCGGCGTTCGGCAGGAACGCCTCGCAGTGGCCGAGGTCGCCGAGCGCCGCGAGGTCCCAGCGCCCCGACTCGTCCCAGCCGACGTCGGCGAAGACCCGGGTGCCGCGCGCGGCGGCGTGCGCGATCCACGGC
>NZ_JAAGLR010000259.1 GCF_010548245.1 Streptomyces sp. SID11385
GGCCGCCGCGAGGAGCGCCCCGCGCCAGGCCCTCGCGCTCGCCCGCTGCCGCACGAGCAGCGCCGCCATCGGCAGCGCGAAGACGATCGTCAGCGCGCCGAGCGGCTGGACGAGACTCAGCGGCCCGAAGGCGAGCGCCCCGACGTGGAGCAGCGCGCCGAGCCCGTTGAGCGCCACCGCGCCCCACCACGCGGGCCGCCGCCACGGCGCGTACCCCTCGGGCCCCTGCTGGACCGCCACCCGCTCCTGGACGATGGCCCCGGCCGCGTAGGCGACGGCGGAGACCAGCGCGAAGAGCACGGACAGCGGGACATCGCTCATGAACCACTCCGGCGCTGCGGCGATCGATCGGCTCTCATACGGTTCACTCTTCCCCGCTGACCGGCATCCCGTCGTCATCCCGTGGCACCCGCATCGACGTACTGCTGTGGGAGTACACGCGGGGGAGTGTCCGGCGCAGGGCGGGCGCGCGCCGGGCGGCGCGCGCCCCTTGGGACGTACGACTCCCGTAGGACGACAGCGCCCGCACGCGCCTCTCATACGGCCCCCGCACGGTCTTCGCGGGGCCTGCGCAGGCCCCGCGCGCCGCCTCCGCACGGGTGAACGGGCCGTGCGGGGGCATCCGGGGGACGAGAGACGTCCCGCCCCGGCGCGGGCACGCGGTCTTCCACGGGCCGCCCCGGTGGGCGAGCATGGACGGTGCCGCAGGGACGTCAGGGACGACGCGGACGGGGGACGCATGCGCGTAGGACTGCTGACCAGGGAGTACCCGCCGCACGTCTACGGCGGCGCGGGGGTCCACGTGGAATTCCTCGCGCGGGAACTGCGCACCCTCACCGATCTCGTCGTGCACGCCTGGGACGCCCCCGGCGACGCGGAGTTCCGCCCCGGCGTCGTACGGCACCGCGCGGCGCCGCTGCCCGAGGCGGCCGGCGAGGCGTTGCGGGCCTTCTCGACCGGGCTCGGCATGACCGCCGCCCTCGCGGACCGCGACCTCGTCCACTCGCACACCTGGTACACCGCCCTCGCGGGCCGCCTCGCCCAGCTCCAGTACGGCATCCCCCACGTCGTCACCGCGCACTCGCTCGAACCGCTGCGCCCCTGGAAGGCCGAGCAGCTCGGCGGCGGCTACGCGCTCTCCTCCTGGGCCGAACGCACCGCCGTCGAGACCGCCGACGCCGTGATCGCCGTCTCGCACGGCATGCGCGCCGACCTGCTCGCCTGCTACCCGGACCTCGATCCCGAGCGCGTCCACGTCGTCCACAACGGCATCGACACCGACCTCTACCGCGCGAGCCCCGACACCGACGTGCTCGACCGGATCGGCATCGACCCGGACCGGCCCTACGTCCTCTTCGTCGGCCGGGTCACCCGCCAGAAGGGCGTTCCGCACCTCCTGCGCGCCGCCCGCTCCCTCGATCCCGCCGCTCAGCTCGTGCTCTGCGCCGGGGCCCCCGACACTCCGGAACTGGACGCCGAGTTCCGCGCCCTCGTCGCCGAACTGCGCGCCGCGCGGGACGGGGTGCACTGGATACCCGAACCGCTGCCACGCCCCGACGTCGTCCAACTGCTCAGTCACGCAAGGGCCTTCGTCTGCCCCTCGGTCTACGAACCGCTCGGCATCGTCAATCTGGAGGCGATGGCCTGCGGCGCCGCCGTCGTCGCCTCGGCCGTCGGCGGCATCCCCGAGGTGGTGCGCGACGGCGAAACCGGGTTGCTCGTCCCGTACGACCCGGAGGACCCGGCCGCGTTCGAGGACGGCCTCGCGAGCGCGCTGGGCGGCCTCGTCGCGGACCCGCGCACGGCGGCGCTCATGGGCGCGGCCGGGCGAGGCGTCGCCGTCCGCGACTTCGGCTGGGACCGCATCGCCCGGCGCACCGTCGAGGTGTACGAGCACGTCCTGGCCCGCACCTGAAACCGCACGCCACGCACCACCGCACCACGAGCACCACCCGCACCACAAGAGCACCACCCGCACCACACGAGGCATCGCACCCGCCGGGCGGCGGGACGGCACGGCGGCGACGGAGCCGCCGGGAGGGGGGCGTCATGCGCGGTGGACCTTCGGTCCTGGGGATCGTCCTGGCGGGCGGGGAGGGCAAGCGGCTCATGCCGCTCACCGCCGACCGCGCGAAACCCGCGGTCACCTTCGGCGGCACGTACCGGCTCGTGGACTTCGTCCTGTCCAACCTCGTCAACGCCGACATCCTGCGGATCTGCGTCCTGACCCAGTACAAATCGCACTCGCTCGACCGGCACGTCACGACGACGTGGCGCATGTCGAGCCTGCTCGGCAACTACGTGACGCCCGTGCCCGCGCAGCAGCGGCTCGGCCCGCGCTGGTACCTCGGCAGCGCCGACGCGATCCTCCAGTCCCTCAACCTCGTCCACGACGAACAGCCCGACTACGTCGCCGTGTTCGGCGCCGACCACGTCTACCGCATGGACCCGCGCCAGATGCTCCAGGCCCACGTCGAGGGCGGCGCCGGGGTCACCGTCGCCGGGCTGAAGGTGCCGCGCGCCGAGTCCTCCGCCTTCGGCGTGATCGTCCCGCGCCCCGACTCCCGGCACATCACCTCCTTCCTGGAGAAGCCCGCCGACCCGCCGGGGCTGCCCGGGGACCCCGAGCACGTCCACGCCTCGATGGGCAACTACCTCTTCACCACGAAGGTCCTGGTCGACGCCCTCCACCAGGACGCCGCCGACCCCGCGTCCGCGCACGACATGGGCGGCTCGATCCTCCCGCTGCTCACCGGCCGCGGCGAGGCCCAGCTCTACGACTTCGACGACAACCGCGTCCCCGGCGAGACGCCGTACGAGCACGGCTACTGGCGCGACGTCGGCACCCTGGACGCCTACTACGAGGCCCACATGGACCTCGTCAAGGACCGCCCTGCCTTCAGCCTCGACAACCGCGAGTGGCCCGTCTACACCTACAACGACGCCCTGCCGCCCGCGAAGTTCTGCGCGGGCGGCTTCGCGGGGGAGTCCGTCGTGAGCCCCGGCTGCGTCATCCGCGGCCAGGTCACCGGCTCCGTGCTCTCGCCCGGGGTCGTCATCGAGCCGGGCGCCGTCGTGCAGGGCTCGGTGCTGCACGACGGGGTGCGGGTCGGGCGCGGCGCGGTGGTGCGCGGGGCCGTCCTGGACAAGAACATCGACGTGCCGCCGGGCGCCACGATCGGCGTGAACCCGGACAGGGACGCCGCGCTGTACACCATCTCGCCGGGCGGCGTCGTCGCGCTGGGGAAGGGGGCGCGGGTGGGGGAGCGGGGCTGAGGACCGGGCCGTACGGTTTGTCGGCCGCTGAGGCGCCACGTACCCTCGGGAGCTGCCCCGCTCCCCGCCACCCCGGCCCGCGCCGTGGTGCGCCGGAGCGCACAGGGGGCCACGCCGGTGGCGTGCGGCCTTCAGGACCACAAGGAAACAGCGATGACGGTGCCCACCCTCCCGAGCGACGAGACCGCGCCCGAGACCCCCGAGCCCGCCGGGGAGCGTCCCGGCGACCTTGACGGGACACCCGCCTTCGGACCGGGTATCGACCCCGAACGGCTCGCCGTCTGCCTCGACGTCCTCGCCGAACTCGACCAGCTCGACGTCGACCACCCCGACGCCGTCACGGTCCGCCGCGCCACCGCCGGGATCTACCGCACGGTGAAGCAGCGCCGCCGTCAGGAACGCCGCGCCGCCAAGACCGCCCACGACCGCACCGTCACCGAGGCCACCGCGACCGGCTCCGCCGAGCGCATCGACGACGAGACGCGCGGCACCCTGCCCAGCTCGCGCTCCGAGGGCCGCGTCGCCGGGATACTCAAGCGGCCTCGGTCCTGCTACGTGTGCAAGGCCAGGTACACCGAGGTCGACGCGTTCTACCACCAGCTCTGCCCGAAGTGCGCCGAGGTGAACCGCGCGCGCCGCGACGCCCGTGCCGATCTCGGCGGCAAGCGCGCCCTGCTCACCGGCGGGCGCGCCAAGATCGGCATGTACATCGCCCTGCGCCTGCTGCGCGACGGCGCGCACACCACGATCACGACCCGGTTCCCGCAGGACGCCGTGCGCCGCTTCGCGGCGATGGACGACAGCGCCGAGTGGATGCACCGCCTCAAGATCGTCGGCATCGACCTGCGCGACCCCGCCCAGGTGCTCGCCCTCGCCGACTCGGTGAGCGCGGCGGGACCGCTCGACATCCTCATCAACAACGCGGCCCAGACCGTGCGCCGTTCTCCGGGCGCCTACCGCGAACTCCTCGCCGCCGAGTCCGCCGAGCCGCCGCGCGGCGAACTGCCCGCCACCGAGGTCATCGGCACCTTCGGCTCCGGGGCCGTCGCCGCCCTGCCGGGCCCGCGCCTCGGCGAGAGCCTCAGCGCCCGCGAGGTCACCGACCTCGCCCTGGTGAGCGGCTCGGCGAGCCCCGCCCGCATCGCCGCCGGGACGGCCATCGACGCCGGGGGCCTCGTCCCCGACCTGCACGACAGCAACAGCTGGGTGCAGACGGTCGAGACCGTCGACCCGGTCGAACTCCTGGAGGTGCAGCTCTGCAACTCCACCGCGCCCTTCCTCCTCATCAGCCGGCTGCGCCCCGCCATGGCGGCGAGCGGCGCCCGCCGCACGTACATCGTCAACGTCTCCGCGATGGAGGGCGTCTTCGCGCGCGGCTACAAGGGCGCCGGACATCCCCACACGAACATGGCGAAAGCCGCGCTCAACATGCTGACCCGCACGAGCGCGCAGGAGATGTTCGAGCAGGACCGCATCCTCATGACCGCCGTCGACACCGGCTGGATCACCGACGAGCGCCCGCACCCCGACAAGATGCGCCTCGCCGAGGCCGGTTTCCACGCCCCGCTCGACCTCGTCGACGGCGCGGCCCGCGTCTACGACCCGATCGTGCGCGGCGAGGCGGGCGAGGACCTGTACGGCGTCTTCCTCAAGGACTACGGCGTCTCGCGCTGGTGATCGGCCGCCCCGGCGGGTGACACGCGGGGCCGAGGGGGCGGGTGCGGCCTGATCCGGATGGCTGAAACGCGGGGGTCGCACCGCGGCACGGAGTGCCGATTTCCGCGCCATCGAGCGCACCCGCGCTCATGTGGTTAGGCTGTTGCAACGGACAGCAGACACGGGTGGACACCCTCACCCGACGTCCGTCCCCGGACGAAGGGCGCACCTCGCCCCGCTCCGTACGAACCACCGGCGCCACCGCGCCCGTACCGCCCCAGACGCGAATTCCGGCGGCGGCCCGGTGCCAGGTCCCGGTGACAGGGAGCGGCCCGGTGCCGTACCGGGGGTTACCCGACACATGAGGAGTGCGCGGTGACACAGGAGACGAAGCACACGGAGCAGCGGAGCCAGGGGACGACTTCCCCGCCCCGCCGCCGTCACCAGGAGATCGGCTCGCTGGAGGTGTGGGCCCGCTCGGCGCCCATCCGCCTCGCCGGGTACGAGGACGACCTCGCCGAGCCGCACATCCTGCCCAGCGTGGACTGACCGCCCCTTCCGCACGGTCCGCGAAGGCCCCCGCCCCCCGTCCGGGGGGCGGGGGCCTTCGCGCCTTGGGGGGGGTGTGGCCGAGGAGCACCCCGGGCCATGAACGCCGAGGTGGGGCGGACTTAGACTGACCGGGCCGCCACTCCTGATCACCTCTCTCCTTCCTACGGAGCTTCGCCCATGCATGACGACCGGGCCCTGGTCGAGGCACGCCTCGCGCGTGTGCTGGAAGAACGCATCCGCCCGGCGGTGTACGCCGAGACGGTCCCCCTGGACGTGGCGATCTGGACGGCTCCCGGTGAGCCCGTCCCCGTCGCGGAGGGCCTGGCGGCCCCCTACGAACCCATCACCCCGAACACCCCCTGGGGCCCGCCCTGGGGCACGAGCTGGTTCAAGGTCACCGGCACCGTGCCCGCCGCGTGGGCCGGCCGCACCGTCGAGGCCGTCCTCGACCTCGGCTTCAGCCGGCACACGCCCGGCTTCCAGTGCGAAGGACTCGTCCACACCCCGGACGGCACACCGGTCAAGGGCATTCACCCCCGCAACCGCTACGTGCGCGTCGGGGACCCGGCCCGGGGCGGCGAGGAGATCGACTTCCGCGTCGAAGCCGCGTCGAACCCTGTCATCCTCGGCAACCGGCCCTTCGAGCCCACCGGCATGGGCGATCCCGCGACGGCGGGCAGTGCCCCGCAGTACGTCCTCGGCCGGATGGATCTGGCCGTTTTCGACGACAACGTTTTCCAGCTGGTCATGGACCTCGAAGTCCTCGGCGAGATGATGCCGCAACTCCCGGCCGACTCCGCCCGCCGCTGGGAGATCCTGCGCACGGCCGACCGCGCGCTCGACGCCCTCGACCTCCAGGACGTCGCGGGCACGGCCGCGGCGGCGCGCGACATCCTCGCGCCCGCGCTCGCCGTCCCCGCCCAGGAATCGGCGCACCGGATCAGCACGGTCGGCCACGCGCACATCGACTCCGCCTGGCTGTGGCCGCTGCGCGAGACGGTCCGCAAGGTCGCCCGTACCAGCTCCAACATGGTCTCGCTCCTCGAAGAGGCCCCCGAGTTCGTCTTCGCCATGTCCCAGGCCCAGCAGTGGGCCTGGCTCAAGGAGCACCGCCCCGAGGTGTGGGACAAGGTCGTCGAGGCCGTCGCCGACGGGCGCTTCGTCCCGGCCGGCGGCATGTGGGTCGAGTCCGACACCAACATGCCCGGCTCGGAGGCGATGGCCCGCCAGTTCGTCCACGGCAAGCGGTTCTTCCTCGACGAGTTCGGCATCGACAACGAGGAGGCGTGGCTCCCCGACACCTTCGGCTTCGCCGCCGGACTCCCGCAGATCATCAAGGCCGCGGGCTCCAAGTACCTCCTCACGCAGAAGATCTCCTGGAGCAAGATCAACGACTTCCCGCACCACACCTTCCGCTGGGAGGGCATCGACGGCACCCGGATCTTCACGCACTTCCCGCCCGTCGACTCCTACAACTGCGAGATGCTCGGCAGCCAGCTCGGGCACGCGGCGCGCAACTTCAAGGAGAAGGGCCGCGCCACGCGCTCCCTGGCCCCTACCGGCTTCGGTGACGGCGGCGGTGGCACGACCCGCGAGATGGTCGCGAAGGCGGCCCGTCTCAAGAACACCGAGGCGCCCGCGCGCGTCGACTGGGAGACCCCGGCCGCCTTCTTCGCGAAGGCCGAGGCCGAGTACCCCGAACCGCCCGTGTGGGTCGGCGAGCTGTACCTGGAGCTGCACCGCGCCACGCTCACCAGCCAGGCGAAGACCAAGCAGGGCAACCGGCGCGGCGAGCACCTGCTGCGCGAGGCCGAGCTGTGGTCGGCGACCGCCGCCGTGCGCGCGGGCTTCCCCTACCCGTACGAGCGGCTCGACCGGCTGTGGAAGACGCTGCTGCTGCACCAGTTCCACGACATCCTGCCCGGCTCGTCGATCGCCTGGGTGCACCGCGAGGCGGAGCGCGCCTATGCCGCGCTCGCCGAGGAGCTGACCGGGATCATCGACGCGGCGCAGCGAGCGCTCGCGGGCGAGGGCGACACCGAGGTGCGCTTCAACGCGGCGCCGCACGCGGACGCCGGGATCGCGGCCGGTGCCGCGGGGACCGCGCCCGCGCCCGCCGGGGTCGTGCCCGTCGCGCGTACCGGTGGCGGTTTCGTCCTCGACAACGGGGTCGTACGGATCGAGATCGACGCGCGCGGACTCGTTGTCTCCGCGCTGCGCCACGACTCGGGCCGTGAGGCCGTGGCGCCCGGACAGGCCGCCAACCTGCTCCAGCTCCACACCGACTTCCCCAACCAGTGGGACGCCTGGGACGTCGACTCCTTCTACCGCAATACCGTCACGGAGCTCACGGACGTCGAGGAACTGAGCGCCGCTCCCGAAGGGGTGCGGATCGTCCGGGCCTTCGGGGACTCGCGCGTCGTCCAGACGCTGAGCCTTGCCGAGGGCGCCGAGCGCCTCGACATCGCCACCGAGGTGGACTGGCATGAGACGGAGAAGTTCCTCAAGCTCGCCTTCCCGCTCGACGTGCACGCCGAACGGTACGCGAGCGAGACCCAGTTCGGGCACTTCCACCGCCCCACCCACACCAACACCACGTGGGAGACGGCGAAGTTCGAGGCGTGCAACCACCGCTTCGTGCACCTGGAGGAGCCCGGCTTCGGCGTCGCCGTCGTCAACGACTCGACGTACGGGCACGATGTGAGCCGCACGGTGCGCGAGGACGGCGGCACCACCACCACGGTCCGCGCCTCACTGCTGCGCGCGCCGCGCTTCCCCGACCCGGAGACCGATCAGGGCGCGCACCGCTTCCGGCACGGCCTCGTGGTCGGCGCCACGATCGACGACGCCGTGCGCGAGGGGTGGCGGGTCAACCTGCCGCGCCGCGTGGTGCGGGGCGCGGGGGCGGACGTCGCGCCGCTCGTCACCGTGGAGCAGGACTCCGTGGTGGTGACGGCGGTCAAGCTCGCCGACGACGGCAGCGGGGACGTGGTGGTGCGGTTCCACGAGGCGCGGGGCGGGCGGGTGACCGCTTCGCTGCGGCCGGGCTTCGAGGTGGCCGGGGTCTCCGTGACCGATCTGCTGGAGCGGGCTCTCTCCGAGGGGGCGGCCGAAGTGGTTGCCGTTGACGGGGAGTTGAAGGTCGCGTTGCGGCCGTTCCAGTTGGTGACCGTTCGCCTGCGGCGAGGCTGAGCCGACTGGTGCGGGTTTCCGGGGCGGGGCCTTTCGGGGCTCCGCCCCGGACCCCGCTCCTCAACCGCCGGAGGGGCCGGCAAGGGGCGCGGCCGCCGTCGAGCCGCGCACCACCAGCTCCGGCATGAACACGAACTCGCTCGGCGGGGCCGGGGTGCCGCCTATCTCCTCCAGGAGGGCGCGGACCGCCGCCTGGCCCATCGCCGGGACCGGCTTGCGGACCGTGGTCAGGGGCGGGTCCGTGAAGGCGATCAGCGGGGAGTCGTCGAAGCCGACGACGGAGACCTCCGCGGGGACCGCGAGGCCGCGGGCGCGGGCCGCGCGGATCGCGCCGAGCGCCATCATGTCGCTCGCGCACACGAGCGCCGTGCAACCGCGCTCCAGGAGGGCCGTGGCGGCTGCCTGGCCGCCTTCGAGCGTGAACAGCGAGTGCTCCACGTACCGGCTCCGCACCTCGGCGGCCCCGAGGCCGAACTCCTCGTGCAGCGCCCCCGTGAAGCCCTCGACCTTGCGCTGTACGGGCACGAAGCGCTCCGGGCCCAGCACGAGACCGATCTCGTGGTGGCCCAGCGCCCGCAGGTGGGTGACCGCGAGGCGCATCGCCGCCCGGTCGTCCGGGGAGACGAAGACGGCGCGGACCTTGGGGGAGTAGCCGTCGACCAGGACGAACGGGACGCCCTGCGCGTGCAGCCGCTCGTAGCGTCCCGTGTCCGCGGTGGTGTCCGCGTGCAGCCCCGAGACGAAGATGATCCCGGCGACGCCTCGGTCCACGAGCATCTCGGTCAGCTCGTCCTCCGTGGACCCGCCGGGCGTCTGCGTCGCGAGGACCGGGGTGTAGCCCTGGCGGGTCAGCGCCTGCCCGATGACCTGCGCGAGGGCCGGGAAGATCGGGTTCTCCAGCTCGGGCGTGATGAGCCCGACCAGCCCCTCGCTGCGCCGCCGCAGGCGCACCGGACGCTCGTAACCGAGCACGTCGAGCGCGGCGAGCACCTCTTGCCGGGTCGCGTCGGCCACGCCGGGCTTGCCGTTGAGCACCCGGCTCACCGTCGCCTCGCTCACCCCCGCCTGCGCGGCGAGGTCGGCGAGGCGGGCCGTGCCCTGGGACTCCTGGCGCGCCCCCGCGCGCCGGGGTGCCGCGGGCCTGCGCCCGTACTGCTGTGTCATGGGGTCCCCTCGACTGGCCCTGCCTGGATGTACAGCGCTGCCCAGGTCACGGGTCCCTGACGGCCCCTCTGATGATTCCCGTTCGGGCGCGGACTGACAAGGGCCTGAGGATTCTTGCACAAGCCTTGCAAACGAGCACGTGCCGGGGCCGTACGGAGAGAGTATCCCGCAGGTGGCAGCGGTGAACTGACGTTCAGGGCGCCGCCAAGGTTTCTTGCAGATTCTTGCTGCAAGGTCTTTCGCAACGGCCGCGACGCTGTTACCTTCTCGTTCGCCCGGCCGTCGCGATGGTGCGGCCGGCGGCGGCCTTCCGCCGAGAACGGGCTCACACACCCTCAAGGAGTACTCATGCGGCGTGGCATAGCGGCCACCGCACTGCTCGCATCGCTCGCCCTCGCGGCGACGGCCTGCGGCGGGGACGACGGCGACGACGGCGCCTCCGGCGGCGGACCGGTCACCCTCACCTGGTGGGACACCTCCAACGCCACCAACGAGGCACCCACCTACAAGGCGCTGGTCGAGCAGTTCGAGAAGTCGCACAAGGGCATCAAGGTCAAGTACGTCAACGTGCCCTTCGACCAGGCGCAGAACAAGTTCGACACCGCCGCCGGGGCCAAGGGCGCGCCCGACATCCTGCGCGCCGAGGTCGGCTGGACGCCCGCCTTCGCGAAGAAGGGCTACCTCGCGCCGCTCGACGGCACGGACGCGCTCGCCGAGCAGGACTCCTTCCAGCCCAACCTGATCCAGCAGGCCCAGTACGAGGGCAAGACCTACGGCGTCCCGCTCGTCACGGACACGCTCGCCCTCGTCTACAACAAGAAGCTCTTCGCCGAGGCCGGCATCAAGACCGCGCCGACCACCTGGGCGCAGCTCAAGAAGGACGCGGCGACCGTCAAGTCCAAGACGGGCGTGGACGGTTACTGGGGCTCGACGGCCGGGTACTACGCGCAGCCCTACCTCTTCGGCGAGGGCACCGACACGGTCGACGCGAAGGCGAAGAAGCTCACGATCGAGAGCCCCGCCGCCGTCAAGGGGCTCAAGGAGTGGCAGGGCCTCTTCTCCGGCAAGGGCCTGCACAAGGCCGACATCACCGCGGACAGCTACGCCCACATCCAGGACGCCTTCGCGGGCGGCAAGGTCGCGTCGACCATCCAGGGGCCCTGGGAGCTGACCAACTACTACAAGGGCAGCGCCTTCAAGGACCGCAAGAACCTCGGCGTCGCCGTCGTCCCGGCAGGCTCCGCCGGCAAGCCCGGCGCCCCGACCGGCGGCCACAACCTCTCCGTCTACGCGGGCGCCGACCAGGCCCACCAGAAGGCCGCCTTCACCTTCGTCAAGTACATGACCTCGGCGAAAACGCAGGAGCAGATCGCGCTCAAGAACGGCACCCTGCCCACCCGCCAGGACGCCTACACCGAAGCCGTCAAGGCCGACCCGGGCACCGCGGGCTTCCAGCAGGTCCTGGACGCCGCCCAGCCACGTCCCGCGCTGCCCGAGTACAGCTCCCTGTGGGGCCCGATGGACACCGAGCTGCCGCGCGTCGCGAGCGGCAAGGAATCGCTGGACGACGGCCTGCGCAAGGCCGGGGACGCGATGCAGAAGCTCCTCCCCGACTACAAGCGCTGACCGGCGCGGGGGCGGGGCCGGCCACCTGACGGGCCGCCCCGCCCCCGTACCCCCGCCGCCTTCCCCCGTACACCACCCCCGCCCCCGGAAGGGCCGCCATGACCGTCGCCGTCGACACCGAGACCGCGCCCCCGCGGCAAGAGCGGGCCCCGGGCCGCAGGCCCGGGCTCCTCAGCCGCCTGCGCCGCGCCGGCCAGAAACACTGGTACGCGTACGCGATGATCGCCCCGGTCGTCATCGTGCTCGGCGTCCTCGTCGCGTACCCGCTGGTCCGCGGCTTCTACCTCACCCTCACCGACGCCACGAGCCTCAACTCGGCGCGCACCATCGGCGTCAACCACATCGACGCGACCTACGAGTTCATCGGCCTGCACAACTACGCCGACATCCTGTGGGGGCCCACGGCCTACGAGCGCTTCTGGTCGCACTTCCTGTGGACGGTCGGCTGGACCGTCGCCTGCGTCGCGCTGCACTACTGCCTCGGTCTCGGCCTCGCGCTGCTGCTCAACCAGAAGTTCCGCGGCCGGGTCGTCTACCGGATGCTGCTCATCCTGCCGTGGGCGGTGCCCGCCTTCGTCACCGTCTTCTCCTGGCGGATCATGCTCGCCGACGGCGGCCTCGTCAACACCGTCCTCGGCCACCTGCACCTGCCGCAGCCTGCCTGGCTGGAGGACACCTCCTGGCAGCGCGTCGCCGCGATCCTCGTCAACACGTGGTGCGGCGTGCCGTTCATGATGGTCTCGCTGCTCGGCGGGCTCCAGTCCATCGACGCGAACCTCTACGAGGCCGCCGAGATGGACGGCGCGAGCGCCTGGCAGCGCTTCCGGCACGTCACCCTGCCGGGCCTGCGCCCGGTGAGCGCCACCGTCGTGCTGCTCGGCGTCATCTGGACCTTCAACCAGTTCGCCATCATCTTCCTGCTCTTCGGCGGCACCAGCGCCCCCGACGCGCAGATCCTCGTGACCTGGGCCTACCGGCTCGGCTTCGGCCAACAGCCGCGCGACTTCGCCCAGTCGGCCACGTACGGCGTCCTGCTCCTGTCGATCCTCGTCGTCTTCACCACCTTCTACCGCAGGTGGCTGAACCGCAACGAGCAGTCCACCCTCTGAACCGGCCGACAGGAACCACGTCATGAGCACCGAGTCCACCACGCTGCCCGCGGCGCCCGTCGCCGCGAGCGCCC
>NZ_JAAGLR010000290.1 GCF_010548245.1 Streptomyces sp. SID11385
CCCCCGCCTCGGCGCCCCCCTTCCCGCGCAGGCGCCGGCGTCCCGCGCAGGCCGCTACCCCAGCGTCACCCCCGCCCGCTCCACGATCGCGCCCGTCGGCGCCGTGTGCGGCAGCGTGCCGAAGGCCGTGCCCCAGTCGCCGCCCAGCCGCGAGGCGCAGAACGCGTCCGCGACCTCCGGCGGGGCGAAACGGACCAGGAGCGAGCCCTGGAGGACGAGCGCCATGCGCTCCACCAGGCGCCGGGCCCGCGCCTCGATGCCCTCCAGGTCGGCGAGCTCCTGGAAGAGCTGCTTCACCGCCGCGTCCAGGCGGTGGTCCGCGCCGCGCGCCGCCCCGAGTTCGCCGAGGAAGGCGTCGAGCGCGCCCGGCTCGCGCTGGAGCGCGCGCAGCACGTCGAGCGCCTGCACGTTCCCCGAGCCCTCCCACAGCGAGTTGAGGGGGGATTCGCGTAGCAGCCGCGGCAGGCCCGACTCCTCCACGTACCCGTTGCCGCCCAGGCATTCGAGGGCCTCGGCGACCACGGGCGTGCACCGCTTCGTCACCCAGTACTTCGCGACGGGCACCGCGAGCCGGAGCAGCGCCCGCTCCCGCTCGTCGCCCGCGTCCGCCGCGTCGTAGGCGGCGGCGAGCCGCAGCGCGAGCGTCGTCGCCGCCTCCGACTCCAGCGCGAGATCCGCCAGGACATTGCGCATGAGCGGCTTGTCGACGAGCACCCCGCCGAACGCCTCGCGGTACCTCGCGTGATGGATCGCCTGCGCCACCGCCTGCCGCATGAGCGCCGCCGAGCCCAGCGCGCAGTCCAGGCGCGTCGCCGAGACCATCTCGATGATGGTCCGCACCCCGCGCCCCTCCTCGCCCACGAGCCGCGCCCACGTCCCGTCGAACTCGACCTCGCTCGACGCGTTCGAGCGGTTGCCGAGCTTGTCCTTGAGCCGCTGGATCGCGAAGACGTTGCGCTCCCCGTCCGCGAGGACCCGGGGCACGAGGAAGCAGCTCAGCCCGCCCGGCGCCTGCCCGAGCACGAGGAACCCGTCCGACATCGGCGCCGAGCAGAACCACTTGTGCCCGGTCAGCTCGAAGGCGCCGTCCTCGGCGAGCGGCACCGCGCGCGTCGTGTTGGCGCGTACGTCGCTGCCGCCCTGCTTCTCCGTCATGCCCATCCCGAAGAGCGCGCCCGCCTTCTCGCTCGCGGGACGCAGCCCCTCGTCGTACACCCGCGAGGTCAGCAGCGGCTCCCACACGGCGGCGAGATCCGGCTGCGCGCGCAGCGCCGGGACCGCCGCGTGCGTCATCGACAGCGGGCAGCCGTGGCCCGCCTCCGCCTGCGTCCACGTCAGGAACCCCGCCGCCCGCCGTACGTGCCCGCCGGGCCGCGTCCACGCGCTCGTGAGGCCCGCCGAGACCGCGTGCCCGAGCAGCCGGTGCCACGCCGGATGGAACTCGACCTCGTCGATCCGGTGGCCGAAACGGTCATGGGTGCGCAGTTTCGGTGGATTCTCGTTCGCCTGCTCGCCCCACTCCTGTGCCTGCGCCGACCCCGCCGCCCGCCCGAGCTCGCTCAGCTCGGTCAGCGCCGTGGGCAACAGCTCCGGATCGAGGTGGCGTTCCACCGCCTCGCTCAGGGACCGGTCGGCGCCGAAGACGTCGTACCCGACCAGGGGCGGAGGCTGGTTGGTCACTGTGTGGGTGCGCGATGCCATACGGATACGGTAAGGACGTGCACCAGGCAAAAGAAACAGCTACGCGGCGGAGACCGGGCCGTCTCCGCCGCGTCCGGGCGCTCTACCGCAATGTGTCCAAGCGTCGCACCGCCTGGTTGCTCGTGAAGGACACCGTCAACTCCTGCATGGAGTACCGCATCCTCGGCCTGGCCGCCGAGGCCGCGTTCTTCTCGCTGCTCTCCGTGCCGCCGCTGCTCCTGTGCCTCGTCGGCCTCCTCGGCTACGTGGACGCGTGGACGGGCGCCGACACGATCGCCGGCTTCGAGCAGCACTTCCTCGACGCGTCCCGGACCGTCCTGTCCGACCAGGGCGTCCACGACATCGCGAAACCGATCTTCGAGGACGTCACGCGCGGTCGCCCCGACGTCATCTCGATCGGCTTCGTCTTCGCGCTGTGGTCGGGCTCGCGCGCCGTCAACGTCTTCATCGACACCATCACCGTCATGTACGGGCTCGACGGTGTGCGCGGCATCGTGGCGACGCGCCTGCTCTCCTTCGGCCTCTTCATCGTCGGCCTCATCATCTGCTCGGTCGCGCTGCCGCTCATGGTCGCGGGCCCCGACACCGTCGTGAACGTCCTGCCGTGGAGCGGTACGGCCGTCCAGATCCTCTACTGGCCGGTCGTCATCATCCTGTGCGTCGTCTTCCTCACGACGCTCTACCACGTCTCCGTCCCCGTCCGCTCGCCCTGGATCGAGGACGTGCCGGGGTCCTTCGTCGCCCTCGCGATGTGGGTCGTGTGCAGCTTCCTGCTGCGCATCTACCTCACCTCGACGATCGAGGGCCCCACGATCTACGGCTCGCTCGCCGCGCCCGTCGCCGTGCTCCTGTGGATCGGGGTCTCGGCCTTCGCGGTGCTCGTCGGCGCCGCGATGAACGCCGCGATCGACCGCGTCTGGCCCTCCGTGGCGACCTCGGCGGCGCGCGAGGCCAACGAGCGCGCCCGCGAGGCCGAGGCGGTGGGGGCCATGGCCCGCTACGCCGCCGAACGCGCCGGGCACGGCGAGCCGGGCGACCCCGACATGCCCAGCGAGTACCCGGAGCGCTGGGCCGGTTTCCTGCCCCCCGAGGACGTCTCCTCGCGCCTGCGCGCGCACGTCAAACGCCGCCCCGGCAAGCACGCCAAGCGCCCCGGTCCTGGCGCCGGTACG
>NZ_JAAGLR010000319.1 GCF_010548245.1 Streptomyces sp. SID11385
GCGGCGCCCGCGCCAGGCCGGGTCGACGCCGGGGCCCGTCCCGATGACCGTGCCCGCGCTCTCGCCGCCCGGGACGAAGCCGGGAGCGAAGCCGTACGCGGCGAGCGCGCCCCGGCGGATCAGGACGTCGACGCCGCCGACGCCGATCGCCTCCGTCGCGACGAGGACCTGGCCAGCGGCGGGGCGGGGGGTGGGGAGGTCGACCGTCTCCAGGCCCTCGGGCCCGCCGAAACTCCTGATCACGATGGCTTTCACGGGCTGCGCTCCTTCGGCGTCGGCATACCTTGCGAACGTAACGGACGCCCCCGTCCGGTTGGCTAAAGTGAGAGCGTGACCGACGATTTCTCTCAGCCCGGCCGCGTGGACGCGCGCGAGAACCGGGAGCGGATTCTGGAGGCCGCCCGCGACCTCTTCCGTACCGAGGGCGTGGACGTGCCGCTGCGCGAGGTCGCGCGGCGGGCCGGGGTGGGGCCCGCGACGCTCTACCGGCACTTCGCGACGAAGCAGGCGCTGCTCGCCGAGGCGTTCGCCGGGCCGCTGCGCGCGTGCCGCGAGATCGTGGCGGCCGGAGCCGCCGATCCCGATCCGTGGCGGGGGCTGTGCGCGGTGATCGAGGGGCTGTGCGCGCTGCACGCGCGGGACCGGGGGCTCACCGAACTCTTCCTCTCGCACCTCACAGGGCCCGAGATCGCGGCGGCGGCGCGGGGCCGCGCCACCGACTACCGCGCGATGGCGGACCTGGCCGGGCGGGCCAAGGCGGCGGGGCGGCTGCGCCCCGACTTCGTCCTCGACGACCTCCTCCTCATGCTCCTCGCCAACAAGGGCATCCACAGCGGCCCCGCCCCCGTCCCGCCCGCCGCGTCGGCCCGCTTCGCCGCCTACGTCGTCCGCGCGTTCGCGGCGGAGCCGGCCCGCGAGGGCGAACTGCCGGGCCCGGTACGGCTCGCGGAGGCGATGGGCATCGCGGGCCGGCCGTCCTGAGAGCCCGACCGCCGACAGACCTGACCCGCCACCGGACCCGTACGCCGCCCCCTTACTCCCCCGGCGCCACCAGCCCCGACTCGTACGCGAAGACCACCGCCTGGGCCCGGTCGCGCAGGCCGAGCTTCGTGAGGACGCGGCTCACGTGGGTCTTCACCGTCTGCTCGGCGAGGACCAGGTGGGCGGCGATCTCCGTGTTCGAGCGGCCGCGCGCGACGAGCGTCAGGACCTCCGTCTCGCGCTCGGTCAGGGCCTTGAGGCGCAGGGCGGGCTTTCCGGGGGCGGGGCGCTGCCGGGCGAAGTCGGCGATGAGGCGGCGGGTCACGGAGGGGGCGAGCAGGGCGTCGCCCGCGGCCACGACGCGTACCGCCGCGATGAGGTCGGCGGGCGGCGCGTCCTTCAGGAGGAAGCCGCTCGCCCCGGCCCGCAGCGCCTCGTACACGTAGTCGTCGATGTCGAACGTCGTGAGCATCAGGACGCGCGGCCGGTGCGTGGTGCCCGGCGGGGGCGCGAGGAGGCGGCGCGCGGCCTCCAGGCCGTCCATCCCGGGCATCCGTACGTCCATCAGCACGACGTCGGGGTGGGTGCGGCGGCTCAGCTCGACGCCCTGGGCGCCGTCCGGGGCCTCGCCGACCACGTCGATGTCGCTCTGGGCGGCGAGCAGCGCGGCGAAGCCCGCGCGCACCATGGCTTGGTCGTCGACGATGAGGACGCGCGTCGTCACGTGGGTTCCTTCTCGGTCAGGGGGAGCCGGGCGGCGACCCGGAAGCCGCCGTCCGGCAGCGGGCCGGTGTCCAGGGTGCCGCCCACGAGCCGTACGCGCTCGCGCATTCCGACGAGACCGTGCCCGGTCCCGCTCGTCTCCAGCGGCCCGGCGGGCGGCGCGGGCGGCGGCGCGTTGACGACGAGGACGGTGAGCGCGACGCCGTCCGCGGAGAGCGAGACGCGGGTGGGGGCGCCGGGCGCGTGCCGTACGGCGTTCGCGAGCGCCTCCTGCACGATCCGGTACGCCGAGAGCCCCACCGCCTCGGGAACCCCGGCCTCGCACGGGGTGTACTCGACCGGCGTCCCCGCCCGCCCGGTCGCCGCCACGAGCCGCCCGATCTGCCCGAGGCCCGGCTGCGGAGCGAGTTCGCCGCGCGTCTCCTCGTTGCGCAGCACGCCGAGCAGCCGGCGCATCTCGCTCAGCGAGGCGCGCGCGGTCGCCGCGATGGACGTGAACTCCTCGCGTACGTCGGGCGGTACGTCGGGCAGCCGGTACACGGCGGTGTCCGCCTGCACCGTGATGACCGACATGTGGTGGGCCACGACGTCGTGCAACTCCCGTGCGATGCGCGTGCGTTCCTCCAGCAGCGTGCGCCGCTCCCGCTCGGCCTCGCTGATCGCCTCCTGCGCGAGGAGGCGGCGGTTGACCTCGTGCCGCTCCCTGAGCGCGGCGGTGAGGACGAGCGCGACGCCGCTGAGCACCGTGAGCACGATGCCGTTGCTGTGCGGGCCGTCGGGCCCGAGGAACCCCAGGAGGACGGTCGCGCCCGCCGTCGCGAGCCACACGAGCAGCAGCGTCCGGCGGCGCTCGCGCAGGCCGAGGGCGAGGCAGAGCCCGACGTACCCGACGATCACCGGGGCGGGAAACGGCCACAGCAGCGGCTTGCCGAGGTCGACGGAGAGCAGGGCGAGCGCCCCGGCGACGTCCGCCGCGAAGATGACGTACCACGCCGTCAGCGGCCGGACGACGGCGGGCAGCAGCGGCACCGCCTGCGCGAGCGCGAGCGCGCTCGCGAGACCGCCGCCCAGCCCGTAGTCGGAGACGAGCAGGTTGAGCTGGACGGGCAGCAGGACGACGCAGAGCACGAACGCGACGGCCCACGGCAGCAGCAGCCGCGTCCACCGGCTCCGCGCCCCCGCGAGCGGTGCGCGGGGCTGTTCCCCGGTCGAGGCCCCGGTCGAGGCCCCGGTCGAGGGTTCCTTCGGCGACGTCATGGGCTCCACCCTCCTACAGGGGACGGGACGGTGTCCGCGCCCGCGCGATTTCCGTCCGCGCGGGGCCCCGTCACCTCACGCCCGTCCACGCCGCCGCCTCTCCTCCACGCCACCGCTTCCCCCTCCCTCCCCCGCTGCCACGGTCCCTCACGCCGCCAGCGCGAAGTACCCGAACGACGCCGCCAGGACCCCCACCGCCACCGCGCGGACCGCCCCCGTCCGGCGCCACGGCTCCTCCAGTGGCCGCGCGTACCGCGTGATCACCACGAGCAGCGCCGCGAAGAGCGGCAGCCACGCGAGCCGGGCGAAGACCCAGCCGACCGTGTCGGGCGCGGTGGTCAGTCCGGGGAGTGCGCCGAGGAAGGAGCCCGGGATCGCGGCGGCGAGCATCGCCGACTGGTGCCAGCACAGGATCGTCATCGCCGACAGGTTGACGAGCACCACGGGCGCCCACAGCGCGGGCCGCCGCAGCAGCCGCGCGAGCCGCTCGCGCAGCAGGATCCCGGCGCCCGACTGGGCGGCGGCGAGCGCGAGGACGAGCAGGGACGGCGGGTGGGAGTTGGTACGGGCCTCGCCGGGCACCCCCACCATCGACACGGGGTAGTGGAAGACGAGCAGGAGCGCGGCGAACAGCGCGGCGCCGCCTGCGAGGAGCAGCCACGCCCCGCGCCGCCCGAGGCTCCTGTCCCCCCAGGAGACGCCGAGCTGGTAGGCGAACATCCAGCCGGGCAGCAGGTTCAGCAGGCTCAGCCACGCGGGCACGGCGTCCGCGTACGGCCCGTACCGCAGGAGGTCGACGACGGCGACGGACGCGAGCAGCGGCAGCGCGGCCCACGCGCCGAGCCGTGCGGAGGCGCGGACGCAGTACGGCGTGAGGGCCGTGACGACGGCGTAGACGCCGACGAACCACAGGGGCTGCACGACGAGGGTCGCCGCGGTGTGCAGGGTGCCGGTCGGGACTCCGAGGCCGTAGTGGAGGAGCGGGAGGAGCAGCGCCCACACGGCGGTGGCGCCGAGGAGCGGACGGCCGAGGCGCCGCAGGCGTCCCGCGGTCCACTGCCGCGCGGAGCCGGGGCGGCGCCGGTAGGAGAGGTACGAGGCGTGGCCGCCGACCAGGAAGAAGATGCCCAGCATCTGGAGCACCCAGCTCGCCGGGGCGAGCGTGCCGAACGTCGCGAGGGGGCTCGCGTTGTGCAGTGCGCCGCCGTCGTCGCGCGTGAGGCCGCCGAGGAGCCAGTGCCCGGTGGGGACGGCGAGGAGCGCGAGGGCCCGCAGGCCGTCGAGCGCGCGGTCGCGGTGGGCCGGGGTGCGCGCGTCCACCCGGGCGGCGAGCCGCGCGAAGCGGGTCGTGGCCTTCACCGCAGCTCACCTCCCGCGATGGCGCCGAACGCGGTGAGCGTGGAGGTGCCGGGGGTGAAGTAGGCGTCGTGCGCGGGGACGTCGGCGGCGGGCAGGACGCGCGCGCCGAAGCCCGGCGAGGTGGGATCGGGGCCGTGGCCGAGGCCCAGGAACTCGGTGTGCGGGACGTGCGTGATCCAGTCGTGCGGGGACTCGGCGGCCCAGACGTGCGCGGTGGTGCGCAGCGCCGCGACGTTCGCGGCGCGCATGCCGGGCGAGCCCATGACGACGAGGTCGCGGGCGTCGGTGCGGGAGGCGGCGAGGCCGCAGACGACCGAGCCGTAGCTGTGGCAGAAGAGGGCGGGGTCGGGGAGCCCGGCCGCGTCCAGGCCCTGGGTGAACCGGGTCAGCCGGGCGGCGCCCGCCCGCGCGAGGCGGCCCGTCGCGAGGTCGACGCCGATGCCGTCGGGCGTCGTGTACCCGGCCCAGGCGATGACGGCCGTGTCGTCGCCCGCGGCCTCCTGGAGGTCGGTGGCCCACCGGGTCAGGCGGTCCGACGAGCCGAGGTCGATGTCCGAGCCGGGCACGAGGACCGCCACGTGCGTGGCCGTGTCCAGGTCGCCCACGACGCGCGCGATCAGTCCGCGTCCGCGCGGGTCGTACGCCAGCACGTGCGGACCGGCCGCCGCGTTGGCCTCGTACCGGAGCGCGACCGGGGCGCCGTCGAGGTTGCCGACGACGCCCGGGTGCGCGGCGACGAGCCGGTGCCGCTCCGCGCCGCCGAGCCCGGCGAAGAAGGCGGCGACCTCGGCGGGGCTCGCGGTGACGGGGTCGGGCAGCCTCCCGCCGAAGG
>NZ_JAAGLR010000354.1 GCF_010548245.1 Streptomyces sp. SID11385
CGGGTACTACTTCGCCGACATCATCCGCGGCGCGCACGAGGCGGCGGCGCGGCTCGGGGCGCGTCTGGTCCTGCGGGTCTCGGACTACCGGCCCGAGGACGACGCGGCGCACGCGGCGGGCCTGCTCGCGGCCGGGGCCCGGGGGCTGCTCGTGATCCCGAGCTGGACGCGGCCCGAGCACCAGTCGCTGCACACGGAGTGGATCGCGCGACTGCCCGTCCCGGCCGTGCTCGTGGAGCGGCGCGGGGACCCGGCGGGACCGCTCGACGCGCTCGACCGGGTCGGCTCGGACCACGCGCACGGCGTGCTCGTGGGCCTGCGGCACCTGGCCCGGCTCGGCCACCGCTCCCCCGTGCTCGTGGCGCGCACGGACAGCCCGACGGCGGAGGCGGTACGGGCGGGGTACCGGCGCGCGGTGGAGATCCTGGGCCTGGAACCGGGCCTCCCCGTTCTCGACTCGGCCCCCGAAAAGCCCGGCGCGGGAAGCCCGGTGGCCTCCGTGGACGAACTGGCCCGGCTCGTGCGCGGGGGCCGCACGACGGCGGTGCTCGCGCACAACGACGAGGACGCGACGCGACTCGTACGGGACCTGGCGGAGCGGGGGGTACGGGTACCGGGCGACCTGGCGCTCGTGACGTACGACGACGAGGTCGCCGCCCTCGCCGAGACCCCGCTGACGGCGGTGGCCCCGCCGAAGCGGGCGGTGGGCCGGGCGGCCGTGGAGCTGCTGACGGAACGCCTCGCGGAGCGGGTTTCCGCCGGGGGCGACGGGGCGGGCGAGCCGCGGCGGCACGTTGAGTTGTTGCCGACGTTGCGGGTGCGGGACTCCTGCGGAGGGCTGAGGGCGGAGTAGGGCGCCCTTTCGTGGATCGCTTCTGCCTCTGCGGGGCGGGCCTCCCTGGGGCTCCGCCCCGGACCCCGCTCCTCAAACTCCCCCAGCCTTCGGCCGGGGGGACCCCCAGAGGGGCTGAAATTGCCTCCCTGGATGTGGTGCGCCCTGGAATTCGAGGCCTCTTTCGATCATTTTTCGATCAATCGACCAAACAATCTTGACTTCGCTCACCCGGCGCCGAAGCATCACCGCGACCGCCTGTCCCCCAGCGAAGAGGAGCAGCGCCGTGAGCCGCCCTGGGTTCCGGTCCTCGCGCGCCCTCGTGGGTGCCGTCGCGTTCGCCTCGCTCGCCGCCACCGCGGCCTGCGGAGGCCCGAGCGCGGAGGCGCCCGCCGAAGGCACGAGGGCCCATCCCGTCACCGTCAGTTTCTGGGCCTGGACCAAGGGCTCCCAGCAGGTGGCGGACGAGTTCAACCGCACGCACGACACGATCAAGGTGAAGTTCGAGGAGATACCCTCCGGCGGTCTCGGGGGCTACCCGAAGATCACCAACGCCCTCAAGGCCGGTATCGCACCCGACGTCCTCTCCATCGAGTACCCCTCGCTCGCGCAGTTCGTGAGTCAGGGTTCGCTCAAGGACATCAGCGCGTACATGACGCCGGACGTGAAGAAGAAGTTCCTGCCGCAGACCATCGAGCTGACGACGATGGGCGACCGGAACTGGGCCGTCCCCTCGGACGCGGCGCCGCAGATCTTCTACTACCGCAAGGACCTCTTCGCGAAGTACGGCGTCGAGCCGCCGAAGACGTGGGCCGATTTCCGTACCGCCGCGCGGCAGGTCGAGAAGGCCGCGCCGAAGGCCCGTATCGCGACGTTCTTCGCCGACGACGCCTCCTTCTTCCAGACGATGGCGTGGCAGGCCGGCGCCCAGTGGTTCTCCACCGAGGGCGGGTCCTGGAAGGTGGACACGAGCGATCCGGCGACGAAGAAGGTCGCCACGTACTGGCAGGGGATGATCAAGGACGGTCTCGTCTCGACCGCCCCTTCCTACAGCCCCGAGTGGACCTCCTCGCTCAAGGCCGGTACGACGCTCGGCTACCTCGGCGCCTCCTGGAGCGCCGGGACGCTCGCCGGGATCGTGCCCGAGCAGAAGGGCAAGTGGGCCGCGATGCCGATGCCGAGCTGGGACGCGGCACACCCCAGCTCCGGGATGAGCCAGGGCTCGACCTTCGCGATCTCCAAGGACAGCAGGAAGACGAAGGCGGCGATGGAGTTCATCCTCTGGATGTCCACCTCGCCCGACTCGGTCAAGGCGCGCGTCACCGCGAGCACGTCGACCGCCTTCCCCGCCGCGCGCGCCCTCGTGCCCGTCGCGCGCGAGGCGATCGACACGAGCTTCTACGGCGGCGCCGACCTCTACGGGCTCTACGCGAAGTCCGCCGCGACGATCAATCCGGACTGGCTGTGGGGCCCGACCGCCGCCGCCAACAACACCCTGCACGACCAGCTCCAAGCGGTCGTCTCCGGCGGCAAGTCCCTCACCGGGGCGGTCGCCACCACCCAGCGCGCCACCGTGGACGCCCTGCGCAAGAGCGGGCTGAAGGTCGAGGACGGGTCATGAGCGGTACGAGAACACAGCCGGCCCCGGCCCCCGGGGCCACCGCGCCCGCGGCCGCGCCCCGCCGCAAGGGCTCCGCCTCCGGCCGTACCGGGCTCGCCGCCGCGACGCTCCTGACGCCCTTCTTCGTCCTGTTCACCCTCGCGATGCTGCTCCCGGTCGGGTACGCGATCTGGCTGAGCCTGTTCACCGACAAGCTCTCCGGGCTCGGCTTCGACGGGCCGCACAGCGTCTTCGACGGCCTCGGCAACTACCTCGACGTGATCAAGGACGAGGCGTTCCGCGACGGCTTCGGGGTGCTCGCCCGGTACGTCGTCCTCTACATCCCGATCATGATGGGCGGCGCGCTCGCCCTCGCCCTGCTCCTGGACACGGCGCTCGCGCGCGCCCGCCGCTTCTTCCAGCTCGCGCTGTTCCTGCCGCACGCGATCCCGGGGCTCATCGCGGGCCTCGTCTGGATCTACCTCTACACGCCGGGCCTCTCCCCGGTCGTCAAGGCCATGGAGTCCGGCGGCTTCGGCTTCGACTTCCTCGGCCCGGACGGCGCGATGCCCTCGATCGTGAACATCGCCGTGTGGGAGTGGATCGGCTACAACCTCGTCATCTTCTACGCGGCCCTCCAGGCCATCGACCGCTCGATGCTGGAGGCCGCCGCCGTGGACGGGGCGGGCAACTGGCGTCTCGCCTTCTCGATCAAACTCCCGCTCATCCGGTCATCCGTCTTCCTGGTGCTGCTCTTCACGATCATCGGCTCGCTCCAGCTCTTCACCGAGCCGCTACTGCTCTCCAGTTCGGGCTCCGCCGTCACGAGCACCTGGACACCGAACATGTACGCCTACTCCGCGGCCTTCCAGATCAACGACTACGGGCGGGCCGCCGCGGCCTCCGTGCTCATCGCGCTGGTCGCCGCCGTCCTCTCCTTCGTCGTCACCCGCCTCTCGAACCGCAAGGGAGCCCAGGCATGACCACGCCACTCCTCGCCGCACCCGGCGAAGGCACCCCGGGCGAACCGGCCACGGTCAAAGCCCCGCGCCGCGCGCCCGTCGCGACCCGCGGCGGCAGGCGGTCCGGCCGCTGGACCTCGCGCGTCGCCGTCAACGTCGTCCTGCTCATCGCGGCCGTCTACGCGCTCTTCCCGCTCGTCTGGCTCGTGACGGCGGCGACGAAGGACGCCGGGAACATCCTCGGCGGCAACGTCTTCTCCTCCGAGGGCTTCAGCCTCGGCGACAACCTCTCGGCGCTCACCGACTACGAGGGCGGCCTCTACTTCCGCTGGTACCTCAACTCGCTGCTGTACGCGGGAGCCGGCGCGCTCGGCTGCTCCCTCGTGAGCGTCGCGGCCGGGTACGCCTTCGACAAGTACGTGTTCCGGGGCAAGGAGAAGCTCTTCGCGATGGTGCTGCTCGGGGTGCTGCTGCCCTCGACCGCGCTCTCGCTGCCGCTCTACCTCCTCGCCGTCAAGACGCACACCGTCAACACCTACTGGGCGGTCCTCGTCCCCGTCCTGGTGAACCCCTTCGGCGTCTACCTCTCGCGGATCTTCAGCGCCGGGTACATCCCGAACGAGGCGCTGGAGGCGGCCCGCATCGACGGGGCGAGCGAGCTGCGCGTCTTCTGGTCGATCGGTCTGCGCATGATCATGCCGGGCTTCGTGACGGTGTTCCTCTTCCAGTTCACGGCCGTGTGGAACAACTTCTTCCTGCCGCTGGTCATGCTGTCGGACAAGAAGCTCTATCCCCTCAGCCTCGGCCTCTACAACTGGCACAGCAGCGCCAACGCGAACCCGGAGCTCTACCCGATGGTCGTCACCGGCTCACTGCTCGCCGTCCTGCCGCTCATCATCGCCTTCGTGACGCTCCAGCGGCACTGGAAGGCCGGGCTGACGGCGGGCGGGGTCAAGTAGCCGCCCGCGTACGGCGGTACGGGCGGGCGCTCGTCCCCCGTACCGCACCACCCCACCGTGTGAGGAGTACTCGCATCACCATGCACGAGCCCACCGACCGACGTCCCCGGGCCCTGCTCGCCATGGCCCCCCAGGTCGCGGAGGAACTGCTGACGCCGGCCCATCACGACAGAATGGGCCGCCTCGTACGGACCGAACCCGGCCTGATAGCCGACGACTTCACCGACCCCGCCCCGGCCCTCGCCGCCGCGCTCGCCGAGGCGGAGGTGCTGCTCACCTGCTGGGGCGTGCCGCCGCTGACCGCCGACGTGCTCGCGCGGGCGCCGCGGCTGCGCGCCGTCGTGCACGCGGCGGGCACCGTGAAGGGCTTCGTGACCGACGCGTGCTGGGAGCGCGGCATCCGGGTCAGCACGGCGGCGGGCGCCAACGCGCTCCCCGTCGCCGAGTACACGCTCGCCGCGATCCTCTTCTCCGGCAAGAAGGTGCTCGACTCGGCGCGCGGCGCCCGCGAGCCGGGCGCGCGCCACGACTGGCACCGCGAGCTGCGCGCGGCGGGGAACTACCGGCGCGTCGTCGGGCTCGTCGGGGCCTCGCGGGTGGGGCGCCGGGTGCTGGAACTCCTGCGGCCCTTCGACTTCGAGGTGCTGCTGCACGACCCGTACGTCTCCGCGGCCGAAGCGGCGGCGCTCGGCGCGCGCTCCGTGGGCCTCGCCGAACTGTGCGCGCGCGGCTCGGTCGTCTCGGTGCACGCCCCCGAACTCCCCAGCACCCGCCACCTGATCGGGGCGGCCGAGCTGGCCGCGATGCCGGACGGGGCGACGCTGATCAACACGTCGCGGGGCTCGCTGGTCGACGAGAGCGCGCTGCTCGCCGAGCTGACCTCGGGGCGTCTCTCCGCCGTCCTCGACGTGACGGACCCCGAACCGCCCCTGCCCGGGTCGCCGTTGTACACCCTCCCGAACGTCCTGCTCACCCCGCACGTCGCCGGTTCCCTCGGCAACGAGGTGCACCGCATGGCCGACCACGCGCTCGACGAGATCGAGCGCTGGACCCGGGGCGAGCCGTTCGCGGAGCCGGTGGCGGCGGAGGGGCTGCACTTGTCGGCGTGAGGCGCCTGGCCGGGGGCAGGCGGGAGGTGGGCCCGCTCCCGGCGGGCGCCGCTCACCGTCTTCCACAGGAGCAGTACGCGATGTCACAAGCCCTCGACCACGATTCGCCGCAGCGGCCCCAGTGGCGGGACCTCTTCGTGGAACCGGCCTGGCCGGAACCGGCCGCGGAGCCGGAGGAGGAGGAGGTACGGGCGGCGACGGCGACGGCCCCGCGCCGCCACGCCCGCGCCCGCGGGCGAGCGGGACGGGGCCGCGTCTGAGCGGACGGCGGAGGGCGGGAAGCGGGGTGCCCCGCCCCCGTTTGACGCCCCACGCCGAAGGGCCGGTTCCCTCGTCCGAGGGAACCGGCCCTTTTCGCTGTCACGCGGAGGGGCAGCGCGGCCTTACGGCCGCGGGAGCGGCGGGCGGCCGGAGTGCACCGGCCGGGGCGGCCGCGCTCATCGCCGCTCGCCGCTCAGGGCCTCAGTGGCTGTGGCTGTGGCCGTGGCCACCGGCCTCCGGCTCCTCCTCGGCCGGCTTCTCGACGACGAGGGTCTCGGTCGTCAGGAGCAGCGAGGCGATGGAGGCGGCGTTCTCCAGGGCGGAGCGGGTGACCTTGACCGGGTCGATGACGCCGGCCTTCACGAGGTCGCCGTACTCGCCGGTCGCGGCGTTGAAGCCCTGGCCCTTGTCGAGCTCGGCGACCTTCGAGGTGATGACGTAGCCCTCAAGGCCCGCGTTCTCGGCGATCCAGCGCAGCGGCTCGACGGCGGCGGCGCGGACGACCGCGACACCGGTCGCCTCGTCGCCCGTCTTGCCGAGCGAGTCGGCGAGGACCTTCGAGGCGTGGACGAGCGCGGAGCCACCACCGGAGACGATGCCCTCCTCGACCGCGGCGCGGGTCGCGGAGATGGCGTCCTCCAGACGGTGCTTCTTCTCCTTCAGCTCGACCTCGGTCGCGGCGCCGACGCTGATGACGCACACGCCACCGGCGAGCTTCGCGAGGCGCTCCTGGAGCTTCTCGCGGTCCCAGTCGGAGTCCGTGGTCTCGATCTCGGCCTTGATCTGGGCGACGCGGCCGTCGATGTCGGCCTGCTGGCCGCCACCGTCGACGATCGTCGTGTCGTCCTTGGTCACGGTCACGCGGCGGGCGGAGCCCAGCACGTCCAGACCGGCCTGGTCGAGCTTGAGGCCGACCTCCTCGGCGATGACGGTCGCGCCCGTGAGGGTCGCGATGTCGCCGAGCATGGCCTTGCGGCGGTCGCCGAAGCCGGGCGCCTTGACGGCGACGGCGTTGAAGGTGCCGCGGATCTTGTTGACGACGAGGGTGGAGAGCGCCTCGCCCTCGACATCCTCGGCGATGATCAGCAGCGGCTTGGAGCCACCGGCCTGGATGACCTTCTCAAGGAGCGGCAGGAGGTCCTGGATCGAGGAGATCTTGCCCTGGTTGATGAGGATGTACGGGTCCTCCAGGACGGCCTCCATCCGCTCCTGGTCGGTGACCATGTACGGGGAGAGGTAGCCCTTGTCGAAGGCCATGCCCTCGGTGAAGTCCAGCTCCAGACCGAAGGTGTTGGACTCCTCGACGGTGATGACACCGTCCTTGCCGACCTTGTCCATCGCCTCGGCGATCAGCTCGCCGACCTTCGGGTCCTGCGCGGAGAGCGCGGCGACGGCGGCGATGTCGGACTTCTCGTCGATCGGGCGGGCCGTGGCGAGCAGGTCCTCCGAGACGGCCTTGACGGCGGCGTCGATGCCCTTCTTGAGCAGGGCCGGGGACGCGCCGGCGGCGACGTTGCGCAGGCCCTCGCGGACGAGCGCCTGGGCGAGCACGGTCGCGGTGGTGGTGCCGTCACCCGCGATGTCGTTGGTCTTGGTCGCCACCTCCTTGACGAGCTGGGCGCCGAGGTTCTCGTACGGGTCCTCGACCTCGACCTCGCGGGCGATGGTCACACCGTCGTTGGTGATGGTGGGGGCGCCGAACTTCTTGTCGATGACGACGTTGCGGCCCTTGGGACCGATGGTCACCTTGACCGCGTCGGCCAGCTTGTTGACGCCGCGCTCAAGGGCGCGACGGGCGTCCTCGTCGAACTTCAGGATCTTCGCCATGGGAGCGATTCAGCCCTCTCGGGAAAAACTCGGGAAAGTCGTGGGTGAACACAACGACCGCGCCCCCGGTGGCCCCGGCGTCGAAGAGGACGGGGTCCGGGGGCGCGGCTCGTTGCGAAAGCCGGGTGGTCCGGGAAAGACCCGGACACGACCGGGGTGGTGCTTACTTCTCGATGATCGCGAGCACGTCGCGGGCCGAGAGGACGAGGTACTCCTCGCCGCTGTACTTCACCTCGGTGCCGCCGTACTTGCTGTAGAGCACGATGTCGCCGGTCTTGACGTCGAGCGGCAGGCGCTCGCCGTTCTCGAAGCGGCCCGGGCCCACGGCGAGGACGACGCCCTCCTGGGGCTTCTCCTTCGCGGTGTCCGGGATGACCAGGCCAGAGGCCGTGGTCTGCTCGGCGTCGAGCGGCTGGACCACGATGCGGTCCTCAAGCGGCTTGATGGCAACCTTGGAGCTGGCGGTCGTCACGATCCGACCTCCCCCTTCGGAGATCACGGGGTGAATAAGTCATTGGGTGGCGACCGGTAATCCGTCGTCGCGGGTGCCGGACTGCCCGTCGCTGTTTGGCACTCTCCGGTGGGGAGTGCCAGAGCGAGACTATGACCGCGATTAGCACTCGGTCAAGCGGAGTGCCAGGCGAGTGCCGCGCGAAGCGGAAAAGGGGCCTTCCGGACGACGTCCCGGAAGGCCCCTCTCCCCCGCTGGACTCAGATGTAGTCCTCCAGGCGGGCCACCGCGTACCCCTTCTCGGTGACGGTGCGCAGGAACGTGCGAAGGGCGTCGGTCATCGAGCCGTTCCACTGCGCGCGTCCCTGGAAGTGCGTGAGCACGAGGTCGCCGGGGTGCAGGCCGGTGTCGCGGTAGACGACCTTGCCGGGGAAGACCTCCGCCTCCCACAGCGGGATGCCGCGGATGCCGCAGGAGCGGGCGACCTCCAGGGTGTCGCGGTTGTAGCTCCCGTACGGCGGCCGGAAGAGTGTGGCCCCCTGCCCGTAGTGGCGGCGCAGCTTCTCCTGCATGCCGCAGATCTCCTGGCGCTGGGTCGCACGGTCCAGGCCGGGGAGGTAGCGGTGGCGCAGCGTGTGGTTCTGGAGCGCCGCGCCCTGCTCGTGCGCCCTGCGGAAGTACTCCCAGCCGCCGTCCACGGCGTCGGCGCTGAGGAAGGCCGTGTACGGGACGTGGAGTTCGCGCAGCATGCGGAGCGTCTCGGGGTCCTGGTTCACGCCGTCGTCGATGGTGAGGAAGACCACGCGGTCGCTGGTCGGGACGCGCGTGAAGACGGGCGGCAGCGCCTTCGTACGGGGCCCGCTCACCTCGAACCCCCGCCGGGTGGGCGGCGCGAGCTTCGTACGGGGCGGGGGCGGCGCGAGAAGCGGGACCTGCGGGAGCCGCCAGCGGTGGGCCGCGGCGAGGAGCGCGGCCTTGCGCGCCTGCGCCTCGCGCGCCTCCGCCTCGA
>NZ_JAAGLR010000388.1 GCF_010548245.1 Streptomyces sp. SID11385
GCCGGTACGGGGACGCGCGGCGCAACTGGGGCTCGGCGATCGCCGTGCACAAGCGGCGCGGTGACGTGGCGGGCCAGGCCCGGGCTCTCGCCGAGCTGGCCAGGGTCCAGGAGTACGCGGGGCGGCCCGAGGAGGCGCTGCGCACGTGCCGCGAGGCGGTGGGCCTCGCCGAGCGGGCGGAAGACGAACGGCTGCGGGCGGCGCTGCACGTACGCCTCGCCGACACCCTCGACCGGCTCGGCGACCCGGCGTCGGCCCGCCACCACCGGGGGCTCGCCGCGCGGCTGCTCGGGCCCGGCGAGGCGGCGGTGCTGCGGGCGGGGGCGTAGCGGGCCCGTGTGAGGCGTCCAGGGCGTCGCTTCACGGGGTTCACCTACGAAATCCGTAGCGCTTCCGGGAAAAAATGATGCTTTGAAAGGCTGGACAGCGGGAATCCCTTCATTAAACTGGCGAAGCCGCAGATCGGCGGCTCTCCCCTGTTGCGCCCTCGTGGATACGGGTATGTAGTGCCGTGCCCCTTTTGTCCCGGGCTCTCTCTAGTCAAGGATCGTGATCGACGATGAAGGTCGGCATCCCCCGCGAGGTCAAGAACAACGAGTTCCGGGTCGCCATCACCCCGGCCGGGGTCCACGAACTGCGCCGCCAGGGGCACGAGGTGTTCGTCGAGGCGACAGCGGGTTCGGGCTCCTCGATCACCGACGAGGAGTTCGTGGCGGCGGGAGCCGTCATCCTTCCCACGGCCGACGAGGTGTGGGCCCGCGCGGATCTCCTCCTCAAGGTGAAGGAGCCGATCGCCGAGGAGTACCACCGCATGCGCAAGGACCAGGTGCTCTTCACGTACCTGCACCTCGCCGCCTCGCGCGAGTGCACCGACGCGCTCCTCGCCTCCGGCACCACCGCGATCGCCCTGGAGACCGTCGAGACGGCCGACCGCAGGCTGCCGCTGCTCGCCCCGATGTCGGAGGTCGCCGGGCGGCTCGCCCCGCAGGTCGGCGCGTACCACCTCATGCGGGCGGCCGGCGGGCGCGGCGTGCTCCCCGGCGGGGTCCCCGGGGTCGTGGCGGGCAAGGCCGTCGTCATCGGCGGCGGCGTCTCGGGGTGGAACGCGGCGCAGATCGCGATCGGCATGGGCTTCCACGTCAAGCTCCTCGACAAGGACGTCACCAAGCTCAAGGAGGCCGACAGGATCTTCGGCACCCGCATCCAGACCGTGGTCTCGACCGCGTACGAACTGGAGATCGCCTGCCTGGAGTCGGACCTCGTCGTCGGCGCCGTCCTGGTGCCCGGGGCCAAGGCGCCCAAGCTCGTCTCCAACGACCTCGTCTCGCGCATGAAGCCGGGAAGTGTCCTTGTCGACATCGCGATCGACCAGGGCGGCTGCTTCGAGGACTCGCACCCCACCACGCACGCCGAGCCGACCTTCCGCGTGCACGACTCGGTCTTCTACTGCGTCGCCAACATGCCGGGCGCCGTCCCGCACACCTCCACGCACGCCCTCACCAACGCCACGCTCCCGTACGTGCTCGAACTCGCCGGGCGCGGCTGGATCGACGCGCTGCGCCGCGACGCCTCCCTCGCCAAGGGCCTCAACGTCCATGACGGCAAGGTGTATTACCGCGAGGTCGCCGAGGCGCACGGGCTGGCGTACGCCGAGACCCACACGCTCCTGGACTGAGAAACGCGCCCCCTTCCCGGGCGACCGGGAGGGCAGGGGGCGCGTCAACAGGTGTCGCGTTTCTCACGCCAACGGCCGGACCTTCGCGCGCAGGTCCGGCCGTTGGCGTGCGGTGATGTGACAGTTTTTGAGCGAGACTTTCCCAAGTGGGCGGCTAGGTCACACTTCCAGGGTGTTTGACGTGCCGAACTCGCCTCTGCCGAGGGGGTGATGCGCGACCGTGCACCCTTGACATCCGCCCTCGCACACACCGACACATCGGGCCGGGTCCGGCGGATTGTGTTGCTGCGGAGTGGTGACACGCCATAGAGTCGCCAACCGTCGGCATGGTGCCACGCTGACCTATCCAGAAGTTTCCTGGTCGCCAAGGAGGTAAGACGACTTGTGAATGAGTCGACATTTTCTCCCGGGGGTGGCCGACCGGAGCTGGCCGCGCGGAGCGGTGGTGTCGCGAGTCCGTCGACGATCGGTCCCGCCGGTTCCGTCGCCGTCCGCACCTTCGCGGCCCGCCAGAGTCTCCCGCCGACGCAGACCGCACACCAGAGCATGGATGGCCATATCGTGAACGCCATGGCCGGCGACCCGAGCGGCGACACCTTCGCCGACTACGAGGAGCTGCCCGAGGGGCACTTCTACGACCCGGACGCCGAGTACGAGCCGGACCCCGAGTACGCGGCCACGCTGGCCCCCGACGCCGCGCGCCAGCGCCGCGAGCGGATCGGCCCCACCGGGCGCCCGCTTCCCTACTTCCCGATCCCCGGGCCCCTCACCGACCACGGCCCGGCGAAGATCATCGCGATGTGCAACCAGAAGGGCGGGGTCGGCAAGACGACCTCGACCATCAACCTCGGCGCCGCGCTCGCCGAGTACGGCCGCCGCGTCCTCCTCGTCGACTTCGACCCACAGGGCGCTCTCTCGGTCGGCCTCGGGGTCAACCCGATGGAGCTGGACCTGACGGTCTACAACCTCCTCCTCGAACGCGGGATGTCGCCCGACGAGGTGCTGCTGAAGACGGCCGTGCCCAACATGGACCTGCTGCCGAGCAACATCGACCTCTCGGCCGCCGAGGTCCAGCTCGTCTCCGAGGTGGCCCGCGAGTCCACCCTCCAGCGGGCGCTCAAGCCGCTCATGGCCGATTACGACTACATCGTGATCGACTGTCAGCCCTCGCTCGGCCTGCTCACCGTCAACGCGCTCACCGCGGCGCACAAGGTGATCGTCCCGCTGGAGTGCGAGTTCTTCGCGCTGCGCGGCGTCGCGCTGCTCACCGAGACGATCGAGAAGGTGCAGGAGCGGCTCAACCCCGAGCTGGAACTCGACGGCATCCTCGCCACGATGTACGACTCCCGCACGGTGCACAGCCGCGAGGTGCTCGCCCGCGTCGTCGAAGCCTTCGACGATCACGTGTACCACACCGTCATCGGCCGCACCGTGCGCTTCCCGGAGACCACCGTGGCCGGGGAGCCCATCACCACCTACGCCTCCAACTCCGTCGGCGCCGCCGCCTACCGCCAGCTCGCCAGGGAGGTGCTCGCCCGGTGTCACGCCGAGTGAGTCTGCCCGGAGCCGAAGAACTCTTCCGTACGACCGGGGGCATGGCCCTCCAGCCCTCCTCGGGTCCGCGCCCGCAGCCCTCGGGCGCGCGGAGCGGGACCGGGGAGGCCGCGACCGAGGAGGACGCGGGCGAACACCAGGGCAGGGACTCCGCGCCGGCACCCGCCCCCGTGGACGGCGGGCCCGCGATGCCCCCGCCCGTGCCCGGACTGCGC
>NZ_JAAGLR010000412.1 GCF_010548245.1 Streptomyces sp. SID11385
GGTGCCGCCCCCGCCACGTCCACGAGCACCGCACCCGCGGGCGGGCCCTCCGCGCGGGCCGCCCGGCTGCCCCTCAGCCGCTCCCACACCGGCAGCGGCTCGCTCTCGCCCGGACCGCCCCACGCCCCGTACAGCAGACCGCCCCCGGCCGTCTCCAGGAAGACCGGGTTGCCGCCGAACTCCGCGAGGAGGGTGAGGACCTGGGGCACGCCACCGCCGCCGAGCACCGCCTCGGTGCAGCGCCTGTGCACCTCCTCGGCCTGGCGCAGGACGGCGTAGTGCCCGTTGACGATCTCGGTGTGGATCTCCTCCGTCACCGCGACGAACGCGACCTCGCGGTGCAGTTGAACGAGCGGGAGACCGGCCGTGCGGGCGGTCTCCACGAGGGCGGCGGGCAGGCGCGTGAAGCGCGGGCCGAGTTCGACGACGAGCGCCGCGATACCGCGCTCGGCGAGCCGCCGGACGAAGGCGCGCTGCTCGGCGGGACGGTCGCCGAGGCCGAGCCCCGTGGTGAGCAGCAGCTCGCCGCCTTTGAGCAGCGAGGCGATGTTCGGGACCTCGCCCGCGTGCACCCACCGCACCGCGCGGTCGAGCCGCTCCGCGCAGGCCAGCACCTCGGGCAGCCCGCCGCGCAGCCCCGGCAGCTCCAGCGCCCGCCGTACCGTGATCCCGCCCTGACTCTCCACGCGCGGACGCTACCGCGCGGAACACCGGCCCGTCACCCGCCCGTCGACCCAGGTCACGGCACCCGAGGGGCCTTGGACCGCACGCGCGACGGGTCCCGCACCCGCACGCACGAGGGCCCCGGACCGTACGGCCCGGGGCCCTCGCGGCGTCCCGCTCGCGGCGTCGCGCGCCGCTCAGCCCCCGTACGCCCCGCTCGCCGTCAGCCGCAGGGCCGTGTCGATGAGGGGCACGTGGCTGAACGCCTGCGGGAAGTTGCCGACCTGCCGGCCGCGCACCGGGTCCCACTCCTCGGCGAGGAGGCCGAGGTCGTTGCGCAGGGACAGCAGGCGCTCGAAGAGCTTGCGGGCCTCGTCGACGCGGCCGATCATCGCGAGGTCGTCCGCCATCCAGAACGAACAGGCGAGGAACGCGCCCTCGTCGCCCGCGAGCCCGTCCACGCCCTCGTCGTCGCCCGAGGTCGGGTAGCGCATGATGAAGCCGTCCTTCGTGGACAGCTCGCGCTGGATCGCCTCGATCGTGCCGATGACCCGCTTGTCGTCGGGCGGCAGGAAGCCCATCTGCGGGATGAGCAGCAGCGAGGCGTCCAGCTCTCGGGAGCCGTACGACTGCGTGAACGTGTTCCGCTCCGGGTCGTAGCCCTTCTCGCACACGTCCCGGTGGATGTCGTCGCGCAGCTCCTTCCAGCGCTCCAGCGGGCCGTCGGCGTCCCCGGACTCGATGAGCTTGATCGTGCGGTCCACCGCGACCCACGCCATGACCTTCGAGTGCACGAAGTGGCGGCGCGGCCCGCGCACCTCCCAGATGCCCTCGTCCGGCTCGGACCAGTGGTGCTCCAGGTACTGGATGAGCTTGAGCTGGAGCAGCGAGGCGTAGTCGTTGCGGGCCAGGCCCGTCATGTGCGCGAGGTGCAGGGCCTCGGTGACCTCGCCGTACACGTCGAGCTGGAGCTGCCCCGCCGCGCCGTTGCCGACCCGTACCGGCGTCGAGCCCTCGTAGCCGGGCAGCCAGTCCAGCTCGCTCTCGCCCAGTTCCCGCTCGCCCGCGATCCCGTACATGATCTGGAGGTTCTCCGGGTCGCCGCCGACCGCGCGCAGCAGCCACTCGCGCCAGGCGCGGGCCTCGTCGCGGTAGCCGGTGCGCAGCAGCGAGGAGAGCGTGATCGCCGCGTCACGCAGCCAGGTGAAGCGGTAGTCCCAGTTGCGGACCCCGCCGATCTCCTCGGGCAGCGACGTCGTCGGCGCGGCGACGATCCCGCCGGTCGGCGCGTAGGTGAGCGCCTTCAGCGTGATGAGCGAGCGGATCACGGCCTCGCGGTAGGGGCCGTGGTACGTGCACTGCTCGACCCACTCCTGCCAGAACTCCTCGGTCGCCGCCAGGGCCTCGTACGGCCTCGGCAGCGCGGGCGGGGGCAGGTGGCTCGCCTGCCAGGAGATGACGAAGTAGACCTTGTCGCCGGGGCCGACCGTGAAGTCGGAGTACGTCGTGAGGTTCTTGCCGTACGTCTCCGCGTCGGTGTCGAGCCATACCGAGTCAGGTCCTGAGACGGCGACCGTGCGCTCGTCGACCCGGTGCACCCACGGCGTGATCCGCCCGTAGCTGAACCGCATGCGCAGGCTGGAGCGCATCGGCACCCGGCCGCTGAGTCCCTCCACGACGCGGATGAGCTGGGGCGCCTCCTCGCGCGGGCCCATGAAATCGGTCACGCGCACACTGCCGCGCGGGGTGTCCCACTCCGACTCCAGGATCAGGGAATCCCCCCGGTACGTTCTGCGGTCGGCGTCGGGCGGCGGGGTACCGGGGGCGAACGCCGGTCCCAGCCGCCAGAATCCGTGCTCCTCGGTCCCGAGGAGCCCCGCGAAGATCGCCTGCGAATCGAAGCGGGGCAGGCACAGCCAGTCGACCGTGCCGTCCCGGCAGACCAGTGCGGCGGTCTGCAAGTCTCCGATGAGTGCGTAATCCTCGATGCGCCCGGCCACGTGCATCTCCAGTCGAACGGCCACGGCACGCCCCTTCACGGGGCACCATGCGCTGCGGTCATAGGGTGAGCCGCCGGGCCGCTGTTCCAGGGTGGGCGGGGGGATTCTTCTGGCCTCCCCCCGTCGCCCACCTCCACCCCTTGTGGGAAGCGCTTGCGCGGTCCAGTTTCTTCGAGCCCGGCGGCGGATGTCCGAGCAGGATACGACGCCCCGTGGTGATCCGTGCGACCGTCGGGACACGGCGGTAGGGCCGAATGGGTGAGGCTTGTGTTGTGGCGCGGTAAAAGCCGGGCGCGTTGGACGTGCCCGGTACTCGCGCATACACACAGCGTGTGGGGTCTGCCCCGGTACGGGTCCGGCGAAACCCGCGCCGCCGGAACGCTCCGCCGACGCTGATACCCTGGTAGCCCGTGGACCGGTGGGCCCTTTACGGACCGTGAGACCCCCGCCCGCAGCGACGGACCTTCCCACCGGCTCATCGAGCCGGCGCGGAATTCCGGTCCGCACTCCAGACCGCGACCACGGGAGCCCCCTCTTGGCCATGCCGAACCGCACCTCGTCCACGACGACCAAGCACATCTTCGTCACCGGGGGTGTCGCCTCCTCACTCGGCAAGGGCCTCACCGCCTCCAGCCTGGGGGCGCTCCTGAAGGCGCGCGGTCTGCGGGTGACGATGCAGAAGCTCGACCCCTACCTCAACGTGGACCCGGGGACGATGAACCCCTTCCAGCACGGTGAGGTCTTCGTCACCAACGACGGCGCCGAGACGGACCTCGACATCGGCCACTACGAGCGTTTCCTCGACGTCGACCTCGACGGCTCCGCGAACGTCACCACCGGCCAGGTCTACTCGCAGGTCATCGCCAAGGAGCGGCGCGGCGAGTACCTCGGTGACACCGTGCAGGTCATCCCGCACATCACCAACGAGATCAAGGGCCGCATCCGGCGCCTGGCGAGCGACGACGTGGACGTCGTCATCACCGAGGTCGGCGGCACCGTCGGCGACATCGAGTCGCTGCCCTTCCTGGAGACCGTCCGCCAGGTGCGGCACGAGGTCGGCCGCGACAACGTCTTCGTCGTGCACATCTCGCTGCTGCCCTACATCGGCCCCTCCGGCGAGCTGAAGACCAAGCCGACCCAGCACTCGGTGGCGGCGCTGCGCAACATCGGCGTCCAGCCCGACGCGATCGTGCTGCGCGCCGACCGCGAGGTGCCGCTGTCGATCAAGCGCAAGGTCTCGCTCATGTGCGACGTCGACGAGACCGCCGTCGTCGCCTGTCCCGACGCCAAGTCGATCTACGACATCCCGAAGGTCCTGCACGGCGAGGGCCTCGACGCCTACGTCGTCCGCAAGCTCGACCTGCCCTTCCGCGACGTCGACTGGACCGTGTGGGAGGACCTCCTCGACCGCGTCCACAACCCGGACCACGAGGTCACGGTCGCGCTCGTCGGCAAGTACATCGACCTGCCCGACGCCTACCTCTCGGTCACCGAGGCGCTGCGCGCGGGCGGCTTCGCCAACCGCGCCCGCGTCAAGGTCAAGTGGGTCACCTCCGACGACTGCAAGACCCCCGCCGGCGCGGCGGCGCAGCTCGGGGACTGCGACGCGATCTGCATCCCCGGCGGCTTCGGCGACCGCGGCGTGGTCGGCAAGGTCGGCGCGATCACGTACGCCCGCGAGCACAAGGTCCCGCTCCTCGGGCTCTGCCTCGGCCTCCAGTGCATCGTCATCGAGGCCGCCCGCAACCTCGCGGGCATCGAGGACGCCAACTCCACCGAGTTCGACCCGGCGACCGGCCACCCGGTCATCTCCACGATGGCCGAGCAGCTCGACATCGTCGCCGGCGAGGGCGACATGGGCGGCACGATGCGGCTCGGCATGTACCCGGCGAAGCTCGCCGAGGGCTCGATCGCGCGCGAGGTCTACGACGGCCGCGAGTACGTCGAGGAGCGCCACCGCCACCGCTACGAGGTCAACAACGCCTACCGCTCGGAGCTGGAGAAGAAGGCCGGCATCGTCTTCTCGGGCACCTCGCCGGACGGCAAGCTCGTCGAGTACGTCGAGTACCCGCGCGAGACGCACCCCTACCTCATCGCGACCCAGGCCCACCCGGAGCTGCGCTCCCGCCCGACCCGCCCCCACCCGCTCTTCGCGGGCCTGGTGAAGGCGGCCGTGGAGCGGCAGCAGAAGGCCTGAGCGGCAAGCCGCCACCGGACGGACAGGGGCGCCCCCGCACACGTACGCGTGCCGGGGGCGCCCCTGTCCGCGTCCCCGGATGCGTACGCCTGTCCGCGGGTGACCCCTCGGGTGTGGTGGTTCCCTCGCGGGGGCAGGCGGGCTGCGGGAGGATGAGGGCATGACGATCAAGGACAACTCCGAGCAGTGGCGGACCACGGCGAGCGAGACGCCGTGGCGCGGCGCCAAGACGAGCGTGCGCAGCGAGAAGGTCGTGATGCCGGACGGCGAGGTCGCCACCCGCGACTACCAGGTGCACCCCGGGTCCGTCGTGATCCTCGCGCTCGACGAGGAGCGGCGCGTCGTCGTCGTCAACCAGTACCGGCACCCCGTCCGCGAACGGCTGTGGGAGCTGCCCGCGGGGCTCCTCGACGTTCCCGGCGAGAACCCGCTGCACGCCGCCGAGCGCGAACTCTTCGAGGAGGCGCACCTGGAGGCCGCCGAATGGCACGTCCTCGTCGACCACTACTCCTCACCGGGCGGCTCCGACGAGGCGGTACGGGTCTTCCTCGCGACCGGGCTGCGCGACGCGGGCCAGGAGCGGTACACCCCGGACGGCGAGGAGGCCGACATGCGCACGGCGCGCGTGCCCTACCAGGACCTCGTCCGCGGCTGCCTCGGCGGGGAACTCCACAACAGCTCCCTCGTCATCGGCGCCCTCGCGCTCGGCGCCCTCCTCGACGGCTCGGAGGACACCGAGGCCGCGCTCAGCGGACTGCGCCCCGCCGACGCGCCCTGGCCCGCCCGGCCCTTCTGAGCCCCGTCCCGCAGACCCCACGCGACCCCGGGGACCGGCCCTTCCGCGCCCTTCTCTCCCGGAGCGCGGTCATCTGACGAAATACTCATCCGATAGAGGGATGGTCACGCCAGGTCGTCGCCGGTTCGCCACGCACGGTGACGTACGCTCTGAGTCGCGCGTCCGTCCTGCCCTGGGCGGGACGCGCGGCTCGGTGAGCGTGCGGCTGAACGGGAGCGTGGCCCGTGACGGACCAGGTGGTGGACACCGGCGGGGCGAGCGGCGCCGGGGTGAGCGGTGCCGACCCGGCGCGGACCCGTCACGGGCGCGTGACCGGCGCGGACGCGCTCCTCGGCCGGGAACGCGAACTCGCCTCGCTCCACGAGGACATCGGCCGTACCGGGCTCGACACCCTCGCCGGGCAGACCCCGCCCCGCGCCCGTGTCCTGCTTGTCGCGGGACGCCCCGGTTCGGGCCGTACCGCCCTCGCCGAGACCTTCGCGGCGGCGCTCACCGAGCGTTATCCCGATGGGTTCCTGCGGGTCCGGCTCACCGACCCCGCGGGCGCCCCGGTCCCCGCCGGGGACGCCGCCCGGTCCCTCCTCGCCGACCTCGGCGAACAGACCCCGGCCGGGGCCGCCGAGGATGACCTCACCGCGCGACTGCGCGCCGCGCTCCGCGAGCGGAGCGTCCTGCTGCTCCTCGACGACGCGCACGACGCGCAGCAGGTCGACGAACTCCTCCCCGACAACCCCGCCTGCCTCCTCCTCGCCGTCGCCACCGGCCCGCTCACCGGGCTCAGCGACGTCCGCCCCTGCACGCTCGGCGGCCTGGAGCGGCAGGCCGCCGTACGCCTCGTCGAGCGGTACGCGGGGCCCGGGCGGGCCGCGGCCGACCCGCACGCCGCCGAGCGGCTTGCCGAGGAGTGCCGCGGACAGCCCGCCGCACTCGTCCTCGCCGGGGGCTGGCTCGCCACGCGTCCCGAGTCCTCCGTGGCCGACCTCCTCGCCCGTCTGGAGGCGCACCGCGCCGCCGTGCCCCGCGCCCTGCCGGAACCCGCGACGGGCGAGGACGGCGCCGACGGCGCGGCCCCGCGCCGCGCGAAGACCGCCACCGACCTGCCCGTGGACCGGCTCCTGCGCTTCAGCCACGACCAGCTCCCCGCCTCCGACCAGCGCCTGCTGCGCCTGCTCCACCTCGCCCCCGAAGGACTCGCCGACGCGCACACCGCGTCCGCGCTCGCGGGCTGCTCCGTGCAGCACGCCGCCGCGCGCCTGGAGCACTTCGTCCGGCACGGGCTGCTGCGCCCGCTCCCGGG
>NZ_JAAGLR010000439.1 GCF_010548245.1 Streptomyces sp. SID11385
CGCGGGGAGCGCGTCGCGTAGAGCCCGGCGCCGGCCGCGAACCACAGCACGCCGTGGTTCGCCGCCCGGCTCAGCCGGGGCAGCACCTGCTCGGCGCCCGGCCAGCGGTGGGTCGCCGCGACCCGGAAGACGGCGGAGTCGAGCGTGGTGAGCCGGTCCCGCCAGGGCGAGGGTGTGACGTCTGCGGTCATGGCGCACACGTACCCCGACCGCCCCGCCTCACCCCTGGCGACCTGCGCGGGGCGCCCGAAATGAGTTTGCCCGGCACCCGGACGGACGCGGACAATGCCCGGCATGGGACATCTCGAAGCCGGTCACGTGGAGTACTTCCTTCCCGACGGGAGGCCGCTGCTCGGGGACGTGTCGTTCCGTATCGGCGAGGGCGTCGTCGCCGCGCTCGTGGGTCCCAACGGGGCGGGCAAGACGACGCTCCTGCGGCTGCTCTCCGGGGAACTCCAGCCGCACGGCGGCGCGGTCACCTCCAGCGGCGGGCTCGGCGTCATGCCGCAGTTCGTCGGCTCCGTGCGCGACGAGTCCACCGTGCGCGACCTGCTCGTCTCCGTCGCCCAGCCGCGTATCCGCGAGGCCGCGCGCGCCGTGGACGCGGCCGAGCACGCGATCATGACCGTCGACGACGAGGCCGCCCAGCTCGCCTACGCGCAGGCCCTGTCCGACTGGGCGGAGGCGCGCGGGTACGAGGCCGAGACGCTGTGGGACGTGTGCACGGTCGCCGCGCTCGGCATCCCCTACGAGCAGGCGCAGTGGCGCCAGGTGCGCACGCTCTCCGGCGGCGAGCAGAAACGCCTCGTGCTCGAAGCGCTGCTGCGCGGCCCCGACGCCGTCCTCCTCCTCGACGAGCCGGACAACTACCTGGACGTGCCGGGCAAGCGCTGGCTGGAGGAACAGCTCGAACAGACCCGCAAGACCGTCCTCTTCGTGAGCCACGACCGCGAACTCCTCGCCCGCTCCGCGCGCCGCATCATCAGCGTCGAGCCCGGCGCGGACGGCGCCGAGGTGTGGACGCACGGCGCCGGTTTCGCGACGTACCACGAGGCGCGCAAGGAGCGCTTCGCGCGGTACGAGGAACTGCGCCGCCGCTGGGACGAGAAGCACGCGCAGCTCAAGAAGCTCGTCGTCGACATGCGGCAGTACGCGAGCCGCAGCGACGAGATGGCCTCGCGCTACCAGGCGGCGAAGACGCGGCTGCGCAAGTTCGAGGAGGCGGGCCCGCCGCCCGAGCCGCCGCGCAAGCAGGAGATCACGATGCGGCTGCGCGGCGGGCGCACCGGGGTGCGCTCCGTGACGTGCGAGAAGCTCGAACTGACGGGGCTCATGAAGCCCTTCGACCTGGAGGTCTTCTTCGGCGAGCGCGTCGCCGTCCTCGGCTCCAACGGCTCGGGAAAATCGCACTTCCTGCGGCTCCTCGCGGGCGAGGACGTCGCGCACACGGGGACGTGGAAGCTCGGCGCCCGCGTCGTCCCCGGGCACTTCGCGCAGACCCACGCGCACCCCGAACTGGAGGGCCGCACGCTCCTCGACATCCTGTGGACCGAGCACGCGAAGGACCGGGGCGCCGCGATGTCACGGCTGCGGCGCTACGAGCTGACGGGGCAGGCCGAGCAGCGCTACGAACGCCTCTCCGGCGGCCAGCAGGCCCGCTTCCAGATCCTCCTGCTCGAACTGGAGGGCGTGACCGCGCTCCTCCTCGACGAGCCGACGGACAACCTGGACCTGGAGAGCGCGGAAGCCCTCCAGGAGGGACTGGAAGCCTTCGAGGGCACGGTCCTCGCCGTCACGCACGACCGCTGGTTCGCGCGCTCCTTCGACCGCTACCTCGTCTTCGGCGAGGACGGCCGCGTCCGCGAGACACCCGAGCCGGTGTGGGACGAACGACGGGTGGTGCGGGCGCGGTAGGAGGGCGCGGGAGGCGGTGGTACGGGGCGGGACCGGGGCGGCTCGGGCCCCGTACGGCCGCGCCCGGCTCACCCCGCGGGGCCGCGCCCGGCCCGGCCCGTACCGCCTTCCGCGCCGAGGTGGCGTGAGACCGCGCGGGCCGTCGCGCGGACGGCCGGGAGGAAGGCGGCCGGCTCGAAGTCCTGGTCCGGGGCCACGACGGAGATCGCCGAGACGACGCCGCGCGCGTCGCGCACCGGGGCCGCGACCGTCCGCTGCTCACGGTCCGGCCAGGCGCGGCGGGCCACGACGTACCCGTCCCGCCGGATGCCGGAGAGGAGACGACGCAGGTCGGCGGGCGTCCGTACGCCGTCGCCCGCCTCGCCCGGCGGGTACGTCTCCAGCGCGCTTTCCTGCACCTCGGCCGGGGCGTGCGCGAGCAGGACGAGACCCACGCCCGTGCCGGTGAGGGACATCCGCCCGCCGACGCGGAAGAGCACGGGCCCCGCGTCGTGCGCCGAGAGCCGCTCCACGAGCAGCGCCTCGCCCTCCTCGCGCACCGCGAGGAGCACGTGCTGCCCCGTGACGTGGAACAGGTCCTCCATGAACGGCATCGCGACGGCGCGCAGCCCGTGGCCGCGCGGGGCGAGCGAGGCGATCTCCAGCAGGTGCAGCCCGATGACGAAGTCGCCGTCCTCGCGCCGTTCGAGCGCGCCCTCGGCGACGAGCCGGCGGGCGAGGCGGAGCGCGGTGCTGCGCGGCAGCCCCGTGCGCCGGGCGAGCGTCGCGAGGGACTGCGCCCGGTGGTCCGCGTCGAAGGAGCGGAGCAGCGCGAAGACCCGGGCCACGAGCGACGGGGACGGAGCCGGAGGGGAGGGAGCCATCACGGTCCTTCGGGCGGGGCGAATGGGCTGGCGGGGTGGCCCCAGCGTAGGAGACGGGTGCGGTGCCGCCGGGGGTGGCCCGGGTCCGCGCGGGGCCGGCGCGGTCGGTGTGCCGCTCAGTGGCACGGCGGGGGTCCCGGCGGGCCCGTCTCCCTACGCTCGCTGTCGGCGGGGGCAGGGCCGGGCCGCGAGGTCGCGAGGCCCGCCCCGGCGGCCGTACCGACTCCATGAAAGGCGGAACAACAATGGCGTGTGTCTCGACAGCCTTGATCGTCGGCGGAGGGATCGCCGGCCTCTCGGCGGCCGTCGCCCTCTCGCGGGCCGGGGTGAGCTGCGACGTACTCGAACTGGCCGAGGAGCCCGCCGGGGCCTCGCTCGCGCTCTCCGGGCGCGCCACCGAGGCACTCGCCGAGATCGGCGTCTACGAGGCGTGCGCCGCGCGCAGCACCGTCTTCGGCGACGACACGACCGCCGCGCACCACTGGGACGCGGCCGGACACCTCATCAGCGCGGGCCCGAAGCGCCCCACCTGGCCCGGCGCGAAGACGCCCCTCGGCGTGCACAGGCCCGCACTCCTCCGGGTCCTGGAGGAGACGGCCCGGGAGCTGGGCGCCACGGTGCGGCGCGGCGTGACGGTCCGTACGGCGCACGAGGACGCGGACGGCGTCGACGTCACGCTGACCGACGGGACGCGCGGCCGCCACGACCTCGTCATCGGCGCCGACGGCATCCGCTCGCAGACCCGCTCCCGCGTCTTCCCCGAGGCACCCGAGCCCGCCTACGCGGGCCAGTTCAGCCTGCGCTGGATGCTCTCCGGGCCGCCCGTCGACGGCGAGGGCTGGTACCTCGGGCCGGTCGGCAGGCTCGGCTTCTACCACCTGCCCGGCGACCTCATCTACGTACCGGCCGTCGTCGACCTGCCCGCGGGCACCCGGCTGAGCGAGGACGACACCTTCGCGCTCTTCACCCGGCTCCTCGACTCCTACACGGCCCCCGCCGTCGTCGAGCTGCGGCGCAGGCTGCGCCGGGACGCGGACCTGATCGCGCGGCCCTTCGAGTGGATTCTCGTGCCCGCGCCCTGGCACCGGGGCCGCACCCTCCTCGTCGGGGACGCGGCGCACGCGACGACCGCGCACATGGGCATGGGCGGCGGCATGGCGATCGAGGACGCCGCGGTCCTGGCGCAGTGCGTGCGCGCGGCAGCCGAACTGCCCGAAGCACTCGACGCGTTCACGCGCCGCCGCTACCCGCGGGTGTCCACGGTCGTCGAGACGAGCGTGACGCTCTCGCGCCTCGAACAGGAGGGGGCGGACACGTCGGAGAACATGGCGGTGCTCAGCGGGGCGTTCAAGACGCTCGGCGAGCCGTACTGACCGAAGGCGGGCCGTACTGACCGACGACGGGCCGTACGGAGCGTGGGCGCGGAGGCGGGCGTTCGCCTCGCGCCGTACCTTCCCGGGCCGGGCGCACTCCCGGTGCGGTGCGCGCGCGGGCGCGGCACAGTGGGGGAGTGGGTGGTGGCGAGGAGCGGGACGCGGGCGGGACCGGCGACGGGCCCGGCTTCCTCGCGTCCTCCCGCGCGGACTCCGGTTTCCCGCCCGCCCCGGGCCTGCGCGAGCGGCTCGCCGCGCGGGCC
>NZ_JAAGLR010000468.1 GCF_010548245.1 Streptomyces sp. SID11385
CGCGTACGCCGGGCCCCGCCACAGCGCGAGCGCCCCCTCCAGCGTCTCCACGAGAGCGGGCGCGTCCTCGTCGGCCCGCGCGGCCCGCTCGAAGCGCCACGCGTCCACGCCCTCGTCCCCGGCCCGCAGCGCGTACCCCGGACCCTCCGTGACCAGCACCTTCGCCGCCGTCCTCGGCCGCCGGCCCGGTTCGAGCACGCGCCGCAGCGCCGCCACGAAGGTCCGTACGGCCCCCTCCGGATCGCCCGGCGAGGGCTCCCCGTCCCACAGGTCGGCGACGAGGCGCGGCAGCGGTACGACCTGGCGGCGCGCGACGAGGAGCCGCGCGAGCACCGCCCGCTGGCGCGGGCCCCCGAGCCGTACCGCCGTCCCTCCCGCGTCGTACGCCGCGAGGGGGCCCAGCACCGCGAAGTCCACCACCAGGACCACCTCCGACCTGCTCGTCCCCGCTCATCCAGCGCTCATCGACACCCCCGAGGCTGACACCACCGACCGACACCGAGCCCCGGAGGCCCCCGTGCCCGCAGTCCCGCCCGTCCCCGCCCCGCCCACCATCCCCGGCTTCGTCGCCCACTCCGTCCCCGTCGCCGAAGGCGTCCGCCTGCACGCGGCGATCGGCGGCTCCGGCAGCCCCGTCGTGCTCCTGCACGGCTTCCCGCAGACCCACCTCATGTGGCGCGACGTCGCCGCTGACCTCGCCGCCGACCACACCGTGATCGTCCCCGACCTGCGCGGCTACGGCGCGAGCGACAAGCCCGCCGAAGCGGGCCCCGAGACGTACGCCAAGCGGACCATGGCGCGGGACGTCGTCCACCTCGCGAAGGCCCTCGGCCACGAGCGCTTCGCCCTCGCGGGCCACGACCGGGGCGCCCTCGTCGCCTACCGCGCCGGTCTCGACCACCCGGAGGCCGTGAGCCACCTGCTCTGCCTCGACGTCCTGCCGATCCTCGACTCCTGGGAGGCGATGCGCGGCACGAGCGCGGCCGTCGGCTTCCACCTCTACCTCATGGCGCAGCCCCCGGGCCTGCCCGAGACCATGATCGCCGCAAGCGCCGACGCCTTCTTCGGGTACTTCCTCGACGCCTGGGCGAAGAGCCCCTTCCCGGCCGACGTCCGCGCCGCGTACCTCGACGCGAGCCGCGCCGCCGTGCCCTCGATCGTCGCGGACTACCGCGCGTCCGCCGGCATCGATGTCGAGCACGACCGCGCCGACCGCGCGGCGCGCAACCGCCTCACGATGCCCGTCACCGTCCTCCAGCAGGACTGGGGCGCGGCCCTCGGCTACGACGCCGACGCCGTGTGGCGGGCCTGGGCCCCCGGCCTCGTCCACCGCACGACGGACGCGGGCCACTTCATGGCGGAGGAGGCGCCGGACGAGGTGGCGAAGGCGGTGCGGGAACTGCTCGCGCGCGGCTGAGGGCGCGGGGGGCGACGTGAGACAGCGCACACCCGCGCACTCCCCGCCGCCCCCCGCCCCCCACCGGGCACCCCCACCCCCGTACCCCCGCGCGTAGACCCCCTCCCACCTGCGGGATCACCGGCCCGCGGGCCCCCGCCCACGGCCCGCCACCGCCCCCGTGGAGCGCCGTCTTCGCAGGTCGAACCACCCGCACCGGGCGGAGTGGCCCCGTCCCCAATTCGGACCAGTGCACGACCTCCCCTACACTCGAAGGCGTGCCAGTACGTGGTGACGGACTCCTTAATCACGATCTCCTCCCGGGCGAGAAGGGCCCCCAGGACGCCTGCGGCGTCTTCGGTGTCTGGGCTCCGGGCGAAGAGGTCGCCAAGCTCACCTACTTCGGGCTGTACGCCCTCCAACACCGGGGCCAGGAATCCGCGGGTATCGCGGTCAGCAACGGCTCCCAGATCCTCGTCTTCAAGGACATGGGCCTCGTCTCCCAGGTCTTCGACGAGACCTCCCTCAGCTCGCTCCAGGGCCACATCGCCGTGGGGCACGCGCGCTACTCGACCACCGGTGCCTCCGTGTGGGAGAACGCGCAGCCCACCTTCCGCGCGACCGCGCACGGCTCGATCGCCCTGGGCCACAACGGCAACCTCGTGAACACCGCGCAGCTCGCCGGGCTGGTCGCCGCGCTCCCCAAGGAGAACGGCCGCGCGACCCAGGTCGCCGCGACCAACGACACCGACCTCGTCACCGCGCTCCTTGCCGGGCAGACGGCCGAGGACGGCACCCCGCTCACCGTGGAACAGGCCGCCCCGCGCGTCCTCCCGCACGTCAAGGGCGCCTTCTCGCTCGTCTTCATGGACGAGACCACGCTCTACGCGGCCCGTGACCCGCAGGGCATCCGCCCGCTCGTCCTCGGCCGCCTGGAGCGCGGCTGGGTCGTCGCGAGCGAGTCCGCCGCGCTCGACATCTGCGGCGCGAGCTACGTCCGCGAGATCGAGCCGGGCGAGATGGTCGCGATCGACGAGAACGGCCTGCGCACGAGCCGCTTCGCCGAGGCCAAGCCCAAGGGCTGCGTCTTCGAGTACGTCTACCTGGCGCGCCCCGACACCGACATCGCCGGGCGCAACGTCTACCTCAGCCGCGTCGAGATGGGCCGCCGCCTCGCCCGGGAGGCGCCCGTCGAGGCCGACCTGGTGATAGCGACGCCGGAGTCCGGTACGCCCGCCGCGATCGGCTACGCCGAGGAGAGCGGCATCCCCTTCGGCAACGGCCTGGTGAAGAACGCCTACGTGGGCCGCACCTTCATCCAGCCCTCGCAGACCATCCGCCAGCTCGGCATCCGCCTCAAGCTCAACCCGCTCAAGGAAGTCATCCGGGGCAAGCGCCTCGTCGTCGTGGACGACTCGATCGTGCGCGGCAACACGCAGCGCGCCCTCGTGCGGATGCTCCGCGAGGCGGGCGCCGCCGAGGTGCACGTCCGGATCTCCTCGCCGCCCGTGAAGTGGCCGTGCTTCTTCGGCATCGACTTCGCGACCCGCGCCGAGCTGATCGCCAACGGGATGACCCCCGACGAGATCGGCGCCTCGCTCGGCGCCGACTCGCTCTCGTACATCTCGACGGACGCGATGATCGAGGCGACGACGATCCCGAAGGACCGGCTCTGCCGCGCCTGCTTCGACGGCGAGTACCCGATGGAGCTGCCCGACCCCGAACTGCTCGGCAAGCAGCTCCTGGAGACCGAACTCGCCGCCGGGGTCGCCGAGCCCGCCGCGACCGAGGCCCTGCGCCGGCCCTGAGCCGGGCGAGGTGCCGGGGTACGGGCTGAGGCCCGGCCCCCGGCACCGAAGGCGCGGGCCCACCCACCCCCGTACGCCCGCACCCGCCCGTACCCCGGCGGCCCCGCGCCGCGCGTACGCGTGACCCGTGACCACAGCCCCGCGCGGAGAACCGCCGCCGCCCCGCAGACGAAAGACCTGAACACACATGTCTCCCACCCCCGCCCAGCCCACCGGCGCCTCGTACAAGTCGGCGGGTGTCGACATCGAGGCCGGTGACCTCGCCGTCGAACTCATGAAGAAGTGGGTCGCCAAGGCCACCCGCCCCGAGGTCGTCGGCGGTCTCGGCGGCTTCGCCGGGCTCTTCGACGCCTCCGCGCTCAAGCGCTTCGAGCGCCCGCTGCTCGCCTCGGCGACCGACGGCGTCGGCACCAAGGTCGACCTCGCCCGGCAGCTCGGCGTCTACGACACCATCGGCCACGACCTCGTCGCGATGGTCATGGACGACATCGTCGTCTGCGGGGCCGAGCCGCTCTTCATGACCGACTACATCTGCGTCGGCAAGGTGCACCCCGAGCGCGTCGCCGCGATCGTCAAGGGCATCGCCGAGGGCTGCGTCCTCGCGGGCTGCGCCCTCGTCGGCGGCGAGACCGCCGAGCACCCGGGGCTGCTCGGCGCGGACGACTTCGACGTCGCCGGTGCCGGTACGGGAGCGGTCGAGGCCGACCGCGTCCTCGGCGCGGACCGGGTCCGCGAGGGCGACGTCCTCATCGCGATGGCCTCCTCGGGCCTGCACTCCAACGGCTACTCGCTCGTCCGGCACGTCCTCCTCGACCGGGGCGGTCTCTCGCTCGACCGCCGCTTCGAGGACTTCGGCCGCACGCTCGGCGAAGAGCTCCTGGAGCCGACGAAGATCTACTCGCTCGACTGCCTCGCCCTGCTCCGTACGAGTGAGGTCCACGCCTTCTCGCACATCACGGGCGGCGGGCTCGCTGCGAACCTCGCCCGCGTCATCCCGGACCACCTGCACGCGCGACTCGACCGCACCACCTGGGCGCCCGCACCCGTCTTCGACCTCGTCGGCCGGACGGGTGACGTGGCCCGCGAGGAGCTGGAGAAGACCCTCAACATGGGCGTCGGCATGATCGCGGCCGTGCCCGCCGAGGCCGTCGAACCCGCGCTCGCGACCCTCGCCGACCGGGGCGTGGACGCCTGGGTCGCCGGTGAGGTCGTGGCCCGCGGCGAGCACGCCGAGGGCGCGGCTCTCGTCGGGGAGTACGCGAAGTGACACGCGGGCGCGACGGTCGCACGACGGCACACCCGGTGACCCGGGTGCCGTCGCGCGCCGCCGCGCCCACGGTGTTGTTCTCGGTGGTGATCCACCACCACGACGTACGGGACGACCGTGCCGTGACCGCCGGCTACGAGGCGTCGCCGCTACCGCTCGGGGACAGCAGTAAACCCGGTCCGGGTCGTAGCCCGGACCGGGTACCGCGAGACCGCGAGGTCAAGCGTCGTGGTGGCGGGAGGAGGACGGAGACTGCCCGTCCGCTTCACCCTCGTCGTCGTCGGCGTCGTAACGATCCGCGTACTGCGCGTACGGGTCGTCTTCCTCGTCGTCCTCGAACGGCTTGCCGTTCGGAGGCTGACTCGACGTCGAAGCGCCCAGCTCGTTGGCCAGACGCGAGAGGTCAGTCCCGCCGCTGTTGTACTTCAGCTGGCGGGCGACCTTCGTCTGCTTGGCCTTGGCCCGGCCGCGCCCCATGGCTCGACCCCCTCGGTGACGGGGCTCGACGGCCCCAGAGTCTTGACACGCGTTCATGTATCAGGGACGGCACTCCGTGATGAGAGGCCGTGCCCGTAGTGCTTCCACGGTACCTGCTCCGACGGGCATCCGGTACGCCGCCCGTGACGGCGGGGCCGTCGAGGGGGCGGTACGGGTGACCGTCGTCGCTGGTCAACGCCGATTTTAGCCTTATCTGGACGGGCGACCCGCCGTACGGGGTGAGTTCTGTCTCCCGACGGGTGGCGGAGCGGGGTCCGGGGCGGAGCCCCGCGAGGTCACCCCGCGGACGCGGGCGCCGGAACCACCACCGCCCCCTTCGTCATCCGCTCCTCCGCCAGCCGGTCGGCCGCCACCGCCGGCGGCACGCCCCCCGCCTTCGCCGCCGCGAACACTTCGGACACCGTTTCGAAGATGTTCGCTGTCTTCGCCTTGCACTGCTCGAAGTCGAAGCCCCCGCCCTGCTCCGCCGCCACCTGGATGACGCCCCCCGCGTTCACCACGTAGTCGGGCGCGTACAGGATGCCCCGGTCCGCGAGGTCCTTCTCGACGCCGGGGTGCGCGAGCTGGTTGTTCGCGGCCCCGCAGACGAGGCGGGCGGTCAGGACGGGGACGCTCTCGTCGTTCAGCGCGCCGCCGAGCGCGCACGGCGCGTAGACGTCGAGCCCCTCCGTACGGATCAGCGTCCCGGTGTCCGCGACGACGCGGACCCGCCCGGCGTGCCGCGCGGCCACGTCCCGCACCGCCGCCTCGCGCACGTCCGTCACGACGACCTCCGCGCCGTCCTCGACGAGGTGGTCCACGAGATGGCGGCCGACCTTGCCGATCCCGGCGATCCCGACCCTCCGCCCGGCCAGCGTGGGCGTGCCCCACAGCTCGGCCGCACCCGCGCGCATCCCCTGGAAGACGCCGTAGGCGGTGAGCACCGAGGAGTCGCCCGCGCCGCCGTTCTCCGGGGAGCGGCCCGTCGTCCACGGGTTGGTCCGCGCGACGACGTCCATGTCGGCGACGTACGTACCGACGTCGCAGGCCGTCACGTAGCGGCCGCCGAGCGAGGCGACGGCGCGGCCGTAGGCGAGGAGGAGGTCCTCGGTCTTGTCGCGCGCCGGGTCGCCGATGATGACGGCCTTGCCGCCGCCCTGCCGCAGCCCCGCCATGGCGTTCTTGTACGACATGCCGCGCGAGAGCCGCAGCGCGTCGGCGAGCGCGTCGGCCTCGCTCGCGTAGGCGTGGAACCGGGTGCCGCCGAGCGCGGGCCCGAGCGCGGTGGAGTGGACGGCGATGATCGCCTTGAGACCGCTCGCGCGGTCCTGCCAGAGCACGACCTGCTCGTGCCCGCCGGCGTCGCCCGAGGTGGTCTCGGGGTGGAAGAGGCCGTGCAGAACGCCGTTGTCCGTATCGGTCACTGTGGTGACTCCTCGATCGTGAAGTCGCTTGCGCCGCCGCGCGTGTGCGGCGGCGAACGTCCCGCCCCGCGAGGGTGGTGGGGACGGTCCGGCATGAGCGTAGGACGTAGGCGGACGCCCCGGGCGGGACGTGGCGGGGATCACCCGGGAGGGTGAGCGGCGCGCGTGGCACGATGGGCGGGACGGTGCGGTCGCGCGGGTTTTCCCCGCGCGGGACCGGGGAGGGAGGAAGCGTGCCCAAGGTGTCCTCGCTGAGCGTCCCGTACGCCGCCTACCTCCGTGTCTACGAGCCGCTCGCCGCTTTCCCCGGGGCCGAGCGCGACTACTGGGAGCGGTACGCGCGGAGCGCCGAACTCCCCTCCTGTCAGGACGAGTTGCGCCGCTCGCTCGCCGACCTGCTGCCCACCCCGCCGATCCCGGTGCCGGTCCACGAGAGCGGGGACGCCTTCGTCGCCGAGGTGGACGGGGTCGTGTGCGTGTGCCCGTGGCGGACCCGCCTGCGCGGCTGGCAGGCCCTGGGCACCCTGGCGGAGGAGCTGCCGGCACCCGTCCTCGACGCCGCGCTGCCCGAGGTCGTCCGCAAGCAGGCGATGGCTGATTTTGATCGGTGGCTCACCCGGAATCCGGACGCGCGGCCCTGGATTCGCACGGGCCGCTGGCAGGTCCCGCTGAGCTGGTTCGCGCTCGTCGCCGACACCGAGCGCGAGTGGCGCCCCGAACTGCCCCGGCTCCGCTACCGCACCCCCATGGTCGAGGCCCGCCGCCGGGTCGCGCGCGGGCTCAAGGCGCTGCGGGACACGGTCGAGGAGGGCGCGCTCGTCGACGGGCTCATCGACGTGGGCAGCTGGCTGGAGGACTTCCACCCACGCTCCCTCGTCGAACTCGACTACGGCGGGCTCGTCCACGCGCTCACGGCGGAGGGCCTGGACGAGGACCACTCGGCCGCCGACATGGCGGCGGCGCTCGCGGGGCTGCGGGACGACGAGCCGGAGGCGGCGGGCGAGGCGTACGGGCGGCTCGTGGAGCGGTGGCGCGCGGTGCGCGAGCGGCAGTTCGCGAACTGAGAGCGGGCCGGGGCCGACGGTTGCGGGCGCGGTCGCGCCCCCGCTGCGTACCCCTCACTCCGGCGTGCGCCGTGAACCCTTCCGAGTCCATCCCCGTGCAGGGGAGTTGACGGACGCGTCCGGCGCGGCGCCAGATCGGGGCAAGCGGTGTGATCCGTGACGGATCGCACGTAGGGGGCCCCTTGCGGCCTTCCCCCCTCCTCGTGCCAAAATAGGACAAGGAGCCCTGCGCGGGCTCCTTCCGTTCACTTGTGGGCGGTTTGTCGTGCCTCGTCCGGGAAAGTAACTTCGTGGGGGGTGTGGTGGTCGGCGATCTTGCTGTGACTGATCGTTACGGCGGAGTAACTGTCCGCTATGGCACGGTCCATCGGCTTCCGTCGCTGATGGCCGTCTGAGAGGGCAATTCCATCGGTTTGGCCGACGCGGCTGGACGGATGGTGTAGTTGTAGTGCCGAGGACAAGCCGTTCGTCCTATAACCGACTCGACCTTCGTCCGCCCATTTCGGGCAACGTGGGTCAAGGTGCAGAATTTAGAGGAATGAACCGAGAAGGTTCGGTTCTCCCGAGGAGGCCGCTCATGACCGCTCGCACCCCTGATGCCGAGGCCCTGCTGACCCCGGCTGAGGTCGCCACGATGTTCCGCGTCGACCCCAAGACGGTCACGCGCTGGGCGAAGGCCGGCAAGCTCACGTCGATCCGCACGCTCGGCGGGCACCGCCGTTACCGCGAGGCCGAGGTTCGCGCTCTGCTGGCGGGTATCCCCCAGCAGCGCAGCGAGTCCTGATCGCGCGGCGAAACGGGCTCTACCGGGCGTTTCGGGTCCCCAAACCCGTCCCGCCCCGCTTCACAGCTTCATATTCGACGTCGGCCGCCTGCCCCAACAGGCGTCCCTGCCGCAAGTCTTGGGTACGTCATTGGCCGCGCTGGACTCCGCCGGGTCCAGCGCGGTTTTTTGTTGCCCGCGCGCCCGTCGCCGCGCCTGCCCCCGCGCCCGTGGCTGCGCTTGCCCCCGCGCCGCCGCCGCGCCCGCCGCCCCGGTGTGCGGAACTGTGCGGATCGTGCTCCGGGGCCGGTGGTCCGCGGGCGGTGGCGTGGCAAAGTGTGCGGTCATGCCGGGGGAGTATTCCCCGCTCTGCATGACGGTGCAATTGCACATATTAAATTGACCCCATGTAGGTACGGGTTAAGTCCGACCTGTCCGCAAAGAAATTCCGTGACACCCGTCACACAGCGAACTCCTTGTGGCGTCCGCGCACTGTGCGTTAGTGGGGTGTGGTCCTCCTTCGGCCCGGTGTCCGCCTGTTCGGGGGCGTGGGAGAACACCTATCAGCTCGCACCCGCTGTGGGGCCTTCTCGCGGCGCGATATCACTCGTTGGAGGGACTTTCGTGCCCGTGTGGCTCCCAGGCGCTCTGAGGGGCACCCAGGGGCCGCCAGGGCTCGCTTACGGATTACTCGCGCGTAAGGCGACGGGTCAGGGCAAGACGTGGTCAGTCGAGAGCAAGGAGCGGTCAACTGCCGGGTGGGCAGGGAGTGCTCAACCATCGGGAGGGCGATGAGCGGTCAACTCCCCGCCTCCGGCTGGGCGCACGCGAAAGGCCCGCCACCGGGGTGACGGGCCTTTCGCGTATCTACTGCGGTCCTGACGGGATTTGAACCCGCGGCCTCCACCTTGACAGGGTGGCGAGCACTCCAAACTGCTCCACAGGACCAGAAGTGGCGCCTTCGCGGTGGTTCACCGCGCTGGGCTGCGAGAAGGACTCTACAGCAGCCCCGGGGCCCTGGTCGAACTCGCTGTCCGTGAGCACCCGCTCACGGCGCCGCCGCGTCGATCGCCTTCACGATCCGCTTGTCGGAGACGGGGTACGCCGTCCCCAGCGCGTGCGCGAAGTAGCTGACCCGCAGCTCCTCGACCATCCACCGGATGTCCCGCGCCGCTTGCGGCACCGGCCGCCCCTTCGGGAACTGCTCCAGGAGCCACAGGTACTCGTCCCGCATCTCGCGGACCTTCTCCATCCGCGTCGTGTCCCGCTGCGCGTTCGCCGGCATCTGCTGCAGGCGCCGGTCCACGGCCCGCAGGTACCGCAGCAGATCGGAGAGGCGCAGCAGGCCCGTCTCCGTCACGAAGCCCGGGTGCACGAGCCCGTCGAGCTGTTCGCGCACATCCGCCAGGTTCGCGAGCAGCGCGGGGGAACGGGTGCTTTTCAGCCGTCTTTCGCACGCCTGCCAGGCCGCCACGACCTGCTGCACGGCGGCCACCGCGTTGACGGTCGTGTCCACGATCCCGGCCCGTACGAACTCGTACAGCTTCCGGTACCCCGCCTCGTCCCACGCCGGGCCGCCCGCGCGCTCGATGAGCCGGTCCGCCGCGGCCGTCGCGCAGTCCGCGAAGAGCGCCTGCATCGAGCCGTGCGGGTTCGCCGAGAGCGCGAGCTTCTGCGGGTTGGTCAGCTTGTCCTGCGCGAACTTCGCCGGATTCACCGGGATGTTGCGCAGGATGAGCCGCCGCGTCCCGCGCCACATCGCCGCCCGCTGCTCCTCCTCGCTGTCGAAGAGCCGCACACCGACCGTGTCGCCCTCGTCCACGAGCGCCGGGTACGCCTTCACCGGCTGCCCGCCGCGCCGCGTCTCGAAGACCTTGCTCAGCGTCCCGAGGTCCCCCCAGTCCGTGAGCCCCTTCCGCTCGACGGACGCCTGGCCCGTCCGCTCCGCGCTCGCCGCCGCCGCCCGCGAGAGCGCCTGGCGCGCCTTGGGCCGCAGGCGGTCGCGCAGCGCGTCGAGATCCTTGTCCTCGGCGAGGTTCCGGCGCCGCTCGTCGACGATCCGGAACGTGATCTTGAGGTGGTCCGGCACCTTCGCGACGTCGAAGTCCTCCGCCGTCAGCGGCACTCCGACCATCTGCTGGAGGCCCTTCGCGAGCGCCGTCGTCAGCGGCGCGCTCAGCGGGCTCGCCTGGGCGAGGAAGCGCTGCGCGAAGTTCGGCGCCGGCACGTAGTTGCGGCGGATCGGCTTCGGCAGCGAGCGGATCAGCTCCGTGACCAGGTCCTCGCGCAGCCCCGGGATCTGCCAGTCGAAGCCCTCCGCCGTGACCTGGTTGAGCACCTGGAGCGGCACGTGCACCGTGACGCCGTCGGCGTCCGCGCCCGGCTCGAACTGGTACGTCACCCGGAAGTCGAGCGGCCCCTGCCGCCAGCGGTCCGGGTAGTCGTCCTTCGTGATGCCCTGGGCCGCCTCCGTGAGCAGCATGGACCGCTCGAAGTCGAGGAGTTCGGGCTCCTCCTGCTTCTTGCGCTTCCACCACGAGTCGAAGTGCGCGCCCGAGACGACATGCGCGGGCACCCGCTCGTCGTAGAAGTCGTACAGCGCCTCGTCGTCCACGACGATGCCGCGCCTGCGCGCCCGGTGCTCCAGCTCCTCGACCTCGGTGAGCAGCCGCCGGTTGTCCGCGAAGAACTTGTGGTGGGTGCGCCAGTCGCCCTCCACCAGCGCGTTGCGGATGAACAGCTCGCGCGAGACCTCCGCGTCGATGCGCCCGTAGTTCACCTTGCGCTGCGCCGCGAGCGTCACCCCGTACAGCGTGACCTTCTCGTACGCCATCACGGCCGCCTGGTCCTTCTCCCAGTGCGGTTCGCTGTACGTGCGTTTCACGAGGTGCGCGCCGAGCCGCTCGGCCCACTCCGGCTCGATCCGCGCGTTGACGCGCGCCCACAGCCGCGAGGTCTCGACCAGCTCGGCGCTCATCACGTACCGCGGCGGCTTCTTGAAGAGCGCCGAGCCGGGGAAGACCGCGAACTTCGCGCCGCGCGCGCCGAGATACTCGTTGCCGCCGCCCCGGCGCTTCTCCTTCTGCGCCGGGTCCTTCGCCGCGGACTCCTTCACGTCCTTCATGCCGATGTGCGAGAGCAGCCCCGCGAGCAGTGAGACGTGCACCTGCTCGGGCGGCGAGTCGTCCGTGTTGATGTTCAGGCCGAGCTGCTGCGCCACCGAGCGGACCTGCGCGTAGATGTCCTGCCACTCCCTGATCCGCAGGTAGTTCAGGAACTCGTTCCGGCACATCCGGCGGAAGGCGGAGGAGGAGAGCGCCCGCTGCTGCTCGCGGATGTACGTCCACAGGTTGAGGAAGGCGAGGAAGTCGCTCGACTCGTCCTTGAAGCGCGCGTGGAACTGGTCGGCCTGCGCCTGCTTCTCGCTCGGCCGCTCGCGCGGGTCCTGGAGCGAGAGGGCCGCGGCGACCACCATGACCTCGCGCACGCAGCCGTTGCGGTCCGCCTCCAGGACCATCCGCGCGAGCCGGGGGTCCACGGGGAGCTGCGCGAGCCTGCGGCCCGTCTGCGTGAGCCGCTTGCGCTGGTCCTTCTGCTCCGGGGCGAGCGCGCCCAGCTCCTGGAGGAGCTGCACGCCGTCGCGGATGTTGCGGTGGTCCGGCGGGTCGATGAAGGGGAACTTCTCGATCTCGCCGAGACCGGCGGAGGTCATCTGGAGGATGACGGACGCCAGGTTCGTCCGCAGGATCTCCGCGTCCGTGAACTCGGGGCGCGCCTCGAAGTCCTCCTCCGAGTACAGCCGTACGCAGATGCCGTCCGAGGTGCGCCCGCAGCGGCCCTTGCGCTGGTTCGCGCTCGCCTGCGAGATCGCCTCGATCGGCAGCCGCTGCACCTTCGTACGGGCGCTGTAGCGCGAGATGCGCGCCGTGCCCGGGTCGATCACGTACTTGATGCCGGGCACCGTGAGGCTCGTCTCGGCGACGTTCGTCGCGAGGACGATGCGGCGCGCGCTGTCCCCGGGGGCCCGCTTGAAGACACGGTTCTGCTCCGCGTGCGAGAGCCGCGCGTACAGCGGCAGGACCTCGGTGAACGGGAACTTCTTCTTCTCCAGCGCGTCCGCCGTGTCCCTGATCTCCCGCTCCCCGGAGAGGAACACGAGGATGTCGCCGCTCGGCTCGCGCCGCAGCTCCTCGACCGCGTCGATGATCGCCGTGGTCTGGTCGCGGTCCGGCTCCTCGCTGTCCTCGGCGAGCAACGGCCGGTACCGCACCTCGACCGGGTACGTACGGCCCGAGACCTCGACGATCGGGGCGTCGCCGAAGTGCCGCGAGAAGCGCTCCGGGTCGATCGTCGCCGAGGTGATGATCACCTTCAGGTCGGGGCGGCGGGGCAGGAGCTGGGCGAGGTAGCCGAGGAGGAAGTCGATGTTGAGGCTGCGCTCGTGCGCCTCGTCGATGATGATCGTGTCGTAGGCGCGCAGCTCGCGGTCTGTCTGGATCTCGGCGAGCAGGATGCCGTCCGTCATCAGCTTGACGTACGTCCCCCGGCTGACCTGGTCGGTGAACCGCACCTTCCAGCCGACCGCCTCGCCCAGCGGCGTGTCCAGCTCGCTCGCGACGCGCTCGGCGACGGTACGGGCGGCGAGCCGGCGGGGCTGCGTGTGGCCGATCATGCCGCGCACGCCGCGGCCCAGCTCCAGGCAGATCTTCGGGATCTGCGTCGTCTTGCCCGAGCCGGTCTCGCCCGCGACGATCACGACCTGGTTCTCGCGGATCGCGTCCGCGATGTCGTCCTTCTTCGCGCTGACCGGGAGCTGCGGCGGGTAGCTGACCTCGGGGACGTGCGCGGCGCGCTCGGCGAGGCGCTCCTCGGCCTTCGTGATCTCCGTCTCGATCTCGGCGAGTACGGCGCTCCTGGCCTCCGGCTTGCGCACCCGGCGGGTGCCTTCGAGCCTGCGGCCGAGCCGCTGGGCGTCGCGCGGGCCGAGGAGTGCGAGTCGGGGCGCGAGGTCCGCGCTGGTGGGGGCGGGGGCAGGCGAAGTGGACATACGTACTCCAGGATCGCACCAGTGGCACCGACGCGGCGAGGGGATTTTCCCCGGCCCCGGTCCGCCTGGCGGGCGGCCGTACACGCCAGCGAGCCCCCCGTCCGGGAACGGGGGGCTCGTGCGGCGGTGGCTGGGGCCGGGATCGAACCGGCGACCTATCGCTTTTCAGGCGATCGCTCGTACCAACTGAGCTACCCAGCCACGCAACCTCGCGGTTGCAAGCGGTCCTGACGGGATTTGAACCCGCGGCCTCCACCTTGACAGGGTGGCGAGCACTCCAAACTGCTCCACAGGACCTCGCGTACGTTTCCGTACGGTGAAACGTGCCCCCAACGGGATTCGAACCCGTGCTACCGCCTTGAAAGGGCGGCGTCCTGGGCCACTAGACGATGAGGGCTAATTGGCCCGCCTGGGCGCTTCGCAGCGCGTCGGGGACGTGAGAAGCATATGGGATGGGGGGAGGGTTCGCCAAAACGGTTTCCCGGCGGGAGGGAACCGGGGGCGGACGGGGGCCGGAGCGAGGGCCTGACCAGGGACGGGATCAGGGGGTCGCCGGGCCGCTGTCCGCCGGGGTCGCGGGGCCGCTGTCCGCCGGGGTCGCGGGGCCGCTGTCCGCCGGGCTCGGGTTCGCGCCCGGCTGGTTCTCCTTCGCTATGTGGCGGCTGACCTCGGCGCTGCTGAGGCCGAGGCCGCCGAGGGTGATCTCGTCCCAGGCCTGGACCCGGTGGGTGTCCTTGTCGAGGTACAGGACCGAGGTCTGGACCGGGTCCGGGTGCTCGCCCTCCACCGCACGCAGCCCGCTGCCGCCCGTCGAGCCCTCGACGCGCAGCCGCGTGCCGCCCGGCAGGATCTCCTGCTCCCGGTGGTGCAGGTGTCCGGCGAGCGCGAGCGGGACCGCGCCGTCCGTCTCGCGCGCCGCGTTCGGGTCGTGCGCGACGGCGATGTCCACGGGCTCGTGCCGCTGGCGGATCTCGTACGCGAGCCGGATGCCGGCCGCCTTCTCGGCCGCCTTGCCGCCGCGCTCCGCCGTGCGGTCGGGCGTGTACTGCGGGTCGCCCGTACCCGCGATGCGCAGCCCCGCGACCGTCACCACGCGCCCCTCGTCGAGCACGCGGACGTTCGCGAAGCGTTTCCGGTCGCCGAGGTACCGCTGCGTCGTCGCCGAGTCGTGGTTGCCGCGCACCCACACGTAGGGGGCGCCGAGGTCGGCGACCGGGTCGAGGAAGGCGTTCTCGGCGGCGCTGCCGTGGTCCATCGTGTCGCCCGAGTCGATGATCACGTCGATGTCGTACTGCTTCACGAGCGAGGCCACGATGGGCCAGGCCGCCGGGTTGAGGTGGATGTCCGAGACGTGCAGGACGCGGACGGTGGACGGGTCGGGCTGGTACGCGGGCAGCGTCGACGTCACGTCGTACAGCTTCGTGACGTTGGTGACGAGCCGGGCCAGCTCCTGCGAGTACACGTCGAACTCCGTGACGATGCTGCGCGCGTCCCCCACGACGGCCGGGGCGCTGCTCAACAGCCCCGAGAAGCGCGGCTCCAGGACCGATTTCGGGTTCCACGTCGCCCACGCGGTGCCGCCGGACGCGGCGAGCAGCGCGAGCGCGAGGCCGCTCGCGAGGAGCGCGGGGCGTGGCCGGCGGTAGACGACGAGGCCGAGCGCGGCGGCCCCGGTGACGACGGCGACGCAGGACCGCACGCCCAGTTCGACGGCGCCGTGCCGCACGTCCCGGGCGACCTCGTCCTGGAGCCCGCCGAGCCGTTCCGGGTGCGCGACGAGCGCCTGGGCGCGGACGGGGTCGAGCCGGTCGACGTCGACGTCGAGGCGGACGGGGGCGCGGTGGCTGTCGAGCGAGAGCGCGCCGAGCGGCGAGACGTCGACGCGGGTGCCGCCGGTCGTGGAGGGCGTGAGCGCCATGCGGGTGTCCACGGGGCCGACGGGGACCTTGACGGTGCCGACGACGAGGAGGCCGAGCCAGGCGCCGACGAGGGTGACGACGGCGAGGGCGAGGGCGTGGAGCCAGCGGCGGGCGGAGTCGGTGGGACCGGGGAGCGCGGGGAGACGCCGGGCGCCGGTGCCGCTGCGGGGGACGCGGGCGCGGGGGACGCGGGCGCGGGGGATACGGGCGCGGGGTGTCGTGGAGGTACGGGCGGGCGGTATCCGGTCGGGCGCCATGGGGGTGCTCTGCCCAGGGGAGGGGCTCCGGATACGTACGAGCGGCGGCGGGAAGGGGCGCGCGCGAGTGGGTGAGTACTCACTCACCCCGGCCCGATAAGTGGACCACCGTCAGTCTCGGGGCGGCGAATTCAGCGGGACGAGTGTGTGGGTAAGGGGTTTGGAGCGAGTTATCCACAGATTCGCCGGATTGGTCAGGGGGGTGGTTGCGGATGCGGAAGACTTGTTATTGGGGTCGCCCCCCTGGGAGGGCGGGGGTGTGCCCCCCCTCCGCCCGCGCCACACCCGAGCCGCCCGCACCGAAGCCCCCCGCACCCGACCCACGCCCGCACCCGAGCCCCCCACCCGACCCGCCCCCCTCACCCCCACCCCAGCTCGTGCAACCGCTCATCATCGATCCCGAAGTGGTGCGCCACCTCGTGCACCACCGTCACCGCGACCTCCGCCACGACCTCGTCCTCCGTCGCGCAGTACCGCAGCGTCGGCCCCCGGTAGACGGAGATCCGGTCGGGGAGCACGCCCGCGTACCACTCGCCGCGCTCGGTCAGCGGCGTCCCCTCGTACAGGCCCAGGAGCTCGGGGTCGTCGGCGGGCGGCTCGTCCTCGACGAAGACGGCGACGTTGTCCATCACCCGGGTCAGCTCGGGCGGGATCGTGTCGAGCGCCTCGGCGACCAGTTCCTCGAAGCGGTCCTCGCTCATCTCCAGCACGCCGCCATTGTGCGGGACGCGCGCCCGCCGTGTCCTGTGCGGCCCCGGGGGAGTTGGGCACGGCGTACCCGCCGTCCCGCGCCACCGGAGGTCCTTCCGTGCGCCACTTCCCCGTCCCCCTGCGGCTCGCCGCCGTGCTCGCCGCGACCCTCGCCGGGACCGGCTGCATGAACGTCGGTGAGGACCCGGCCGGCTCGGCGAGCTCCGGCGCCACCGCGGGCGTCGCCCACGAGTCGCCCGACGGCGGCGGTACGGGCACGCTGCGCGCCGTACCGCAGAGCGGCGGGGTG
>NZ_JAAGLR010000502.1 GCF_010548245.1 Streptomyces sp. SID11385
CCCGTGCCGCGCGGGGCCGGGACGCGGAGCGCGGGCCGCCCCGTACCCGCCTCCCCGACGACGCGCGGCCAGCCCTCGGCCGTCCACTCGACGCGCTGGAGCGAGGTCTCGCGGCCCAGGACACAGGCGCCGCGCGTCCCGAACGGGCGCGCCGCGAGATGCGCGAGGTACCACTCGCCCGCCGGGGTCTCGACGAGACTGCCGTGCCCCGCCTTCTGGAGCGCGAGCTGCGGGTCCTCCCACGAACTGAGCAGCGGACCCGCCGGATCGGCCTCGTAGGGGCCCGTCACCGTGCGCGCACGGGCGACCGTCACGGCGTGCTCCCAGCCGGTGCCGCCCTCGGCCGTCACGAGGTAGTACCAGCCCTCGCGCCGGTACAGGTGCGGGCCCTCGGTGCGCCCCAGCGCGGTGCCGGTGAAGATGCGGTGCGCGGGTCCCGTGACGGCGCGTGCCGCGCGGTCCCACTCCTGGAGGAGGATGCCGCCGAAGGGGTCGTGCCCCGGCCGGTGGTCCCATTCCAGCCACAGCAGCCAGCTGCGCCCGTCGCCGCCGGGCGCAGGGTCGTCGTGGAAGAGCGAGGCGTCGAAGCCGTGCCCCGGCGCAGGGGCCGGGTCGGACCAGGGCCCCGTGATCGCGGGCGCGGTGACGACGTGGTTGTGCACGTCCTTGTACGCGCCCGCGAGGCTCTTGACGTCCGAGTAGACGAGGTAATAGGTGCCGTCCGCGTACGACAGGCACGGCGCCCACACCCCGCCGGAGTCCGGCACGCCCACGAGGTCGAGCAGCCGCTCCTCGTCGAGGGCGCCACCGAGCGGCCGCCAGTGCACGAGGTCGCGCGAGTGGTGCAGCGTGACACCCGGCAGCCACTCGAAGGTCGAGGTCGCGAGGTAGTAGTCCGCGCCGACGCGCAGCAGCGAGGGGTCGGGGTGGAACCCGGCGAGCACCGGATTGCTGATCGTGGCGCGCTCGTGGGCACCGGGCGCCGGGGACGCGGGCCCGGTCGGGGACACGGTGGTCATCGATTCCTCAGGTGTGCGGGTACGGGGTGCGTACGGGACGGAGAGCGGGGGCCTGCGGGGGCTCAGCCCTTGACCGCGCCCGCCATGACGCCGGAGACGATGCGGCGGGCCAGGACGGCGAAGAGCGCGAGGACCGGCAGCACCGAGACGACGACCCCGGCGAGCATGAGCGTGTAGTCCGTGTAGTAGCCGGCGGCGAGCTGGTTGAGCGCGATCTGCACGGTGCCGTTCTCGGGCGGCAGGGCGATGAGCGGCCAGAAGTAGTCGTTCCAGGCGGCCATGAAGGTGAACATGCCGAGCACGGCGGCCGTCGAGCGCACCCCCGGCCAGGCCACGTACCAGAAGCTGCGCAGCGGACCGGCGCCATCCACGCGCGCCGCCTCGATCAGCTCGTCGGGGATGTTCTCCTCCATCGCCTGCCGCATCCAGAACACGCCGATCGCGGAGACGAGCGCGGGCAGGATGAGCGAGGAGAGCTTCCCGTACAGGCCCATGTCGGTCACGAGCAGGTACAGCGGCAGGACGCCGAGCTGGGTCGGCACCATGACGGTCATGACGACGACCACGAGCAGCGCGTTGCGGCCCGGGAAGCGCATCTTGGCGAAGGCGTAGCCGGCGAGCGAGGAGAGCAGCACATTGCTGATCGCCGTGGTCGCCGAGACGGTGAAGGAGTTGCCGAGCGCCTTCCAGAAGTCGACCGTGTCGAAGACGCGCTTGATGTTGTCGATCAGGTGCCCGCCGGGCACGAGCGAGGGCGTCGCGCCGCCGAGCACCGAGTTGTCGCCGTGCGAGGCGACGACGAAGGTCCAGTACAGGGGGAAGAGCGAGGCGACGACGACGGCGGCGAGCATCGTGTAGGCGAGGGGGCCCGCGCTGTCGAAGTGGCGGGGGCCGCGCGCCTTGGCGGGGCGGGCGGCCCGGCGCGCCGGAGCGGCGGGCGGGGTCTCGGTGACGGGGGCGGTGGTGACGGGAGCCACGGGGGCACTCCTCTCGGTGGCCGGGCGCGGACCGGTATGCGGCCCGCGCGGGAGCGGCACGGTCAGCGGTCGGTGGCGCCGAGCCGGCGCGTGAGCAGGAAGTTGATCGCCGCGACGAGGGCGATGACGAGGAAGAGCACCCAGGAGATGGCCGAGGCGTAACCGGCGTCGTTGTTGATGAAGCCGTACTTGTAGAGCATCAGCGTGAGGGTCTGGAACTGGTGCTCGGTGCCGCCCTCCGCGTTGGCCTGCGGGTCGAAGAGGAAGGGCTCGGCGAAGAGTTGCAGCCCGCCGATCGTCGAGATCACGACGGTGAACAGGACGGTGGGCCGGATGGAGGGGAGCGTGATGCGCCGGAAGGTGAGGAAGCGCCCGGCGCCGTCGACCATCGCCGACTCGTACAGTTCGCGCGGCACGGCCTGCATCGCGGCGAGGTAGATGAGCGCGTTGTAGCCGGTCCAGCGCCACATCACCATGAAGCTGATCGCGAGGTGCGAACTCCAGGTGTCCGCCGTCCAGTCTACCGGGTCGTCCATGAGCCCGAGGTGTTCGAGCACCCAGTTGACGACGCCGAAGTCGCGTCCGAAGAGCTGGGAGAAGACGAGCGCGACGGCGACGACGGACACGTACTGCGGCACGAGGATGAGCGCGCGCCAGGTGGTCCGGGCGCGCAGCCGCCGGTCCAGGAGCCAGGCGACGGCGAGTGCGAGGAGCAACTGCGGGACCGTGGACAGCAGGAAGATGCTGAAGGTGTTGAACGTCGCGGTGTAGAAGTCGTGGTCGGAGAAGAGGTCGGCGAAGTTCCCGAACCCCGCGAAGCCCTGGTCCCCGGAGAGCCGGTCCCAGTGGTGCAGGGAGACCCAGAACGTGTAGACGAGCGGGTAGAGCCCGAAGATCCCGAAGACGAGGAAGAACGGGGAGACGAAGCTGTACGGGGCGAGGAACCCGCGCCGCACGCGCGGTCGTGGAGTGGTGCCGAGGCGCTCGTCGGCACCGGCGGTGTCGGCCGCCATGGAGTCCTCCTGGGAGGCAGGGATACGGGAACGGGACGCCGCCGCGCGGAGCGGCGGCGGAGGTGGGACACGGCGGGCGGGGCGGTCCGTACGGGGCGCGCGGCCCGTACGGACCGCCTGGCCCGTGCTCGTCGTGCGGCGCGCACCGGAGGGCGCGCGGCCGCCGCCGTCAGTGCTTCAGGTTCTTCTCCGCGTCCTGGAGCGCCTTCTGCCACGCCTCGTCGGGCTTCGCCTTGTGCTGCTCGACGAGCTGGATGGCGCTGTTGAAGGGGAGCCGCACCTGCTGGTCCTTGGTGCCGCGGAAGCTCGGCTTGAGGCTCTTGGCCGAGGAGGCGAAGATCTGGCCGGTGGGCGCGTCGTTGAAGTACTCCTGCTTGGTGCCCTGGACCGCCGGGTCGTCGAGCGGCGCGACGAGCGAGGGGAGCGAGCCGGTCGGGCCCTGGAAGATCTTCTTCTCCGAGGCGGCCGAGGTGAGGAAGGCGGCGAGCTTCGCGGCCTCCTTCACGTGCTTGCCCTGCTTGGGGACGGTGAGGAAGGAGCCGCCCCAGTTGCCGCCGTCACCGGGCACCTTGGCGATGTCCCACTTGCCCTTGCCCTCCGGGCCCGCGGCGGTCTGGATGAGACCGGTGAGCCAGGCGGGACACGTCATGGTCGCCATGCGGCCCTGCTTGATCCCGGCGTTCCACTGCTGGCTGAAGGGCACGAGATTCGCTGACTGTCCGTCGGCCGCGGCCTTCGCGGTGCTCGTGAACGCCGTCTTGACCTGCGGGTTGCTGTCGCCGATGTACTTGTCGTCCTTGTCGAAGAACCCGTACTCGGTCTGGTTCATCATGGCGCTGAAGACGTTGCCCGCCGAGTCGAACCATGCCTTGTCCTTCACCTTCTCGCGGAAGGTGTCCCCGGTGGCGAAGTAGTCGTCCCACGTGGGCCACAGCTTGGCGACCTCGTCGCGGTCGGTGGGCAGCCCGGCCTGCTGGAAGAGGTCCTTGCGGTAGCAGATCGCGAGGCCGCCGACGTCGGTCCCGTACCCCATGACGAACTTCCCGCCGTCCGCCGTGCCCTGCGACCACTTGTACGGCAGGTACTCGCTCTCGCGCTTCTCCCCGCCGTACTGCGCGAGATTGACGAACTTGTCCTTCACGGTGCGGAACTTGGGCATGTACCCCTCCTCGATCGCGACCACGTCGGCCGCGCCGCTGCCCGAGGAGAGCTGCGTCGAGAGGCTGTTGTGGTGCTGGTCGAGCTGGGAGACGCGCTCCTTGATGTGGATGCCGGGGTGCGCCTTCTCGTACTCCTTGAAGAGCGGCTTGTACCCGAAGTCGCTGAACGTCGCGACGGTGAGCGTGGTGCCGCCGGAGCCGCCCGAGTCGGAGGAGCAGCCGGCGAGACCGAGAAGGACGCCGAGTGCCGCGCCGGCGGCGAGTGAACTGCGGACGTACGAGGAGCCCATACGGACCTCCGAGGTGCGGATGCGGAACAGACAGGGGTGGCCCTTGCGGCCCGGGGCGTGGGGGAGCGCCCGGCACTCGCTCCGGAGCGGGGCTCCGGGACGCTGCGTGGCACGCACAAGGTGCCGTCCGGCGAAATTGACTGTCAATAGTTTCGTTGAAGTTTCGTTAATCCGCAGCATCCCCGTTATCGACCACCTGCGCAGGCCGAAGAGGTGGAGCGAGCTGGTCACCGACCCCGAACGCGGCCCGGGGACCCGCTGAAAGTTTCGGGACCGGCCGTACGGCCAGCCCGGATTCACGAAAACTTACGGGAAGGATTGACGGATGCCTGACGGGCTCTCACCATTCCGTTTGCCCACCCGCACCTCCTCACCAGGAGCATCCGTATGCGTTCCATCCGAAGACGAGCCGGCGTCCTGTGCGCCGGGATCGCCGTCGGCGCGCTCGCCGCGCTCGGCCTCGCCGCCCCGGCCCAGGCCGCGGCCTCCGGGACTGCCGCCGCCACCGTTTCGGGCCGCAACCTGCCCGCGGACGGCAAGGTCCTCTCCGTCATGGGCCAGGACAGCGACACGCTCTCCGCCTACAAGCGCGACGTCCTCGACAAGACTTCGCTCGACGCCCCGAAGCCCGGGGGCGTCACCCTGTACACCAACCTCGTCCTCGGCGGCAGCCCCGAGCCGCTCGCCGGGATGAACGGCCCCGTCAACTGGGGTTCCGGCACGGTCGACTTCAACAGCACGCTGGCGCAATACCCCGGCGCGGCCCTCGCGGTCGGCCTCTATCTCTCCGACGCGACGAGCGGCTGCAACAACCAGCCGTTGCGCGCCATCATCGGTACGAACGACAGCGACGTGACCTCGGGGAACCCGAGCCTGACGGCGCAGTACCGGGCCAAGGTCGACGACATGGTCAGCAAGCTCAAGGGCTACGACCGGCAGGTCTTCCTGCGCATCGGCTACGAGTTCGACGGGCCGTGGAACTGCTACAACGCCGACTACTACAAGAAGGCGTTCCAGTACATCAAGGGCCGCATCGACGCCCTCGGCGCCACCAAGGTCGCCACCGTGTGGCAGACCGCCGCCTGGCCGCTCAACACCAACACCGACCACCCCGAGTGGAACTACGTCGTCACCGACCCGGCCCACTACGACGCCTGGTACCCCGGTGACCAGTACGTGGACTGGGTGGGCCTCTCGGCCTTCTACACCTCCGGCTCGCTCGCGACCCAGTGGGGCTGCTCCGCGTACGACACCTCGCCCACCGGGCTCCAGAACCGGGTGCTCGACTTCGCCCGCGGCCGCGGCAAGCCCGTGATGATCGCGGAGTCCTCGCCGCAGGGGTACGACAACGGCGCGGCGACCAAGAGCTGCATCATGAAGAAGGGCCCGGTCGCGGCGAACTCCGACGCGCGCTGGAACGAGTGGTACAAGCCCTACTTCTCCTTCATCGCCGCGAACCGCGACGTCATCCGCGCCGCCGCCTACATCAACACCGACTGGGACTCCCAGACCCAGTGGCAGTGCGCCGACGGCGCGAACGCCGGTGGCACCGGCTGCGCCAACGGCTACTGGGGCGACGCCCGCGTCCAGGCCGACCCGGTGATCCTCGACCGCTTCCTCGCCGAACTGCGCGGAAGCCAGTGGGTCGGCGGCACGGGCACCGGCGGTGGTACGGACCCGGGCAACGGCGGCGGTACGGACCCGGGCAACGGGGGCGGCACCGATCCCGGCAACGGGGGCGGGACGAATCCCGGGAACGGTGCCTTCACGCAGGGGGTGACGGCCGGCGGCCAGCCCGCCGTCTGGTTCAAGCCCGGCAGCGACGGCGCCACCTGGGTCACCGTCCACTACCGCAAGAACGGCGCCGCCCAGGAGAACTACTTCCTCACCTGGAACGCCGGGGCGGGCCGCTGGGAGCTGCCGGTCGCCCTCCGCGCGGGGGACAGCCTCTCGTACTCCTTCGACTACCTCCCCCAGGGGAAGACCGCCCAGGAGTCGACCCCGACGTACACCTACCGCGCCTCCTGACCCCCGGGCCCGCTCAGGGCTGACGGAACAGGGGACCGAACGGCGAGGAGCGCAGGCGGCCGGACATGAACGACACGAAGGCGCGGACGAACGCGGCGCCGTCGTACGTGTCCGCGCCGCCCGTGCCGTCCGGCCCGCCCGCGTTGCCCGCTCCGGCCGAGCCGTCCGCGCCCGCCGTTTCGCGGCGGAACGCCGTGCGGAAGAGCGCGCGGTACTCCTCGGCGTCGATCCGCCCGTCCCCGTCGGCGTCGGTCGCCGCGAAGAGGACCTCGGCGACCCGGATGAGCGCCGGTCCGGCGAGACCGGGGGCGCCGCTCGCGTACTCCCGCGCACTCACCCGCCCGTCGCCGTCCGTGTCCAGTGCCGCCTGGAGCTCGCGCCACCAGCCCGCGAACGCCTCGTACAGCCGGGTCTCCTCCGGTTCGCCGAGGTCGAGCCGCGTCGCCACTTCCCTGGCCATGGCGGCGAGATCCGGCCAGTCGAGATACCCGTCGCCGGTCTGGTCGAGCACGTCGCGGAAGAACTCCTCCGCGCCACTGTGCACGGGCGCGGCAGCGGGGGCGGGCGCCGGCACCGGCAGGGGCGAGAGGAGGCGGACGAGGGCGCCGGCCCGCCGCAGCCGCTCGTGC
>NZ_JAAGLR010000545.1 GCF_010548245.1 Streptomyces sp. SID11385
GGGCGGCGCTGCGCGAGGCCCTGGCCGCGCCCGCCGCGCGCAGCGCGCACCGCGTGTACGCCGTCGGGCACGCGCACATCGACTCCGCGTGGCTGTGGCCGGTGCGCGAGACGGTGCGCAAGTGCGCGCGCACCTTCTCCAACGTCCTCGACCTCATGGACCAGGACCCCGACCTCGTCTTCGCCTGCTCCTCGGCCCAGCAGTACGCCTGGATGAAGGAGTTCTACCCGGAGCTGTTCGCGCGCATCAAGGAGCGCGTCGCCGAGGGCCGGTTCGTGCCGGTGGGCGGGATGTGGGTGGAGTCGGACACCAACATGCCGGGCGGGGAGGCGCTGGCGCGGCAGTTCGTGGAGGGCAAGCGGTTCTTCCTCGACGAGTTCGGCGTCGAGCCGCGCGAGGTGTGGCTGCCCGACTCCTTCGGCTACACCGCCGCGCTGCCGCAGATCGCGCGGGCCGCGGGGGCCGACGCCTTCCTGACGCAGAAGCTCTCCTGGAACGAGGTGAACGCCTTCCCGCACCACACCTTCACGTGGGAGGGCATCGACGGGAGCAGGCTGTTCGCCCACTTCCCGCCCGTCGACACCTACAACTCGACCCTCTCGGCCGCCGAACTCGCGCACACCGAGCGGAACTTCATGGACAAGGGGCGCGCCAACACCTCGCTCGTCCCGTTCGGCTACGGCGACGGGGGCGGCGGCCCGACCCGGGAGATGATGGCGGCGGCCCGGCGCGCGGCCTCGCTGGAGGGCTCCCCCACCGTGCGCGTGGCCGCTCCCGCCGAGTTCTTCGCCGCCGCGCGGGCCGAGAGCGGCACGCCCCCGGTGTGGAGCGGCGAGCTGTACATGGAGGGCCACCGGGGGACGTACACCTCGCAGGCCCGCACCAAGCGGGGCAACCGCACGAGTGAACGGCTGCTGCACGAGGCGGAGTTGTGGGCGGCGACGGCGGCGGTGCGGACGGGGGCCGCGTATCCGGAGCAGGCGCTGCGGCGCTCGTGGCACACGGTCCTGCTCCAGCAGTTCCACGACATCCTGCCCGGCTCCAGCATCGGCTGGGTCCACGACCAGGCCGAGGAGGAGTACCGCAAGGTCGGCGAGCGCCTGGAACCGCTCATCGACGCGGCGGTACGGGCCGCGACGGGCCCGGGCGAGGCGGGTGGCGAGGGCTCCGGTGCCGGGCTGTGGGCGAACGCGGCCCCCTTCGCGATCGACGGCGTACCGGCCCACGGCGTCGGGCCGCGCCGGGCGAGCGACGAGAGGGTGACGCTGGAGGAGACCCCGGAGGGTCTGCGCGTCGCCAACGGCGCCCTGGTCGTGGAGTTCGACGCGGACGGCCTCGTCCGCTCCCTGCGCGACCTCGCCACGGGGCGCGAGACCGTGCCCCCCGGGTGCCGGGGCGGGCTGCTGCAGGTCTTCGGGGACACCCCGCGCCGCTTCGACGCCTGGGACGTCGACGTGGAGTACCGGCGCTTCGGCGAGGACCTGACCAAGGCCGACACGGTCGAGGTCGTCGAGAGCGACGGGGCACGCTTCGTGCTCCGTACCGCGCGGGCCTTCGGCGCCTCGTCCGTCGTGCAGACCTTCACGGTGCGGGCCGGTGAGGCGGCGCTCGACATCGAGACGTCCGTCGACTGGCACGAGAAGCAGCGGCTCCTCAAGCTCGCCTTCCCCGTGGACGTGCACACCGCCTCCGCCCGCTCCGAGATCCAGTTCGGCCACGTCGAGCGGCCCACGCACACCAACACGAGCTGGGACGTGGCCCGTTTCGAGACGCCCGCGCACCGCTGGGTGCACGTCGCGGACGCCGGGCAGGGCGTCGGTGTCGCCAACGACGCCACGTACGGCCACGACATCTCGCGGCACGAGCGCCCGGGCGGCGGCACGTACTCGCTCGTGCGGCAGTCGCTGCTGCGCGCGCCGCTCTTCCCGGACCCCGAGGCGGACCAGGGCACGCACGTCTTCCGCACCTCCGTCGTCCTCGGCGGCGTGGACGCGGCGCTGCGCGCGGGCTACCGGCTCAACCTGCCGCTGCGCCCGGCGGGCGGCGGCCCCGTCGAACCGCTGGTGCGCTGCGACGCGCCCTCCGTGGTCGTGGAGACGGTCAAGCTCGCCGAGGACGGCTCGGGGGACGTGGTGGTACGGCTCTACGAGGCGCTCGGCGCCCCCGCCGAGGCGCGCCTGCACACCTCCTTCGCCGCCGCGCCGGCCGTCGAGACCGACCTCCTGGAGCGCCCGGCGGCCGAGCCGCACGCGGTCACCGCCTCGGCGGACGGGACGACGACGCTCGCCCTGCGCCCCTTCCAGCTCGTCACGCTGCGCCTGCCCCGCGCCGCCTGACGACCCGCCCCCCAGGCCCCGCCCGCCGATCCCGGCCGGCGGGGCCTCCGGCTGTCCACCCTGTCCACATCTCAAGACGCCCGTCTCATTCTTCGACATCCGGCGTAGCGTGAACGCATCGAGTCCTCCGCGAACGAAGGAGTTCCGCCATGCCGGAGAACACGGCAGCGACCCCCGCCGAGACCGCCGTCTACACGCACGGCCACCACGAGTCCGTGCTCCGCTCGCACAGTTGGCGCACCGCCGAGAACTCGGCGGCCTACCTGCTGCCGCACCTCAAACCGCACATGCGGGTGCTGGACCTGGGCTGCGGCCCCGGGACGATCACCGCGGACCTCGCCGCGCTCGTGCCGCAGGGGCACGTCACCGGGCTCGACGCCTCGCGGGAGGTGCTCGCGAAGGCGGCCGCGGAGGCGGAGCGACGCGGGCTCGGCAACGTGGAGTTCACGACCGGGGACGGGCACGCGCTCGCGTACCCCGACGACACCTTCTGCGTCGCGCACGCGCACCAGGTGCTCCAGCACGTGGGCGATCCGGTGGGCGTGCTGCGGGAGTTGCGGCGGGTCGTGAAGCCGGGCGGCATCGTGGCGGTACGGGACGCGGACTACGCGGCGATGACGTGGTACCCGGAGGTGCCGGGCCTCGACGACTGGCTCGGCCTGTACGAGCGCGTGGCGCGCGGCAACGGCGGCGAGCCGGACGCGGGACGGCGGCTGCGCGCCTGGGCCCGCGAGGCGGGCTTCACCGAGGTCGCTTCCTCGGCGAGCACGTGGTGCTACGCGGAGCCGGACGAGGTGGCCTGGTGGAGCGGCCTGTGGGCGGACCGCACCCTCGCCTCGGCGTACGCGGAGCGCGCGACGAGCGGCGGGCACACCGACGCCGCCGGGCTCGAAGCGATCTCGGCGGCGTGGCGGGAGTGGGGGCTGAGCCCGGACGCGTGGTTCGGGGTCCTCCACGGGGAGATCCTCTGCCGGGTGTGAGGCGGGGGCGGCCGGGCGGGGGGCTGAGGACCGGGGCGGCCGGGC
>NZ_JAAGLR010000574.1 GCF_010548245.1 Streptomyces sp. SID11385
CGCGGCGCTCGGTGACCTCGGCGACACGGGTCTCGACGGAGGCGAGGCGCTCGGTCAGCTCGGTGACCCGGGACTGCGCCGACTCGCGCCGCTCCATGATCTCCAGGACCACGTCCTCCAGATCGCCCTGGCGCTTGGCGAGCGAGGCGATCTCGCGCTGGAGGTTCTCCAGGTCCTTCGGCGAGGTGACCGTGCCCGAGTCCAGGCGCTGCTGGTCGCGGGTCGTACGGGTGCGGACCTGGTCGACGTCCTGCTCGGCCTTGGTCTGCTCGCGGGCGGTGTCGCCCTCCTCGGTGCGGGCGGCCACGAGCAGGTCGCGCAGCCCGGTGGCGTCCTTGCCGAGCCCGGTCAGTTCGGCGTGCTCGGGCAGCGACTCCTTGCGGTGGGCGAGCTGGCCGAGACGGGTGTCGAGGGCCTGGAGGTCGAGCAGGCGGACCTGGTCTGCGGGTGCGGCGTTCAGTTGGGGGCTCCTGTGGAATCGAAGTGTGCGGACCAGGGGTCGGTGACCGTCTTCGAGACGTGCACCCGCAGCTCCCAGCCGTGGCGGTCGGAGATCTCGTCGAGCTGTGCGGCGGCCTGCTCGCACCAGGGCCACTCGGTGGCCCAGTGGGCGGCGTCGATGAGGCCGAGCGGGCTGTGCCCGGTGGCCTCGGAGGCCGGGTGGTGGCGCAGGTCGGCGGTGAGGAAGGCGTCCGCGCCCGTGGCCCGTACGGCGTCGAAGAGGCTGTCGCCCGCGCCGCCGCTCACGACCACCTTGCGCACCGGCGCCTCGGCGTCGCCCGCGAGGCGGATGCCCTGCGCGGTCGCCGGGAGGGCGCGCGCGGCGGCTTCCGCGAGGGCGCCGAGGGTCAGCGGGCGGGTGGGCTCGCAGACGCGGCCGAGGCCGCGGCGGCCCTCGGGGTCGGTGGTGTCGGGCACGAGCGGGCCGAGGACGCGCAGGCCGAGCGCGCCGGCGAGGGCGTCGCTGACGCCGGGGTCGGCGCTGTCGGCGTTGGTGTGCGCGACGTGCAGGGCGATGTCGTGCTTGATGAGGTCGTGCACGACGCGGCCCTTGAAGGTCGCCGCCGAGACGGTCGTGGTGCCGCGCAGGTAGAGGGGGTGGTGCGTGACGAGGAGGTCGGCGCCGAGGCGGATCGCCTCCTCGGCGATCTCGTGGACGGGGTCCACGGCGAACAGGACGCGGCTCACCCGCGCTTCCGGGTCCCCGACGACGGTGCCGACGGCGTCCCAGGACTCGGCGCGGTGCGCGGGCCAGAGGGCGTCGAGGGCGGCGGTGACTTCGGAGAGGCGGGGCACGGGGGCAAGGTTACCGGGAGCGGGCGGGGTTCCTCCGGGGCGGTACGACGGGGTACCCGCGGGACGGTACGGCGGGGTAGCCCCGGGACGGTACGGGGAGGAGCGGCGGGAGCACGGAGTGAGCACAAGGTGTCCCGGATGTCTGGCGATTCGCCGGTTCGCCACCCGTTGGGGTGAAGTCGGGGGTCCTGGGCTGCCGTGAGGGCGCGCGAAAACTAGCTTCGTCGCCGGAGGTGACGCAGCGATGACGGTCAGTGAGACCGCGTGGCCGCAGGGTGAGGGTCCCGGATTCGTGGTGGCGGCGGACGGTTCGTACGCCGCGCGGACCGTGCCCCCCGGCGGGCCCGACGCGGGCGGAACGGCGGGGCGGCACGTGGAGCGGTGGACGCTCGGCGGGCCGGAGCCCTTCGCCGTACCGCTGCCCGTGGCGCGCCCCGAGCCGCCGGGCACCGAGGCGCAGCCCCTGCCGGACGGCCGGGTCCTCGTGCACCGGCCGGAAGGCCCCATGCACTACTTCTCCCTGCTGTACCCGAGCGGACCGGAGACGGGCGAACTGCCGCTCGGCGCCGTCGAGCACGTACGCGCCGACGGTTCGCCGGGGCCGCTGCGGCTGCTCCCGCCGAGCCCCGTGCCGGGGCGCGTGTACGCGCTCGCCCCGGGGCTGCACTCGACGGCCGTGTGGCTCGTCGCGGGCGGCGCCTTCGGGCCCGAGCACCTCGCGGAGATCCCGGGGAGGTGCGCGGGCGGCGTGTGGCTGGACCGCGAGGCGCGGATGCTCGCCGTGGACCGTACGGGCGAGGACGGCGTGACGAAGGCCGTCGCCGTCGACCTCGAACGCGCGGGCGAGGTCTCGCCGCTGCTCCAGATCGCCGAGGGCAGCGACGACCGGCTGCTGAGCGCCGACGTGGACAGCGGGCTGCTCCTCGTCCGCTCCGACGCGCCGGGGCAGGACCGGCTCGGCTGGGGGGTGCTCGGCAGCGCGCTGCCCGTGCGCTTCCCCGAGTGCCTGCACCTGTCCGAGGCCCGTCTCACGCCCTTCGCCGTGCAGCCGGGGCAGGACCTGCTGCCCGAACACAGCGCGGTCGCCTTCCGCGTGGACGGCCCGGTGGGCGGCAGCTGGATCGGCGTGTGGCGCCCGGTGGGCCGCCGCCTCCACCAGCTCCCCGCGCCGCGCGGCTGGCTCACGGGCGGCGGCCTGTGGACGCGCGACGGCGTGCTGCGGCTGCCGTACGCGGAGGGGGCGGGCCCCTGCGGGCTCGCGAGGGTCACGTG
>NZ_JAAGLR010000602.1 GCF_010548245.1 Streptomyces sp. SID11385
TCGCGGAGGCGGCGCGGGCCGAGGCGGTGAGCGGCGGGGCGCGCACGGCCCCGGGGACACGGTGAATCACCGCGGTGCGGGCCCGCCGCCGTTCCGGGGGCCCGCACGGCGTGGGGCTCAGGCCGCGGCCCGCACCGACTCCAGGTAGGCGGCTGTCTTCTCGGGGTCGAAGAAGAAGTTCTCGAAGTCCGCCGGGTCGTCGAAGCCGTTGGCGAAGCGGTCGGCGACCGGCTGCGCCTGGCCCGCCGCTCCTATCAGTTCGAGCACGTGCTCCGGGGGGACGCCGAGCATCGCGTTGGTCCACTTCACGACGTGCTGGGCGGTGTCCCAGTAGCGGTCGAAGGCGGACTGCATCCACGCCTCGTCGAAGGGCCGGTCGCCGTGCTCGATGATCGAGGACAGGTAGCTCGCCGCGCACTTGGACGCCGAGTTCGAACCCTGCCCGGTTATCGGGTCGTTGGCCACGACGACATCCGCGACGCCGAGCACGGCCCCGCCGCCCGGCAGACGCCCTATCGGCTTGCGGACGGTGGGCGCGTACCGGCCCGCGAGCGTCGCGTTCGCGTCCGTCAGCTCGACCTTGGTGGCGCGCGCGTACTCCCACGGCACGTACTTCTCCAGCAGCTCCAGCGTCAGCGCCAGGTGCTCGGAGGGGTCCTTGACGCCCTTGAAGGCGTCGAGCGGGCCGCCGGGGACGCCCTCGAAGAAGAGGATGTCGGCGCGGCCCGTGTTGGTGAAGGTCGGCATGACGAAGAGTTCGCCGACGCCGGGCACGAGGTTGCAGCGCACCGCGTCGAAGTCCGGGTGCTCGGGGCGCGGGCCGAGACCGTGCACGTACGCGACGGCGAGAGCGCGCTGCGGGGCGTCGAAGACGGAGCGCGCGGCGTCCCGCTCGAACATCGTGACCAGTTCGCCCTTACCGGCCGCGACGAGCACGAGGTCGTACGTGCGCGAGAAGTAGTCGAGGTCCCCGACCGCCGCGCCGTGGATGACGACCTGGCCGCCGCGCTGCGCGAAGGTCTCCATCCAGCCCGCCATCTTGACGCGCTGGTCGACGGACTGCGCGAAGCCGTCGAGCCTGCCCACCCAGTCGATCGCGCGGCTGGAGTCGGGGGCCGCGACCGAGACGCCGAGGCCCTCGATGCGCGGGGCCTGGTTCTCCCAGAAGTTCAGTTCGAGGTCGCGTTCGTGCTGGAGCGCGGTGTGGAACATGCACTGCGTCGACATGACCCGCCCGGAGCGGATCTCGTCGGCCGTGCGGTTCGACATGAGGGTGACCTCGTAGCCGTGGGACTGGAGGCCGAGAGCGATCTGGAGACCGGACTGCCCGGCCCCCACGATGAGTACCTTCCGCATGCCTTGCGGTTCTCCTTGCCTGGGCGGGCGTCCGTGGGCCGCGAAGCGGGGCGCCCGGGGGTGTACGGGACGTCGTCGCCGGCCCGGTCTCCGTACGGGTCGTCCTACCCCCGTACGGAGACCGTCACGCCGCCTACTCGGGCAGGGCGTCGAGCGCGTGACCGACGAGCGCGAGCAGGGTCTCGACGACCGATATCCTGCGCCGCGCATCCATGATCATCACAGGTACGTGCGCGGGGATCGTCAGCGCCTCCCGCACGTCGCCGGGCTCGAAGCGCTCCGAGCCGTCGAAGTGGTTGACGGCGACGACGTACGGCAGCCCGCAGCTCTCGAAGTAGTCGAGAGCGGGGAAGCAGTCGCCGAGCCTGCGGGTGTCGGCGAGCACGACGGCGCCGACCGCGCCGCGCACGATGTCGTCCCACATGAACCAGAAACGCTGCTGGCCCGGCGTGCCGAAGAGGTAGAGCACGAGGTCGTCGTCGAGCGTGATGCGCCCGAAGTCCATCGCGACCGTCGTCGTCGACTTCTCCGGGGTCGCCGAGAGGTCGTCGGTGTCCTCGCTCGCGCGGGTCATGACGGCCTCGGTCTGGAGCGGCACGATCTCCGAGACGGCGGCGACGAGCGTCGTCTTGCCGACGCCGAAGCCGCCCGCGACCACGATCTTCGTCGACGCGGGAGCCCGGCTCGTGTCCAGCTGCCAGGGCTTGAGGTCCTCCTCTCCGGGCGCGGGGGCCTGCGCCGGGGCGCGGGCGCCCACGTACGCGGGCCCCGGGCGGCCGAGGAGATCAGAGGCGGCGGAGTCCACTCAGCACCCTTTCCAGCAGTGCGCGGTCGGGCTGGCCGGGCTGCTGCCCGGTGCCGTAGACGCGGATCTTTCCCTGGTCGGCGAGGTCGCTGAGGAGTACGCGGACGACCCCGAGCGGCATGCGCAGGAGCGCCGCGATCTCGGCCACCGTGCGCATCCTGCGGCACAGTTCGACGATGGCGCGCATCTCCGGCATGACCTTGGTGCGCAGGTCGCCGTTGACCAGCTCGGGGCGCTCCTGCGGCGCTTCGAGCGCGGCGACGAAGGTCTCGACGAGCAGCACGTGCCCGAAGCGGGTACGGCCCCCGGTGAGCGAGTACGGGCGCACGCGCGAGGGTTTGCGGTCGGCTCCCCTCGTCGGGAGCTTCGGACTCTTGGGTTCGCTCACTGCTCCGCTCCCTTCGCCGTCCTCGCCCCGGGCACCTCGCCGGGCACCTCGCCCTCCATCGACTGCCGCAGCTCGCTGCGGAGTTCGGGGGTCAGGACGTGTCCGGCGCGGCCCACGAAGAGGGCCATGTGGTAGGCGACGACGCTCATGTCGCAGTCGGCGGCGGCGTGCACCCCGAGGAGCGAGCCGTCGCTGATCGCCATGACGAAGAGCGCGCCCTCCGCCATCGCGACCATGGTCTGTTTGACGCCGCCCGCGTCCATGAGCCGCGCCGCGCCGACGCACAGGCTGCCGAGCCCGGAGACGATCGTGGCGAGGTCGGCGCTGGAGCCGCGCGGGCCCTGCGGGCGGTCCGTCCCCGCGGCGGCGCGCTGGTGCGCGGGGTCGGAGGAGAGCAGCAGCAGTCCGTCCGAGGAGACGACGGCGACCGAGAGGAGCCCCGGTACCTCCTCGACGAGGTTGGTGAGCAGCCACTGGAGGTTACGGGCCTCTTTGCTGAGGCCGTAACCGGTCCGGTCGCCGCCCGGCGTGGTTGAGTCGACGGTGCGTGCCGTACCTGTGGTACGGCCGGGCGCAGTCACCTGCGTTCCTCCTCGGCTGAGTCCCCCTCGGCTGATACCTCACGCGCGTCCGCCGTGGTCGGGGCGGCGGGCGGTCGGGTGCTCCCGGGGGGCGCCTGCGCGCCTTCCCGGGCGGGTTCCTCGTCCTCGGCGCCGGGAGGGGTCAGGCTCCCGGTCTCCTCGGCGAGGGCGGCCTCCACGTCCTTGCGGCCCTGGGTGGCCCCCTGGTGGAAGCCGCCGAGCCTGCGGCGCAGGGCCTCGGCGTCCACGCCGGGGGTGGCCGCACGGGGGGCGGGGGCGGGCGCCGAGATCTTCGGCGTGCGCTTGGGCAGGCCCTTGTCGGTGACCCGGTCCCAGCTCTCCACCCGCTCCGCGGCGGCGGCCTCCGCCTCGGCGGTGTCCGGAATGCGCGCGTGGGCGTCCGGGCCTATGGCGTAGGGGGAGGCGGGGGGTGCGGGGGCGGGTGCGGGTGCGGGTGCGGCGGGGGGTTCCTCGGGGGCGGGGGTCGCCGTCTCGG
>NZ_JAAGLR010000630.1 GCF_010548245.1 Streptomyces sp. SID11385
GCAGCCGCGCCTCCGTCGCGCGGGCCTCGGCGAGCCCGGTCTTCTCGGTGACGGCCGCCTCCTGCTCCCGTACGCGCACGGCGGCGAGACCTTCGGCCGCGGCCTCCGCCTGCACGCCCTCCGCGAGCCGCACCTTGGCCTGCGCGTCGAGCGAGGCCGCCTTGTCGCGCGCCTCCGCGAGCGTGAGCTGCTCGGCCGCGCGGTGCACCGCGGCCTGCTCCGCCGCCTCGGCGGCCTTGATGTCCTTGACGAGCTGTTCCTGCGCCTCCGCCTCGGCCGCGATGACCGCCGACTGCCGCAGCCGCTCGGCCTCCTCGACCGCGCGCAGCCGCTTGATCGCCTCCTCCTGCTCGGCGACGGTACGGTCCACGGCGACGCGCTCGCGGATGACCTCGGCGATCGCGCGGCGCTCGCCCTCGACCTCCTTCTCGGCGGCGATCCGGGTCAGTTCGGTCTCCCGGTCGCGGCCGATGACCTCCAGAAGGCGGTCCTTCTCGATGCGCTCGTTCTCGATCGCGATGACCCGCTCGCGGTTCTTCTGCGCCACGGCGATCTCGCGCGCCTGGTTCTCGCGCTGGACGCCGAGCTGCTCCTCCGTCCGCAGGAACGCGGCCTGCGCGCGCAGCCGTTCCTCCTCGACGACGCGCGCCGTCTCGGCGTCCTCGCGCGCCCGCACCGTCTCGATCTCGCGCTTCTGCTTGCTCTCCGCCTCCGACTGGCGGCGCTCCAGCTCCAGGATGGCCTCGCGCGCGTCGACGTTCTGGCGCGTGATCTCCTTCTCCTCGGTGCGCTGGAACTCGTTGGTGCGCACGTGCTCGACGGCCGTCAGCTCGGTGATCTTGCGGATGCCCTGGGCGTCGAGGACGTTCGCCGGGTCGAGCTGGGCGAGCGGGGTCTGCTCCAGGTAGTCGATCGCCGCGTCCTCCAGGCTGTAGCCGTTGAGGTCGGTGCCGATGACCTGGATGATCCGGTCCCGCAGCTCCTCGCGCATCGTGTAGAGGTCGGTGAAGTCGAGCTGCTTGCCGACCGTCTTGAGCGCCTCGGAGAACTTGGCGTTGAACAGCTCCTGGAGCGTGCCGCGGTCGCTGGCGCGCGCGGTGCCGATCGCCTGGGCGACCTTGATGACGTCCTCGACGGTCTTGTTGACCCGGACGAAGAACGAGATGCGGATGTCCGCGCGGATGTTGTCGCGGCAGATCAGGCCGTCCGCGCCGGTGCGGGAGATCTCGATGGTCTTCACCGAGATGTCCATGACCTCCGCCTTGTGGAACACCGGCAGCACGACCTGGCCGGTGAACGTGACGCTGACCTTGCGGTACTTGGAGACGATGAGCGCCCGCCCCTGCTCGACCTTCCGGAAGAGCTTGCTGACGAGCAGCAGCCCCGCGGCGATCAGCAGGAGCAGGACGACGGCCGGAATACCGACCCCCAGGAGCAGATTCACGAGTGACCCCCCGGTCAGTAACGAAGCGATGCGTATGCGGAGGAATGGGGTGCGGGGTGGTGTGGAGGTAGGCGACGGGAGCGCGTGAGCGTTCTCGGGTGCGTACGTGGCGGGCGGGCCGCGCGGTGTCGGCGTGGCAGGGCGGGCCGCGCGGTGTCGGCGTGGCCGCGCGGGTGTGGCGTGCGCGGGTGGGCCTCGCGGTACGGGCGTGGCCCGGGTGGCCCGTGCCGTGCCGGACGGGGTGGGGCGCTGGGTCAGCGGCCCGGTTCAGGAGGGGCGGGGTCGAGGCCGGGGTCGAAGGGCGCGACCCAGAAGAACCCCTGTTCCTCCTCGTAGGCGTAGAGCAGCCCGGTGCTCCCGAGCACCAACTCCTCGCCCTCGTACTGCCGTACCTGCACCAGCGCGGTCGATCCGTCCGTCGCGCGGACCTCGGCCTGCCCGAAGCGGACATCGACCCAGCCGGTACGGATGACGCAGAGCGCGCCGACGAATTCCCGCAGCGAGGGCCCCTCGTCCCCCGCGAAGCGCGCCCACGGTTTCCGACCCCCCACGGCCACCCACCCCCGTTCCCACGGCCCTGGCGCCGGGCCGCTCCCCCGATCCTGCCCTCCTCCACGCCCCGGGCGCACTGCACGGTTCCGGCAATGTCGTAAGGGGAATGGGTGCCGGGTACATGAGGGCGGCGGGCCGTGTCCCCGGACGTCGGAGGGGCCGCGCACCGGGGCGCGGGGCCAAGTTCCGGGGCGTTCCGGTACGGGGGAGCCGGTGGGGTGGATACGGTTTCCCGGGGTGTCGGGGTGGATACGGTCCCCCAATGCCGAGCGGGACCATGGGAAGCGGGGAGGGGCCGGCGTGCTCGAAGTGGTGACGGCCGGGGCGCTGAGCGCGTTCCTCGGCGCGGTGTACAACGGTGCCGGGGGCGAGGTGGGCAAGCAACTCCTCGTCAGCACCCACGGCCTGATCAACCGCACGCTGCGCCGCGGGACCCCCGTACCCTCGCTCGCCGATCCCGCGACACGCGACGACCTCGGGAACGCGCTGAGCCTGCTGCTGCGCGAGCACCCCGGGCATGCCCGCGAGTGGCTGGCGGCGATGGGCGCGATCCCCCGGCTGCGCACCGCCGCGGGGGACGCTTCGTGGCCGCCCGTACCGCTCGCGCCCCACGACTTTCAGAACCGCAAGAACGTCCTGCGCCAGCTCGACCACGAGGCCAGGCGCGCCTATCAAGGCGCACCGCGCGCGGTGCAGTTGTGCGGACCGCCCGGTATCGGCACGAGCGCGACGGCGCTGCACTGGATGGCACTCGGCGAGGGCGCCTTCGGCGAGCGGCGGCTCCATCTCGACCTCCGTGACGTGCCGGGCGTCCCCGCGCCCACTCCGGCCGCGGTACTCGCCGCACTCCTCGGGCGCACGGGACTCGCACCTGACGCCCTGCCACCGACCGAGCAGGGGCGTATCGAGGAGTACCGGCGCCGGATCTCGGGCCGGCCCACCCTCGTCGTCATCGACCACGTCACGGCCGCCGCGCAAGTGCGGCACCTCGTCCCCGTGACCTCCGAGGGCTTCCTCCTCGTCGTCGTCTCCGGGCCCCCGCTGCCGCGCACCGCGCTGGAGGCGGTACGGGTCGACGTGCCGCCCCTGGCCGACCGTCACTCGCTCGCGCTGCTGCGCGCCCTCGCCGCGGGGGCCGTGCCGCTGAGCCGCCGCAGCCCCGCCGTGGCCGGGGCGCTCGCGGACT
>NZ_JAAGLR010000663.1 GCF_010548245.1 Streptomyces sp. SID11385
CGTGGGGCTCCGCCCCACACCCCGCTCCTCACACGCCGGAGAGGCTTGATCAACGCCCCTCAGAACAGCGTGCCCTCCTCCGGGGCCGCCAGTTCCTTCTCCAGTTCGGGGCCGTTGTTGCGGACGTTGCTCACCTCCGTGCTGACCGGGTAGGCGCGCATCAGGCCCTCGGGGGGCGGGGCGAGGAGGGCTTCCGGGGCGGCGCCGGCGGGGTCGAGCCAGGCGTCCCAGCGGTCGGGGGTGAGCATGAGGGGCATGCGCGGGTGGATGTCGGCGAGGGAGCGGGGGCCCTCCTCGGGGGCGAGGGCGAGCGGGGCCGTCTCCGCCTCCGTCGTGAGGACCGTGCACGTGGCCCACCAGGCCTGCGGGTGGTCGTCGGGGAGCGTGCGGTCGCGCCAGAACTCGTACAGCCCGGCCATCGCGAAGACGGAGCCGTCGGCCGGGGTGACGAAGTAGGGCTGTTTGCGGGGGCGTTTGCGGCGGCCCTCCTCCTCCAGGCGCCGCTCGTCCTTGCCCGTGACCCACTCGTAGTAGCCGTCGGCGGGGAGCAGGCAGCGGCGGGCGGCGAAGGCGCGGCGGTAGGAGGGCTTCTCGTGGACCGTCTCGGCGCGCGCGTTGATCATCCGCGCGGCGCCCTCGGGGGACTTGGACCAGGAGGGCACGAGGCCCCACTTGAGCGGGCGGAGCTGGCGAACCGGCCGCCTGTCCCCCGCGTCCTCTCCCTTGAGCGGCCGGTCGAGGATCGCGGGGACGAGCTTCGTCGGGGCCACGTTCCAGTCGGGGGCCAGGGTCTCGCTCGGCTCCCACTTCTCCACGCCGAAGAGCGAGACGAGATCCTCGGGGGCACGAGAGGCCGCATACCGTCCACACATGACCTTCAGCCTGCCACGTCCACCCCCGACCCGAGGAGCCTTCGCCCCATGCACCCCACCGATCTCCCCGGACTCTGGCACCGCGTCTTCGGCAGCCAGCCGTCCCCCGAGCGCTGGGTCGTCCTCGTCGCGCTGCTGCTCGCCCTCCTCGGCGTCGGGCCGCGCCCGCTGTGGCACCTGACCCGGAACGCCGTGACGATCGCGCACGAGGGCGGGCACGGGCTCGTCGCGCTCCTGACCGGGCGGCGCCTGGAGGGCGTGCGGCTGCATTCGGACACCTCGGGGCTCACCGTGAGCCGCGGGAAGCCGACCGGTCCCGGCATGATCCTCACCGCGGCGGCCGGGTACGTCGCCCCCTCGCTGCTCGGTCTCGGCGGTGCCTGGCTGCTCGCCGCGCACCACATCACGCTCCTGCTGTGGGCGGCGACGGCGCTCCTCCTGCTCCTGCTGATCATGGTCCGCAACGCCTACGGGATATTCACGGTGCTCGTCACGGGCGCCGCCTTCGTCCTCGTCTCCTGGCTCACCGGTCCGCAGGCGCAGTCCTTCTTCGCGTACACCGCGGTGTGGTTCCTGCTGCTCGGCGGGGTGCGCCCGGTCTTCGAGCTGCGGGGCAAGCGGCGCCGCGAGGGCGCGTACGACTCCGACCCCGACCAGCTCGCGCGGCTGACCCACGTGCCGGCCGGGCTGTGGCTGCTGCTCTTCTTCGCGGTCTCGCTCGGCTCGCTCGTCGCGGGCGGGCGCTGGCTGCTCGGACTGTGAGGGGCCGCGAGGCGCTGTGCGGCGCCGCGGGAGGGGCCGGCCGGGGTCGTACGCGCCGGTGCGTGTCCACCGGCGTGCGCGGGCCCCTCGTGCGGGTGAAACAGCCCCCTCGGGCCACGCCCGTCCCGCCTACCACACCCCTGTTTCGGACTGGTTTCGGCGCATTTGGACAGGATCGTGGATCACCCTGAGCGACTAGAGTGAGGTCATGACCGAGACGCCTGCACTGACCGACCTCTGGCCCGCGCCGCACGCGGAGGGGCCCGTTCGCGCGACCGTGCGGGTGCCCGGTTCCAAATCGATCACCAACCGGGCGCTCGTGCTCGCCGCGCTCGCGGCCGAGCCGGGCTGGCTGCGCCGCCCGCTGCGCTCGCGCGACACGCTCCTGATGGCGAGCGCGCTGCGCACGATGGGCGTCGGCATCGAGGAGACGGTCTCGTCGGAGACCTGCGGGATCACCGGCGCGGGCGAGGCGTGGCGGGTCATCCCGGCCGGGCTGCGCGGCCCCACGACCGTCGACGTCGGCAACGCGGGCACCGTCATGCGCTTCCTGCCGCCCGTCGCGACGCTCGCCGAGGGCGCGATCCGCTTCGACGGCGACCCGCGTTCCTACGAGCGCCCGCTGCACGGCGTGATCGACGCGCTGCGCGCGCTCGGCGCCCGTATCGACGACGGCGACCGGGGCGCGCTGCCGCTCACGGTCTTCGGCAGCGGCGCGCTCGACGGCGGCAAGGTCGAGGTGGACGCGTCCAGTTCCTCGCAGTTCATCAGCGCGCTGCTGCTCTCGGCGCCGTCCTTCAACCAGGGCGTCGAGCTGCGGCACACGGGCCGGACGCTGCCCTCGCTCCCCCACATCCGGATGACCGTGGACATGCTGCGCGCGGTCGGCGCGCAGGTCGACGAGCCGGAGACCGGCGGCGAGCCGAACGTGTGGCGTGTGACGCCGGGCGCGCTGCTCGGCCGCGACCTCACGATCGAGCCCGACCTCTCCAACGCGCAGCCCTTCCTCGCCGCCGCGCTGGTCACGGGCGGCACCGTGACGATCCCGGACTGGCCGGCGCGCACGACGCAGCCGGGCGACCGGCTCCGGGAGATCTTCACCGCGATGGGCGGCACCTGCGAGCTGACCGAGGCGGGCCTCACGCTCACCGGCTCGGGCCGTATCCACGGCATCGACGTCGATCTGGGCGAGGTCGGCGAGCTGACCCCCGGCATCGCGGCCGTCGCGGCGCTCGCCGACTCCCCCTCGACGCTGCGCGGCGTCGCGCACCTGCGCCTGCACGAGACGGACCGGCTCGCGGCGCTCACCAAGGAGATCAACGAACTCGGCGGCGACGTCACCGAGACCGCCGACGGCCTCCACGTCCGCCCGCGCCCGCTGCGCGGCGGCGTCTTCCACACGTACGAGGACCACCGGATGGCCACGGCGGGGGCGATCCTGGGGCTCGCGGTGCCCGGCGTGGAGATCGAGAACGTCGCGACGACGGCGAAGACGCTGCCCGACTTCCCGGAGCTGTGGACCGGAATGCTCGGGAACTGACGGGACCTGAGCGATGCGCCGCTACGGAAAGAACCCCGACGAGGACGACGTCCGCGTCCGCCCCGGCCGCCGGGGCAGCCGCCCCCGTACCCACATCAGGCCCAAGCACGAGGACGCCTCCTCCGGCATGGTCCTCACCGTCGACCGGGGGCGGCTCACCTGCCTCGTCGAGGGGCGCAGGGTCGTCGCGATGAAGGCCCGTGAGCTGGGCCGCAAGGCCGCCGTGGTCGGCGACCGCGTCGCACTCGTCGGCGACCTGTCCGGCGAGAAGGACACCCTCGCCCGTATCGTCCGCATCGAGGAGCGCCGCTCGGTGCTGCGCCGCACGGCCGACGACGACGATCCCTACGAGCGCGTCGTCGTCGCCAACGCCGACCAGCTCGCGATCGTCACGGCGCTCGCCGACCCCGAGCCGCGCCCCCGCATGATCGACCGCTGCCTCGTCGCGGCGTACGACGGCGGCCTGAGCCCGCTGCTCGTCCTCACCAAGTCCGATCTCGCCTCCCCCGACCGGCTGTTGGAGACGTACACGCCGCTCGGCGTCCCGTACGTCGTGACGAGCCGCGAGGAGCTGTACGACGGCGAGGCGGCCGGGCGGGTGCGGGAGCTGCTCGACGGGAAGGTCACGGCGTTCGTCGGGCACTCGGGCGTGGGCAAGACGACGCTGGTCAACGCGCTGGTGCCCGAGGACCAGCGGCGTACGACCGGGCACGTCAACGCGGTCACGGGGCGCGGCAGGCACACGACGACGTCGGCGCTGGCGCTGCCGCTCGACGGGGCCGGCGGCTGGGTCGTCGACACGCCGGGCGTGCGGTCCTTCGGGCTCGCGCACGTCGATCCCTCGCGCGTCGTGCTCGCCTTCCCCGACCTCGTCCCGGGGATCGAGGAGTGCCCGCGCGGCTGCTCGCACGACGAGCCGGAGTGCGCGCTGGACGCCTGGGTCGCCGAGGGCCACGCGGGCCCCGAGCGCCTCGCCTCGCTGCGGCGGCTGCTGTCCACGCGGGAGCGCCACGAGGGGGACTGAGCGGGCGCCAGGTGTGGCGTGGCCTGCGCGCGGGAAGAGGGATTGCGTCTGCCAAGGGAAGGCAAAGGCATAAGCTCGGGCGGGTCCGCACGGGGCGGACCGGGGCCGGTCCGGGTGCGGTGCCGCTGTCGGCGGCGGTGCGCGGGCGGGTCCGTACGAGCGTTGAGGGAGAGACCACATGGCGTGGCTGCTGGTCGTCGTGGCCGGGCTGCTGGAGACGGGCTTCGCGATCTGCCTGAAGCTCTCCCACGGCTTCACCCGGCTGTGGCCGACCATCGCCTTCGCCAGCTTCGCGCTCGGCAGCTTCGGCCTGCTGACGCTCTCGCTGAAGAAGCTCGACGTGGGCCCGGCGTACGCGGTGTGGACGGGCATCGGGGCGGCGGGCACCGCGATCTACGGCATGGTCTTCATGGACGACCTCGTCTCGGTCCTCAAGATCGTCTCGATCGGCCTCGTCATCGCGGGCGTCATCGGTCTCCAGCTCTCCGGCTCGGCGCACTGAGGGCGGACCGGGCGGCCGGTTGACCGCGGACCGGGCGGCCGGTTGACCGCGGGCCGGGCGGCCGGTTGACCGCGACTGGATCACGCGGCGGGCGCGTGGATACTGTTCGGCCATGGCCGACTACCACGATGATCTGCGCCTCGCTCACGTCCTGGCCGACGCGGCCGACGCCACCACGATGGAGCGCTTCAAGGCGCTGGATCTCAAGGTCGAGACGAAACCCGACCTGACGCCGGTGACCGAGGCGGACAAGGCGGCCGAGGAGCTGATCCGCTCCCAGCTCCAGCGGGCCCGGCCGCGCGACGCGATCCTCGGCGAGGAGTACGGGCTGCGCGGCACCGGCCCGCGCCGCTGGGTGATCGACCCGATCGACGGCACGAAGAACTACGTGCGCGGGGTGCCGGTCTGGGCGACCCTCATCTCGCTCATGGAGCTGTTCCCCGGGCGCGAGGGCGAGCAGGGCACGTGGCACCCGGTGGTCGGCGTCGTCTCGGCACCGGCCCTCAACCGCCGCTGGTGGGCGGCGTACGGGCACGGCGCCTTCACCGGACGCAGCCTCACCTCGGCGAGCCGGTTGCGGGTCTCCGGCGTACGGCGCATGGCGGACGCCTCGTTCGCGTACTCCTCGCTCACCGGCTGGGAGGAGCAGGGCCGCTTGAACGGGCTGCTCGACCTGAGCCGGGCGGTGTGGCGCACGCGCGGCTACGGGGACTTCTGGCCGTACATGATGGTCGCCGAGGGCTCCGTGGACATCTGCGCCGAGCCGGAGCTGTCGCTGTGGGACATGGCGGCGAACGCGATCGTGGTCACGGAGGCGGGCGGCACCTTCACGGGCCTCGACGGCCGCCCGGGCCCGCACAGCGGCAACGCGGCGGCGTCGAACGGGGTGCTGCACGACGAGCTGCTGAGTTATCTGAACCAGCGGTACTGAGGGGGGCTGGGGGGAGCGGGGGCTGCGGGGGTGGGGTGGCCGTTGGAAGGTGCCCGCTGAGGGTGCGGCGTCCGGTGGTGGTGCGCCCGGTGGTGGTGCGCCCGGTGGTGCTGCGCCCGGTGGTGGTGCGCCCGGTGGGGGTGCGGCGTCCGCTGGAGGTGGGTGCTCGGTCGCTGGGGTGGGTGCTCGGTCGCTCGGGGTGCGCCTGTGGATAAGTGACGCGAACCCGCACAACGGCTCACTCGTACTGGTGAGTCGTTGTGCGGGTTTTGGCGAGTTATCCACAGATGTGGCGGGAGGGCGGGGGGTGGGGGTGCGGATTTGGGAGACTTGTATAGGGGTCGTCCCCCCGGGCGGGAGGGGGCTGAGCGCGGGCGGCTGAGCGCTGCCCCGCCCCGCCCCCACCTTCACCCCCGCCGCCCCCGCACCGCCTCGTCCAGCCGCTTCCCGAAGTCCGCGTCCGCCTGGCGGAAGTTCTCGATCGCCCGCTGCGCGATGTCGTCCCGCGAGACGCCCGCGATCGAGTCGGCGAGGTTGCTGATCAGGCGCTCCTTGGCGTCCTCGGGCATGAGCCGGTACAGGTTCCCCGCCTGGACGAAGTCGTCGTCCTCCGCGTGCCGGGGCACCTCGTACTGGCCCGTCGCGCCGGTGACCCCGGTCGGCTGCCACAGCGGCTGCCCGGTCTGCGCGGGGCCGCCGAAGCTGTTCGGCTCGTAGTTCTTCGTACCGCCGTGGCGGCCGTCGTAGAGGAAACCGTCACGGCTGTACGTGCGCGCCTCGGCCGCGTGCGGGCGGTTGACCGGGAGGTGGTCGGCGTTGATGCCGACGCGGTAGCGGTGCGCGTCGCCGTAGGCGAAGAGCCGGCCCTGGAGCATCTTGTCCGGCGAGGGGCCGATGCCGGGCACGAAGTGCGCCGGGCTGAAGATCGACTGCTCGACCTCGGCGAAGATGTTCTCCGGGTTGCGGTTCAGCTCCAGCTTCCCGATCTCGATCGGCGGGTAGTCCGCGTGCGGCCACACCTTCGTGAGGTCGAAGGGGTTGAAGCGGTAGTTCTCGGCGTCGGCGGCGGGCATGATCTGCACCTGCACCGTCCAGCTCGGGTACTCGCCCCGCTCGATCGCCTCCCGCAGGTCGCGCTGGTGCGAGTCGGGGTCCGCGCCCGCGAGCTTCGCCGCCTCCTCGACGGTCAGCGTCTTGATGCCCTGGTCCGTCTTGAAGTGGTACTTGACCCAGAAGACCTCTCCGGCCGCGTTGTTCCACTGGTACGTGTGCGAGCCGAAGCCGTCCATGTGCCGGTACGAGGCGGGGATGCCGCGGTCGCCGAAGAGCCACGTCACCTGGTGCGTGGACTCGGGCGACAGGCCCCAGAAGTCCCACACGTTGTCCGGCTCCTGCGAGCCCGTGTACGGGTCGCGCTTCTGGGTGTGGATGAAGTCGGGGAACTTGATCGCGTCCCGGACGAAGAAGACCGGGGTGTTGTTCCCGACGAGGTCGTAATTGCCGTCCTCCGTGTAGAACTTCAGCGCGAAACCGCGCGGGTCGCGCACGGCGTCCGGGGCGCCGAGGTTGCCCGCGACGGTCGAGAAGCGCAGGAAAGTCTCGGTCCGCTTGCCGACCTCGGAGAGGAAACGGGCCCGCGTCCAGCGGCTCACGTCGGCGGTGACGGTGAAGGTCCCGTAGGCGCCGGCGCCCCGGGCGTGCACGACGCGCTCCGGGATGCGCTCGCGGTTGAAGTGGGCCAGCTTCTCCAGGAGCGACTGGTCCTGGACGAGGACGGGCCCGCCCGCACCCGCGCTCTCACTGTTCTGGTTGTCGGCGACCGGAGCCCCGGCCTCGGTCGTGAGTGGTCCCTGCCCCTGCGTCACTGTTGCCTCCCGCATCGTTCCGGCTCGGACGAACCGTGGAACGATCCTACATTGGACTTCATCTAATTCAAGCTAGCCTCCAAAGCGACACTCGTTCGGAATCAGGCCGGTTGCCTGATACCCTTTGCCCTATGAGTGACCTTCTGGAACGGCTTCGTGGGCGCGGTTGGCGCATGACGGCGCAGCGCCGCGTGGTCGCCGAGGTACTCGACGGCGACCACGTCCACCTGACCGCCGACGAGGTGCACGCGCGGGCCGCGCAGCGCCTCCCCGAGATCTCGCGTGCCACCGTCTACAACACGCTCGGCGAGATGGTCTCGCTCGGTGAGGTCATCGAGGTCGCGACCGACCACCGCGCCAAGCGCTACGACCCCAACGCGCACCACCCGCACCAGCACCTGGTCTGCGCGAACTGCGGCGCCGTCCGCGACGTACGCCCGGCGGGCGACCCGCTGAAGGACCTCCCCGCCGACGAGCGCTTCGGCTACACGGTCTCGGACGTGGAGATCACCTACCGGGGCCTGTGCCCCGACTGCGCGAGCGCCTGAAGGCAAGCGCGCCAGCGCGCCCGGGAACGGCGACGCCCCGCGCCTGAAAACGCCTGCGCGGAAAGCGCCCGCGCCTGAAAACACCAATGGGCCGGAGATCGATGATCTCCGGCCCATTCGGCCTTGGTAGCGGGGACAGGATTTGAACCTGCGACCTCTGGGTTATGAGCCCAGCGAGCTACCGAGCTGCTCCACCCCGCGTCGGTGAACCCGACTCTACGGGGCGCCCCCGCCCAGAAGCAAATCGGTTCCCCGCCCCCGCCGCAGGCATTACGCGCTCAGCTCCTCGCGAAGCGCCTCCCGCAGCCGTCCCGCCCGCTCGGCCACCTCCCCCGGTCCCGCGGCCACGGCCGCATCGCACCAGTGCTGGCTCTCCTCCAGTTCGCCCCGGCGCGCGAAGAACAGCCCGAGCCGCAGCGCCGCGCGGCCGTGCCCGGCCTCGGCGGCCCGGCGCCACCACAGGGCGGCCTCCGGCTCGCCGCCCTCGCGGGCGA
>NZ_JAAGLR010000699.1 GCF_010548245.1 Streptomyces sp. SID11385
CCGTGGAGAGGGCCCCGGGCGCCGTCCGGGTCGTCGCCGGAGGCCCGTACAGCACCGTTGTCCGGAGCGGGCCGGGTCGCGCCGTCACCGCTCCGGGCGCCGCCGGGACCCGAGGGACCGGCGGCGGCGGAGGGTTCGGGGGCGGTGGCACGTACCGCCCCGGCGCCGGGGCCCGGGCCGGTCGGCGCCGTCGCCTCCTCGGGCTTCGCGCCGCCGGGGACGTCGTGGGGGGTGGGGGCGGTGTCCTGGCGGACCGGATCGGCCCCGGAGCGTACGCCGGTCCCGGCCGGAGCGGAGTTCTGGGCGGTCGAGCGGACCGGGGCGGGCGTGCCGGTGGTGGGGGTGGTCTCGCCGGTGGCAGCGGCGGAGGTGCGGTTCGGGCCGGAGGTCACCGGGTGCGGGGCCGGGGCCTCGGCACCGGCGGGACGGGTGCCCCTCGGAGGCAGCTCGGTGGTCTTCAGGGGGGTGTGCGCGGGCGGGTTCTCGACGGTGTGGCCCGAGAAACCGGGCGCCGCGCCGCCGTCCTTGGGCAGGTTGCTGGCCGGTACCGGTACGCCGGGGCCCTCGCCCGTGCCGCCCGTGGCGGTGGGGGCTGTGTGCGGCTGGGAGTGGACCGCCGGGTCCAGCCACTTCTCACCGATCTTCGTGGCGAACACGGCCTCGGCGCCGAGGCCGATCGCCCACGCCTCGTTGGCCCAGTCGATGTGCATCTTCTCGCCGGCCGCGGCGTTGGCCATCAGCTGGATGAGCAGGTCCGAGCCCAGGCCGAGGCCGGAGGCGATGACGGTCTCGGCGGCGAAGGCGGCCAGTTCGATGCCGAACATCTCGGCGGCCGAGCGTTCCGCGAGGTTGATCACCGCGGTGGCCCACTCGGCGAACATCTCCAGGTAGGGCATGAGCAGGATGCCGACGCCGACCGTCAGGCCGAGCAGGGCCAGGCCGAAGATGTTGGCCAGCGCGGCCACCAGTCGCTGCTTGTTGATCTCCTTGACGGCCTTGTCGACCTCGTCGGCGTAGATGTTGAGGGCTTCGCCGGTCTTCCAGGCGATGTCGGCGGCGGCGAGCATCGAGGAGCGCACGCTCTGTTCCCCGGACCCGAAGCCCTCGCGGGCCGCGACGGCCGCCTTGCCGCTCCATTGCATCCCGTCCATCTGATCCTTCATGGACTGGGCCAGCTCGTAGAGGCCGTCGCCGTACTGAATCCACTCCGCGGCGAAGTCCCGGATCGGACCCGTGTCGAACTGAGCCATGGGAGGACGAGACCTTTCAGCGGAACAGCGGCGGGGGAGGTGCGGGGGCGCCCGCGCGGGGCGCCCCCGCGTCAGACGGCGGTGACCGGCGGGAATTGCGGGGCGGACGGGGCGGGTTGTGTGGCGGGGCCGGAGCGGCGGGGCTCCGTGGTGGGCTCCGTGGACTGCTCCGGCGTGTCGTGCACGGCCTGGATCACCACCCCCTCCTTGCGCGAGACGAGCGTGCCGCGGCCCGGGGCGCGGCGGGCCGCGCGGTGGTCCCCGAGCAGCGCGCCCTCGCGCGGGTCGCCGGACAGGAGCAGGCCGCCGGTGCCCAGTTCGCGCAGCCGCGCGACGAGCGGATCGGAGGTGAGCGAGCGGGAGGCGCCGCCGATCCGGCGGGCCAGTACCAGGTGGAAGCCGATGTCGACGGCGTGCGCGAGGAAGTCGGTCACCTGCGCGAGGGGCCCGCGCCCCCCGGCCCCGCCGGAGACGAGGTCGTAGTCGTCGACGACGAGGTACAGCTCGGGGCCGGTCCACCAGTTGCGCGCACGCAGGTCGCGGGCGCTGATCCCGGCGGGCGGGGTACGTTCCCGCAGCTTCTCGACCAGTTGCTCGACGTACACCTCGGCGGACGCGGACTCGCCGGCCTGCGCGCCGATGTAGTCCTCCGGTACGCATTCGAGCAGGCCGCGCCGGTAGTCGACGACGACGAAGCGGATGTCCCACGGGGAACGGGTCGCGGCCATGCGGCGCATCCAGGAGCGCAGGAACTCGGTCTTGCCCGAGCCGGTCTCGCCGAGCACGAGGAAGTGCGGGCCGCCTTCCTTCTCCAGGTTGAGCACGGCGGGGGCGAGGTCCGCCTCGCGCAGGCCCACGGGTACGTCGCCGGTGCCGAGACCGGCGCCGCGCGGGTGGGCCGCCTCGACGGCCGCGGCCAGTTCTCCGGCGTCGATGTGCTCGCCGAGCACCCGCAGCGGCGGGGCCTCGGTGCCGTTCCAGCCGGTCCGCAGCTCGGTGACGAGCCGCTGCTGCGCCTGGGTGAGCCCTTCGGCCGCGGCGAGCGCGTCGGCGCGGGGCAGCGAAGCGTGGAACATGTTGCCGGGCGCGATGATGCCCCGGCCGGGGACGACGGCGCGCAGGCCGCGGGCGGCGGTGCGGGAGATCTCGGACTCGCCGGGATCGTTGAGCCGCAGCTCCAGCCGGCCGGTGATGCTGTCGCGCAAGGCGGCACGGATCTCGTTCCAGCGGTTGGCGCTGAGCATCAGGTGAACGCCGACGCCGAGTCCGCGCGAGGCGATGTCCTGCACGATCTCGTCGGCCTCCTCGACCGCGCCGCGCACCGCCCCCCAGTTGTCCAGGACGAGGACCAGGTCGGCGCCGTCGGTGCCCTCCGGCAGGGCGCCCTGCTCGCGCAGACGGCGGAAGTCCTGCGCGGAGTCGATCTTCAGCTCGCGGAAGAGGCGTTCACGTTCCTCGACGCGCTGGCGCACGATCGTCAGCGCCCGGCGCACCCGGGCTTCGTCGTGGCGTACCGCGACCCCCGACACATGCGGCGCCTCCTCCATCCCGGCGAGTGTGCCGCCGCCGAAGTCCACGCAGATGAAACGGAGTTCGTCGGGGGTGTGGGTCAGCATGGCGGAGGCGAGCGCGGTGCGCAGCAGGGTGCTCCTGCCGGACTGCGGGGCGCCGACGACAGCGATGTGGCCGTGGGCGCCGGAGAGGTCGAGGAGCAGGGCGCGCTGTTCCTGGCGGGCGGGCAGGTCGACGACTCCGACGGGAAAGCTGAGCCGGCCGCCCTCGGGCCAGAGGGAGGAGTGCAGGCCGCGTTCCTTACCGGTGGCGAGCGGGCCGAGCAGCGAGTCGAGTTCGACGGTCGTCGGGAGCGGCGGCAGCCACACCTGGTGCACGGGTGTGCCGTACGGCAGCATCCGCTCGACGGCGGCCTGCATCTCGGTGCGGCGGCCGGCCTCCGGCAGCGGTACGGGCGCGGTCAGCTCGTCGGCGGTCTCGGCGCTCTCCTCACGGGCGTCCCGCGCGGTGCGCCAGCCGAAGGGGGCGGGGGGCTCGGTCTCGGGCCTGGCGGCGGGTTCCTCGCCGGGGCCCCGGTGGGCGCCGGAGACGTGTGCGACGCGGAAGCGCTCGTACACCGACTCGTCGACCTTGAGGTAGGCGGAGCCCGGGATGGCGGGCAGTTTGTAGGCGTCGGTGGTGCCGATCACGGCGCGGCTCTCGGCGGCGCTGAAGGTGCGGAGGCAGATCCGGTAGGACAGGTGCGACTCCAGTCCGCGCAGCCGGCCCTCGTCGAGGCGCTGGGTGGCCAGCAGCAGGTGCATGCCCAGGGAGCGGCCGACGCGGCCGATCTGCACGAAGAGCTCGATGAAGTCGGGCCGCTGGGAGAGGAGTTCGCCGAACTCGTCGACGACGATCATCAGGTACGGCATGGGCTCCAGCGGGTGCCCGTGCACGTCGGTGGCGCCCTGCGCGCGCAGGATCTGGTACTCGCGTACGGAGTCGACGTTGCCGGCGTCGCGCAGCATCCGCTGACGGCGCTGCTGCTCGCCCTGGAGGGCGGCGCGGACCCGCTCGATGAGCGCGAGATCGTCGGCGAGGTTGGTGATCAGCCCGGCCACGTGCGGCAGTTCGGTGACCCCGGCGAAGGTGGCGCCGCCCTTGAAGTCGACCAGGACGAAGCCGAGTTCGTCGGGCGAGTGGGTGAGGGTGAGCCCGGTGACCAGGGTGCGCAGCAGTTCGCTCTTGCCGGAGCCGGTGGCGCCGACGACGAGTCCGTGCGGGCCGACGCCGCCGAGCGCGGACTCCTTGAGGTCGAGGATCAGTTGCTCGCCCTCACCGGTGACGCCGAGCGGCAGCCGGAGCAGGTCCTCGGCCTCGGGGGCGCGCCACAGCGAGGGCGGATCGAGGGTGTCGAGGCGGTCCAGGCCGAGCATTTCGGGGAGGGAGACGGTACGGGCCAGGACCTGTTCGCGTTCGCCCGCCAGCCGCAGCGGGGCGAGGGCGCGGGCGGTCTGCTCGGCCAGGGCGGGCGGGCAGCGGTCGGCCACGGCGTCCTGGACGGCGCCGACGAGGGCCGGGTCGGGGCTCTCCAGGGTGAGGGTGCCGTCGGCGGCGATCCGGGCGCGGGCGTCGACCCGGCCGGGTTCCTCGGCATCGCGGGTGACGGTGCACACGACGTGGAGGCCGGTGGCGGGTCCGGCCTCGGCGAGCAGTTCGGCGACGAGCGGGGAACGGGCCCAGTCGGCGGTGGGCCGGTAGCCGTCGAGGACGACGACGAGGTGGCGGGAGGCGGGCGTGTCGCGGCGCAGGAACCCGCCCGTCTGTTCGGCGCGTTCGGCGCGGACCCGTTCCAGGTGGGTCTCCAGGATGTCGGCGAGTGCGTCGAGGTCCTGGGCGAGCGCGGGGGTGGGGCCCTTGGCGGCCTCCCGCGCGTGCGGCAGCCATTTGGCCCAGGCCCAGGGCACCTCGTCCTCGGCGAGGGCGGCGACCGCGACGTCGTCGGGGGCGTGCAGGACGGAGAGCTGGAGCAGCAGGGCGCCGACCGCCTCGGCGGTGCGTTCGGCCGGCCCGGCGAGGCTGAGCACCCCGGTGTGGGCGAGGTCGACCCAGGCGGGCTGGCGGCCGACGCGGGCGTAGTCGCGCACCAGGCGGTCGGCGGCGCGCTGGGACTGCGACTCGAACTCGGCGGTGGGGTCGCCCCGCCGGTGGGAGGTCAGTTTCATGGCGGGCTCGCCGAGCCCCTGGCCCAGGCGCAGCCGCAGGAAGTCCTCGTCGCCGGGGCGGCGTTCCCACACCCGGCGCTTGCCGGTGGTCAGCGCCCACAGCCGGTGCGGGCTGGGCTGGAGGAAGGCGGCGACGGCGCGTTGCGCCTCGGCGGAGGCGCGGGCCTGAGCACGGATGTCGGTCAGGAACTCGACGTAGCGGTCGCGCTGGCGCAGCCGGGTGGTGCGGCTGGCGTTGCGGGACTGGGCACGTACATAGGCGGTCACGCCGACGGAGGTGACGACGAAGCCGACGCCGAGCATGGTCATCCACAGCCGCCCGAAGGTGACCATGTAGGCGGCCATGCTGACGCTGCTGAGCAGCGGCAGCAGCAGGTAGAGCCAGCTGGACGCCTGGTTCTCGGCGGTCTTCTGGGGCGGGGCGGGCAGCGGCACCTGCTGTTCGGGGACCGAGGGCGGCAGGACGCGGGCGGGGCGGTGGAAGGCGGTCTGGCTCATCAGTTGGGAAAGTCCTCCAGGACGGCCGAATCCTCGGGGTCGAGGTTGGCCGGGGCATCCGGCGGGGTCGAGGTGGGCACGCTGCTGTCGCCGGAGCCGAGCGCGGCGGTGAAGTCGTGGAAGGCCTGCGCCAGCTTGACCTCCGTGTTGCTGAAGGTGACGGCGACCATGTCGACGACGCCGGCCATGACGTTGAGCACGCCTTGGCCGGGGTTCTTCTTCGAGCCGAACATCTCGGTCATCACGGCGTCCCAGCGTTCACTGAACGCCTTCGCCTCCTCGGCGGAGGTGCCGGCCCAGCCCAGCTGGAGCTGGAAGGAGGCGTCAGCGATGTTCTCGACCGCGTCCGCGACGTCGTCGGCGAGGCCGAGCAGCCGCCTGGAGATCTCCTCGATGCCTTGCGGGTCGACCGACACGGTCGCCGCGTCGTAGTCGGCTGGGTCAGCCACGGGGACCTCCCTCTGCGATGGGGGTGTGCGATGAAGTGTGCTGGTGGGCATAGTTCGGGTGTGCGGTGCGTCGCGTGATGTGTGTGGGTGTGCGGGTGGCGCCGGGTCAGGTGGCGTTGTGGTAGTTCTTCGTCTCCGCGTCCAGGTAACTCTCGTACGACGCCTGCATGCGCCGGATCATGTCCTCCAGCAGCTCGCGCAGGTCCCGTGCGGAACGGGTGAACCACTCCGCGACCGGTTCGGCGGAGGCGGCGGCGGGGCTGCGCCAGTTGTCGCCGAGCCGGTCGAACTCGTTGCCGATCTGCACGAGATAGCCCGAGATGTCGTGGGAGTATCCCTTGACCTTGCCGATGGCGCTGTGCAGTTCGGAGAGCGCGACGGCCCACTGCGCCGCCGTCTTCGGTGCCGTGGAAGTGTCAGCCATGTCCGTCCCCTGTCTGGTGTCCCCGCCCCGGTGTCCCGCGCCGTCGCGGGACAGGTGTCCTGTACGGCCGTGCGGAACACGTGCCCTCTTCAAGATACGTGTTTCCAGAGTTCTGTTCGACACCGGGTACGTGCGAACATGGCGGGCGACACACCCGAGGTGCCACCCGCGCCGCACATCCGGAGGAGGAGGCCGATGGCCAGCCCCTACACGTCCAAGTACGACACCAGTCCGCTGACCGGGGACAACGACCAGTCGGACGGCGACAAAACCGACGAGGACTCCGGCAAGGACCTCAGCTACCTCGTCCCGCAGGTGAGTGTCGCCTGGGAGAACCCGCCCTCGTTCAACCTCCCGCCGAGGGACCCGGGCGGCTCCGGCGGCACGTCGAAGGACGTCGCGCAGAGCGGGCCGTTCCTGATGGACGGTCCCAGTGTGCGCGGCGCCGAGCAGTCCATGCTCGGCGGGCTGCGCACCTCCTCCGCGGCCTACTCCTCCCTGCGCGGCAAGGTTCTCGCGACGGAGTACGAGATGTTCGGCCCCAAGGAGAAAGCGCAGCCGCTCGCGGCGATGAACTCCACCACCCCCGGAAACAGCAGCGGCGGCACCAGCAACATGCCCGACGGGGACACCGACCCGGAGGGCCAGGCACAACTGACCGAGATGGCGCAGCACTTCTACGCCTCGATGAAGCCCGCCATGGAGAAGGCGCTCTGGCAGATCGCCAACTCCCTCGAACTGTCGGGTCAGTTCCTCGCAATGGTGAACAGGGCGGGGCAGACGTACGCGCAGATGGACCGCGCCTGCGTCTTCCCCGAGCCGCCGGCCTCCTCGGTGGTGCACTGACACGGGGCGCCGGGCGGGGCGGGGCGCGCAGCGGTACGCCGACCGGCGCGTACGGCAGCGCACCGCTCCCCGCACCGGCCCCCATGCCGCTTCCCACCCCGCCCTCACGAGTGCACCGCCGTACGCGGCAGGTCCTCGGGCAGTACCAGCGTCAGCGCCTCCGGGCCCGGGTCGGCCAGGTCGGCGACGCGTTCGGCGTGCAGTTCGGTCATCCGCTGGAAGACCTGGCGCGCGGTACGCCCGTTGCCGAACCGCTCGGTGCGCTCCACGCCGTCGAAGTAGGCCCTCAGTCCGGCCACCGTGTCCTCGTGGAGCCGGTATTGGTGGCTGCGGGCCTGGTGCTCGACGATGTGCACGAGGTCGGTCGAGGTGTAGTCGTCGAAGCTGAGGGTGCGGGTGAAGCGGGAGGCCAGCCCGGGGTTGGAGCCGAGGAAGCGGTCCATGTCCTCGGGGTACCCGGCCACGATGACGATGACGTCGTCGCGGTGGTCCTCCATCAGCTTGACCAGGGTGGCGACCGCCTCGTGCCCGAAGTCCGAGGGCTGGTTGTGGGGGACGAGCGCGTACGCCTCGTCGACGAAGAGCACGCCGCCCAGCGCGCGCCGGAAGACGGCGGTGGTCTTGGGCGCCGTGTGCCCGACGTACTCCCCGACCAGTGCCCCGCGGTCGGCCTCCACGAGGTGGCCGTGCGCGAGCATCCCGAGCCCGGCGAGCAGTCGCCCGTACAGCCGGGCGACGGTCGTCTTGCCCGTGCCGGGATTCCCGGCGAAGACCAGGTGGCGGCTGAGCGGCGGCGGCTGGAGACCCGCTTCCTGACGCTGTTTGACCAGCCGCATCACCTTGGTGAGCGACGCGATGTCCGCCTTGACGCGCTCCAGGCCGACGAGCCGGTCGAGTTCGGCCAGCAGCGAGGGCAGGGGGTCCTCGGCGTCCTCCGGGACGTCACCGGGGGCCGCTGCCCCGGGCGTGCGCGGTGCGGGAGCCAGGCCGTGCGGGCGGGCGTCGGGTGCGCTCCCGTCCTGCGGCATCGAGACCGTGTCGACGCCGGTGCTGCGGCAGTGCTCGAAGACCGGCGCGGCGGTGTCGTCGGCGGAAAGGTCCTCGCCGGAGTCGGCCACCAGGCAGCGCCGGAAGACCGCTTGGGCGCGCGGGCCCGCGTACAGCGCCGGGTAACCCGCGCCGGAAATTTCGCAGTCCTCGAAGAGCCCGGCGGCCTCCTCGTGCAGGTAGACGCCGTTCTTGCCCGCCCCGGCGATCCGCAGTCCGCGCACCCGGGGGCGCGCGCCGGTCCAGACGACCAGTCCACTGCCCCGGGCGCCGGTGACGGACCCGCCGTCGATCCACGCCTCGCTGTCCTCGTCGAGCCGGACACCGGCCGTGGCGGCGCCGTCGACGGTGCACCCGGCGAGGAGCGCGCCGGTGCCCCGGGCGAGGTGGACGCCGTTGCCGGTGGCGGCGCGCACCTCGCAGCCGTCCAGCAGCGGGCGGTGCCGGGTGTCCAGGCGTACGCCGGTGCCGCAGGCGGCGAGCGTGCAGCCGCGCAGCTCGGCGTCGCCGCCCGCCACGTC
>NZ_JAAGLR010000726.1 GCF_010548245.1 Streptomyces sp. SID11385
CGCGGGGACGACCCCGGCGACGAGCCCGGGCCGCCCCGCGTGCGCGGCGCCCACGACCCCGGCGACGGGGTCGGCGAGCAGGACGGGCACGCAGTCCGCGGTGAGCACCGCGAGCGCGAGCCCCCGCCGCGCGGTGACGACCGCGTCGACGGCCGGTACGGGCTTCTCGCCCCACGGCTCGTCGACGACCGCGACCTCGCGCCCGTGGACCTGGTTCATCCAGACCACGTGCGCGGGATCGAGGCCGAGGTCCTTCGCCGCGAGCGCCCGGTTGGCGAGGACCGCCCCGGGCGCGTCACCGACCGCGCCGCCGAGGTTCAGCTCCTCGTACGGAGCGGCGCTCACCCCGCCCCACCTGTCGGTGAAGGCGAAGTGCGCGCCGCCCGCTTCCTCGTGCGTGCCTATCACTTCAGGAAGTCCGGCACGTCCAGCTCCTCGGCCTGGCTGTCCGGGTAGGGACGGGCCGGGGGGACCGAGGGCTGCGGGAGCTGCGGGGCGGGCGCCTCGTTGACCGGGGCCGGTTCGGGCTCCGGGCGGGGGGCCGGCTCCTCGCGCGGGGTGACGGAGCCGAGGCCGCCGAAGGCCGGACGGACCGGCTCGCTCGTACGGGCCTGCGGCTGCTCCTCGCGCTTGCCGGTGCTGGCACCGATCACGTTGTCCCGCTTGGCGGGGGGCTGGCCCCCGTCGAAGCCGGCCGCGATGACGGTGACCTTGACCTCGTCGCCGAGGGCGTCGTCGATGACGGCGCCGAAGATGATGTTGGCCTCCGGGTGCGCGGCCTCGCTCACCAGCTGGGCCGCCTCGTTGATCTCGAAGAGACCGAGGTCGGAGCCGCCCGAGATGGACAGCAGGACCCCGCGCGCCCCGTCGATGGAGGCTTCGAGCAGCGGTGAGGAGATGGCCAGTTCGGCCGCCGCGACGGCCCGGTCGTCTCCGCGTGCGGAGCCGATCCCCATGAGGGCGGAGCCCGCCTCGCTCATCACGGACTTGACGTCCGCGAAGTCGAGGTTGATGAGCCCCGGGGTCGTGATCAGGTCGGTGATGCCCTGGACACCGGAGAGCAGGACCTGGTCCGCGGACTTGAACGCGTCCAGGACACTGACCTGCCGGTCCGAGATGGACAGCAGTCGGTCGTTGGGGATGACGATGAGGGTGTCGACCTCTTCGCGGAGTTCGGCGATGCCGTCCTCCGCCTGGTTGGCCCGGCGTCGCCCCTCGAAGGTGAAGGGCCGGGTGACCACGCCGATCGTGAGGGCGCCCAGGGAGCGTGCGATGTTGGCGACGACGGGTGCGCCGCCGGTGCCGGTGCCGCCACCTTCGCCCGCCGTGACGAAGACCATGTCGGCCCCCTTGAGGACCTCCTCGATCTCCTCGCGGTGGTCCTCGGCCGCCTTGCGGCCGACCGCCGGATTGGCGCCGGCTCCCAGACCCCGGGTCAGTTCGCGGCCGACGTCGAGCTTGACGTCGGCGTCGCTCATGAGCAGGGCCTGCGCGTCGGTGTTGATCGCGATGAACTCGACGCCCTTGAGCCCGACCTCGATCATCCGGTTGATGGCATTGACACCACCGCCGCCGACACCGATGACTTTGATGACTGCGAGGTAGTTCTGCGGTGCTGCCACGTCGAAGGCTGCCTCTCGCCTCGATTTACGTGTCGATGCCTCGCCGCCCGGCGTGCGTCGACTGATGCCGAATAAGGGACGGTCCGAAGCGCCGACCCGAACCCTCACCCTGAAGTTCAGGGTTACTCCCGTAAGAGTTCCCCTGTGTTCTACCCCAGTGAGAGAGGGTTACCAGTGTGTCTGTTGCTGGGACTTCGCTGACTGTTCCGAACAGGACACTAAGTCGACAAGTGGCGCGTGTTCAACGAACACGCCGAACCTCCCGTTTTTCTTTTCACCCTATGTGATCAGCCGTGGCGATGCCCAACCAGGGGGTAGTACCGCGATTTTTCGGGCCAATTCGGGGTCAATCCCATGTCAACTGCCCGTCAACTTCAGCTCACTGACGGGGCGACAGGAACAGAGACGTCGAAGTGCCGCGCCTTGGGCGCCGCTTTCATCAGGGCGGTCAGGCTGCGCGCCTTCGCCGCGCCTTTCTCGCCACTCCCCCACGCCACGGTGCGCCCGTCCCGCAACAGCAGTGTCACGTCGTCGTAGGAGCGAATGCGGATCGTGCGCAGTTCCTTGACCACGGGCGACGGGACGCGGGCCGCGACGGTGGCCGCCTCGCGCAGCAGCCGGCCGGTGCCGAAACGGCGCAGCGAGGGCGAGTCGGACGCGTCGAGATCCAGTCGCGGAATACCGCGCGGAGGAGTGCCCACCGTGGCGAAAAGCACGCCGTGCGCGTCCACTTCGTCGAATTTTCCGCCCTTTTCCCGTACGAGAACTGGTTTACGCTCCGTGACCGCGATGCGCACTCCGTGCGGCCAGGAACGGTTGATTTCCACGGATTCGATACGGGGCAGCCGGGCGCGCGCATTCGCTTCCAGCGCGTCGGTGTCCACGGAAATGAGCGGACTTCCCTGCGGGGCCGCCACCGCCTGTTCCACCTCGCGCCGGGTGAGCACCTCGGTCCCGGTCACGCTCACCTGCCGCAGCTTGAGCCACGGCGAGCCGTAGAGCAGGTAGAGCGCCCCGCCGAGCAGCAGCACGAGGCCCCCGGCGACGAGCCAGAACCTCGGTCCCGGCAGGCCGCGCGGGGGCGGGGGCGGGGCCGGGGACCGCTCGGCGTCGTGGGGCGCTTCGGCCCCGGTACGTCCTTCGCCGCCCTGGGCGGTCCTCGCTCCGGCCACGCTCCCTCAGCCTCCTCGTGATGCGGGGGCTTTCCGGGCCCCTCAGCGGTTCCTGCGTGCGGCGATCGCCTCGTACACCATGCCGACGAGCAGGTCGTCGGCGTCCCGGCGCCCGAACTCGGCGGCGGCGCGCGACATCTCGTAGAGCCGGTGCGGGTCGGCGAGCACCGGCACCACCTGGGACTGCACCCATTCCGGGGTCAGTTCCGCGTCGTCCACGAGGAGTCCGCCCCCCGCCTTCACCACCGGCTGGGCGTTGAGCCGCTGTTCGCCGTTGCCGATGGGCAGCGGGACATAGGCGGCGGGCAGGCCCACGGCGGAGAGTTCGGCGACGGTCATCGCGCCCGCGCGGCACAGCATCATGTCGGCGGCGGCGTACGCGAGGTCCATCCGGTCCACGTACGGTACCGGGATGTACGGCGGCATTCCGGGCATGTTGTCGGCGCGTGGCAGCTCGTTCTTCGGGCCGACCGCGTGCAGGACCTGGATGCCGGAGCGCTGGAGCAGCGGGACGACCCGCTGGACGACCTCGTTGAGGTGGCGGGCGCCCTGGGAGCCGCCGGAGACGAGGAGGGTGGGCAGGTTCTGGTCCAGGCCGAAGGCGGCGCGGGCCTCGGGGCGCACCCGGGCGCGGTCCAGGGTCGCGATGGTGCGGCGCAGCGGGATGCCGATGTAGCGGGCGCCGCGCAGCTTGCTGTCCGGCGTCGAGACCGCGACACCGGAGGCGTAGCGGGAGCCGATCTTGTTGGCGAGCCCGGGGCGCGCGTTGGCCTCGTGCACGACGATCGGGGTGCCGGTGCGCTTCGCCGCGAGGTAGCCGGGCAGCGCCACGTACCCGCCGAAGCCGATGACGCAGTCCGCCTTGGTGCGCTCGATGACCTGCTCGGCGGCCTTGATGGTGCCGCGCAGCCGGCCCGGCACGGTGATCAGCTCGGGGGTCGGCTTGCGCGGCAGCGGGACCGCGGGGATGAGAGCGAGTTCATAGCCGCGCTCGGGTACGAGCCGGGTCTCCAGGCCGCGTTCCGTGCCCAGAGCCGTGATCCCCACGGTGGGGTCCTGCCTGCGCAGGGCGTCCGCGAGGGCGAGCGCCGGCTCGATGTGGCCGGCGGTCCCCCCGCCGGCGAGTACGACATGCACCGAAATTCACCGCTCTCCGGACGGACGCGCCCCTGGGGCGCGCCGTCTCATCGTGTTCCATCTCACCGCGAACCGCTTGCGGCCGAAGCCGGGCCCCCGCAGGGCGAGGGCCGCTCGCGCAGCGGGCTCGTCGCGTGCGAAGGCGATGAGGAGCCCGATGGCGAACATGGTCGGCAGCAACGAGGAGCCCCCGTAGGAGAACAGCGGCAGCGGCACCCCGGCGATCGGCAGCAGACCGAGCACCGCACCGAGGTTGATCACGGCCTGCGCCGTGATCCAGGTGATGACCGCTCCCGCGGCGTACCTCACGAAGGGGTCCTCCGTGCGTCCGGCCACGCGGATACCCGCATAGCCTAGAGCGGTGAAGAGGGCGATCACCGACAGCGTCCCCGCCAGGCCCAGTTCCTCGCCGAGCACGGCGAAGATGAAGTCCGTGTGGGCTTCGGGTAGTTCACCCCATTTCTCCACGCTCGCGCCGAGGCCGGAGCCGAAGAAGCCGCCGGAGGCGAGGGCGTAGAGACCGTGCACGCCTTGCTGGCACTTGTCGTTGAAGGCGTGGGCGTCGGTCGAGCCGAGGCAGGCGAAGCGGGCGAGGCGGTTGTCGCTCGTCTTGACGAGGATCACGCCGAGCAGCCCGACGAAGCCGAGCACCCCGGCGAACATCCGCGTGGGCGCGCCCGCGAGCCACAGGAGCCCGAAGAGGATCGCGGTGAGGATCATCGCGGTGCCCATGTCCGAGCCGAGCATGATGAGCCCGAGCAGCAGGAAGGTCACCGGCACGAGCGGCACCAGCATGTGCTTCCACTGGTTGAGCAGCCGCTTCTCGCTCTTGCGGGCGAGCAGGTCGGCGCCCCACAGGACGAGCGCGAGCTTGCCGAACTCGGAGGGCTGGATCTGGAAGAAGCCGAGGTTGATCCAGTTCCGGTTGCCGTTGACGGAGACGCCGATGAGCGGCACCGCGGCCATCGTGATGATGGCCACGACGAGCAGCGGGTACGACAGCGCGCGGTGCAGTTTGACGGGCATCCGCGCGGCGGCGACCAGGAGCAGGCCGCCGATGAGGGCGGCGCCGAGCTGCTTGCGGAAGAAGAAGGAGCCCGCGAGCCCGTAGTTGAGGGCCGTGATGACGGAGGCCGAGTAGACCATCACGAGGCCCAGCACGATGATCAGCAGGCTCGCGCCGAGGATCACGTAGTACGCGGTGAGCGGCCGGTCCCAGGCCCGCATGAGCCGGGCGGGGAGCCCGCGCAGCGGATTGCCGCGCGGGCCCCTCGGCGGGCGCGGGGCGCGGGGCGGACGGGA
>NZ_JAAGLR010000757.1 GCF_010548245.1 Streptomyces sp. SID11385
CTCGCCCGCCGGGGTGAGCGCCACCTGCCGGCTGGACCGCTCGAACAACCGCACCCCGAGCCGCCCCTCCAACCGCCGCACCGCCTTCGACAACGCGGGCTGCGCGATCGCCAGCCGCTCCGCCGCCCGCCCGAAGTGCAGTTCCTCCGCCACCGCAAGGAAGTACTCCAGCTCGCGCGTCTCCATCTCCGCCATGCCGCCGACTGTAAGCCACCATCCATTCCTCGCAGGCATCGAAGGAGAACGAAGCGGTCTTGGACGCATGACCGGAACCACCAGTTCAATGGCCACATGTTGCACCACACGATGATCGTTTCCTTCGACTCCCCGATTCCCGACGACGACCTGAACACCTACCTGAAGGAACTGGAGACCCTGATGAGGGGCTCCGGCCTCGTCGAGACCTTCGCCGCCCGGCAGCACGTCCGCGTCCCCGGCGATGAGCACAGCCCCGTCTTCGTCGCCGACGCGGTCGTACGCATCGGCTTCCCCGACGCGAAGGCGCTCGCCGCGAGCTTCGCCATCCCCGGCGTGGCCGACCTGATCGCCCGCTGGCAGTCCCGCCACCCGTACAAGGTCGTGTGGGTCAACCACGAGCCGCTGCCGTAGCGACCCCCCCTTACCGCCCCCCGCCGTTCCTCCTCCCCACCGCTGTCGAATCCCACCGCCTTCGAATCCCCCGCCGCCATCCGGGTGGCGACGGGGGAGAGGGGAGGCAGGGCGGGAAGAGGTGGGGGGACAGGGCCTGTGCTCCGCCCCCGCCCCGGCCCGGGAGCGGCGGGCCGCACCGGGGACGGAGGAGCGCGCGGGTGGTGCGAGCACAAGAGCAGCCGCCGGACTGGCGGGCCGCGGACTCCCAGCCGTCCGCCGCCGTTGCCGAGGTCCTCGACAGGCTGCTGGCTCCCCGGGTGGCGGAGGCCGCCCGCCTCGACGCCTCCTTCGGCCGCCGGGTCGCGCAATGGCTCGCGACCACCACACGCGGCGGGGGACGCCGGCTGCGCTCGGCGTTCGTGTGGTGGGGCCTGCGGGTGTCCTGCCCCGCCCCGGCACCCGAGACCGTCGCGATCGCCCTCACCGTCGGCGCGGCCGTCGAACTGCTCCAGTCCTGCGCGCTCGTGCAGGACGACGTCATGGACGACTCACCCCTCCGGCGCGGCCGGCCCGCCCTGCACGTCCTCCTCGGCTCGACACGCCCCGCCGGGGCCGGGGCGGGAGCGCTCGGCTTCGGCCAGTCGGCGGCCGTCCTCGCGGGCGACCTCGCCCTCGTGTGGGCCGAGGACACGTTCGCCACCGCCGACCCGCCGCCCGAGGTCGCCGGGCCGGCCCGCCGCCTGTGGAGCGTGCTGCGGGCCGAGATGATCGCCGGCCAGTACCTCGATCTGGCGGGCCAGGCCGACGGCACCCACTCCGCGACCCACGCCCTGCGCACCGCCGTCCTCAAGAGCGGGCGTTACTCCGTCGCACGACCTCTCGAACTGGGCGCCGTCCTCGCCTCCGCCCCGCCCGAGGTGCGCCGCGGGCTGCGCGCCGCGGGCAGCGCGGCCGGGCTCGCCTTCCAGCTCCGCGACGACCTCCTCGCCGTCTGGGGCGACGCCGCGCGTACCGGTAAACCCACCGGCGAGGACATCCGGGAGGGCAAGCCCACGCTCCTCGCCGCGCTCGGCTTCGCGCGTGCCGCCGAACGCTCCCGAGGAGCCGCGCTCGCCGTCCTGCGGCGCGGCTACGGCAACCCGGCGGCCGGGCCCGCCGAACTCGCCGCCGTACGCGAAGTCCTGGAGGAGACCGGCGCCCGCCGCGACATCGAGGCGCACATCGCCCGGCTGGTGCGCCGCGCGAGCGCCCACGTGGAAGCGCTGCCCGGCGCCCCCGAGACCCGCGCCCAACTGCTCGCCCTCGTCCAGCTCGCCGCCGGTACCGCCGGTCTTCCGCCCCCACCGGCTCCCGCGCACCCGGTGCGGGCCGAGAGGGGCCCCGGGAGTCCGCCCGCCCCGGGCACCGTCCGCACGGCGGTGGCTCACCCCGGCACCGAGGACCGGACCTCGCACGGCCGCGCCGATTCCACACCGCACGGCCGCCGTCCCCTCCGGTCCGCCGCCTCGCCCCCCGGCACGCATGCCCGTCCCTCCACGGCCGAGGAGCCATCCTGAAGACCATCGCGGGCCCCACCTCCCACGTCGTCGTCGTCGGCGCGGGACTCGCCGGACTCTCCGCCGCCCTCCACCTCCTCGGCGCCGGCCGCCGCGTCACCGTGCTCGAACGCGACCCGCTGCCCGGTGGCCGCGCCGGCCTGCTCCGCCACGGCGACTACCACCACGACACCGGGCCCACCGTCCTCACCATGCCGGAACTGCTCGAAGAGGGCTTCGCGGCGGTGGGCGCGCGCCTGTCCGACCACCTCGACCTCATCCCCCTCCACCCCGCCTACCACGCCCGGTTCGCCGACGGCAGCACCCTGCCCGTGCACACCGACGCCGCGACGATGGAGGACGCGGTCCGCGACTTCGCCGGTCCCGCCGACGCGCTCGGCTACCGCCGCCTGCGCACCTGGCTGACCCGCCTGTACCGCGCCCAGATGCGCCGCTTCATCGACAGCAACTTCGACTCACCGCTCGGCCTGCTCACCCCCGACCTCGCCCGGCTCGCCGCGCTCGGCGGCTTCGGGCGCCTCGACACCCGGATCGGCCACTTCCTGCGCGACGAGCGCCTGCGCCGCGTCTTCACCTTCCAGTCCCTGTACGCGGGCGTCGCCCCCGCCCGCGCCCTCGCCGCCTACGCCGTGATCGCCTACATGGACACCGTCGCCGGGGTGTGGTTCCCGCGCGGCGGCATCCACGCCGTACCCCGCGCGATGGCCGCCGCGGCCGAGGCCGCCGGCGCCGAACTGCGCTTCTCCACACCGGTACGGAGCCTGGAACGCCGCGCGGGCCGCGTCGTCGCCGTCCACGTGCCCGACGAACGGATCGCCTGCGACGCCGTCGTCCTCACCCCCGACCTGCCGGTGACCTACGACCTTCTCGGCGCACGCCCCCGCCGGGCGGTCCCCCTGCGGTACGCCCCCTCCGCCGTCGTCCTGCACGCCGGCACCTCGCGCACCTGGGACCACCTCGGCCACCACACCCTCGACTTCGGGCACTCCTGGGCCACCACCTTCGACGAACTCACCCGCCAAGGACGCTTGATGAGCGACCCTTCGCTGCTCATCACCCGGCCCACCGCGACCGACCCCTCGCTCGCCCCGCCGGGCCAACACCTCCACTACATCCTGGCGCCCTGCCCCAACACCGCCCTCGGCCCCGGCCCCGCACAGTGGCAGTCGCTCGCACCCCGCTACCGCGACAGCCTCCTCGCCGTCCTGGAACGACGCGGCATGACGGGCATCGCCGACTCCATCGCGCACGAGACCCTCGTCACCCCCGCCACCTGGCACGCCCGCGGCCACGCCGCCGGCACCCCCTTCTCCGCCGCGCACACCTTCGCGCAGACCGGGCCCTTCCGCCCCCGCAACCTCGTCCGCGGCACCAGCAACGCGGTCCTCGCCGGCTGCGGCACCACCCCCGGCGTCGGCGTCCCCACCGTCCTGCTCTCCGGCAAACTCGCCGCCGCCCGCATCACGGGAGGCCCCCGATGACCGCACCCGCACCTGCCGCCCCGGCCACCGCCGGAGGCCCCGCATGACCGCGCGCGAACTCGACGCCGCCCACATCACCGACCCCGCCCTCCGCACGGCCTACACCACCTGCCGCACCCTCAACGCCACCCACGGCCGCACCTACTTCCTCGCCACCCGCCTCCTGCCCCCCGACCGCCGCCCCGCCGTCCACGCCCTCTACGGCTTCGCCCGCTGGGCCGACGACATCGTCGACGACCTCGGCGCCGACACACCGCCCGCCGCCCGCGCCGCGGCCCTCGACCGCTGGCGCGCCCAGCTCCTGGCCGGCCTGCGCGACCGCACCGCGACCGAACCCGTCGTCCGCGCCCTCGCCGACACCGCCGAGCGCTACGCCATCGACCACCAGCACTTCGCCGACTTCATGACCGCGATGCGCGCCGACCTCGCCGTCACCGACTACGCCACGTACGAGGACCTGTGCGGCTACATGCACGGCTCCGCCGCCGTCATCGGCCTCCAGATGCTCCCCGTCCTCGGCACCGTCGTCCCCCGCGCCGAGGCGGCCCCCCACGCCGCCGCCCTCGGCCGCGCCTTCCAGCTCACCAACTTCCTGCGCGATGTCGGCGAGGACCTGGACCGGGGCCGCGTCTACCTGCCCGCCGACCTCCTCGCCGCCCACGGCGTCGACCGCCCCCTCCTCGAATGGAGCCGCGCGAGCGGAACCCGCGACGCCCGCATCACCACCGCCCTGCGTGCCGCCGCCGCACTGACCCGCGACGTCTACCGCGAGGCCGCCCCCGGCCTCGCGATGCTCGACCCCGTCGCCCGCCCCTGCATCCGTACCGCCTTCGTCCTCTACGGCGGCATCCTCGACGCCATCGCCGCCGACGGCTACGCGGCCGTCCACCGCCGCGCCGCCGTCCCCCCGCTCCGCCGCGCCGTCGTCGCCGCCGACGGTCTCGTCCGCCTCGCCGCCGCCCGCC
>NZ_JAAGLR010000790.1 GCF_010548245.1 Streptomyces sp. SID11385
CGCGCGGCCCCACGCGGTGGCCCGCGCGCTCCCCGGCGGCGCGCTCTCCTTCGTCTTGGAGCCCGAAGGGCTGCCCGGAGGCCCGCTCGACCTGCTCGTCCGCCTGCGCAAGGACCCGCAACGGCGTTCCGTGCGGGTTCCGCTCGACGGTACGGAGGCCGTGCTCACGGCTGCGGCGCACCCGCTCGCCGAGGGCCGCTGGGACTGCTTCGTGGTGCCGCGCGGCGCCGAGGAATCCGCCCGTGTCCGGCTGTGCGCGGTCCGCGCCGAGCAGGCCGCGCTGCTCGACGCGCCCCCGCTCGTGGACGCCGAAGGGCTGCGCGTCCGGGTCCCGTACGCGACGAGCGACGGTTTCCTCGCGGTACGGGCCTGGGCGCGGGCCCGGCACGCGGAGGTCACCGGGGTGCGGCTCGGCGCGGAGGACATCGAGGTCGAGGCGCGGTTGCTGGCGCCTGGCGGGGCCGATCCGGCGGGCGCGGTGGTCAGGGCGCTGGCGCGCGACTGCGGGCGGTCCTTCGAGGTCCCGGTGACCGGTGACACCGCGCGGGACGGCGCCTTCCGCTTCGTCCTCCCGCTCCTGCGGGCCGGAGACGTGCCGCTGGCGGGCGAGGAGGAGCCGAAGGAGGTGTGGGACCTGGAGCTGCGTACGCCGGGGCCCGAGGAGGCGCGCATCCCGCTCGGCCGGGTCACCGGCGACGGCACCGACCGCAAGCGCACCGACCGCTACCCCGACGTCACCGTCCCGCACCCCGAGCACGGCACCGCGACGGTCCGCCCGTTCTTCACCTCCGCGCACGGTCTCGCGCTGATCGTGCGGCCCCCGTCGGCTCCCGAGGACTGAGCCGGCCTGCCGGCGGTGCGGGCGGTTCCGCCGGCCCCGGGGCGGCTCCCGGGGGCTGAGCGGCCCTCCGAGGGGCTGAGCCGGACGGGTCACCCGGATTGCGGGCCCCGCGCGGGCCGCCAAGCGTGGAGGCGACGCGCCACCGTCCCCGGCGGCGCGGCTTCGCGCGAGAGGAGCCCGCGATGGCGCACGGCGAGGGCGGTCCGTACGGGGGCGATGGGGGCTGGGGGCATCCGGTAGCCCCCGCCGCGTACCCGCCCGAGAGTGCCTTCGAGTGGCTGCCCGCGCTCGACCTGCCGGGGCCGGGGCGGCAGCGGCGGTGGACGGTGCTGCTGCGGCTGCTGCTCCTTGTGCCGCATGCCGTCGTGCTGTTCTTCCTCTCGCTCGCCGCCTTCCTCACCGCGCTCGTCGGCTGGTTCGCGGCGCTCGTCCTGGGACGGCTGCCGGAACCCCTCTTCCGCTACCTCGCGGCATATCTCGCGTACGAGGCCCGGGTCGGGGCGTCCGCGATGCTGCTCGTGGACCGCTACCCGCCCTTCGCGCTCTTCCAGGACACCGGCTGGGCGGTGCGCTTCGAGAACCGGCCGACGCACCTCAACAGGCTCGCGGTCCTCTTCCGGATCGTCCTGATCATCCCGGCGTGGATCATCTCCTCGCTCGCGATGAGCGGCTGGTGGACGCTGGGCCTGCTCTGGTGGCTGATCACGCTCGTACTCGGCCGGATGCCGGGCGCGCTGCACGGCGCGAGCGTGGCGGCCCTGCGCTACCACCTGCGCACCTCGGCGTACTGGCTGCTGCTCACGCCCGCCTACCCGAAGCGGTTCTTCGGCGACGAGCCGGGCGCGACCGACCCCGTGGAGCGGCACTCGGACGCGCGCCCGCTGCTCCTGTCCACGGGCGCGAAGTGGCTGCTCGTGCTCTTCCTCGTGGCGGGGGTCGTCGGCGGCGGCCGGGGCAGTACGTACACCTCGCCGCACGAGGAGACGGACACGGCGCGGACGGGGAGCGGGGCGGGACGCTGAGGGGCCCGAGCGACGCGGTTTCGCGCGCGGCTTCGTATGGTGGGGGGAGACGTCCCCCCGGGCACCCCCCTGCCGCCCGCGTCCCCCGCATTACACGAACGGAACCTCGTCGTGCCGGACACCGCCGCCATACGCTCTTGGCACCGCACGCTGCCGCACAGTCCCCAAGCCGTCCCGCTCGCCCGTGCCCTGGTCCGCGAGGCGCTGGCCGGGCTCGACCGGGACACCGCCGAGCTGCTCACCGCCGAGCTGGTCGCGAACGCCGTCGAGCACACCGAGGGGCGCGAGCCGATCGAGCTGTACGTGGAACTGCTCGCGAGCCACTGCCAGGTGGAGGTGCTCGACAGCGACCCCGCCCCGCCCGGCGCCCTCAGCTCCCCGGAGCCGCTCGAAGCCCCCGACCCGCTCGCCGAGGGCGGCCGCGGTCTCCTCCTGATCCGCGCCCTCGCCGCCGCCTGCGGCCACCGCCCCACGGACTCGGGCAAAGCGGTCTGGTTCCGCGTGGCGGCCACACCCCCGCTCCCCGCCCCACGCCAAGCCCCCACCGAGCCCCGGCTACCCCACTCCAGCCCCACCCCACCGCACAGCCCCGCCCACTCCAGCCCCTCCGGCGCTTGAGGAGCGGGGCCCGGGGCAGAGCCCCGCAAGGCCACCCCGACAAAAGGCCGACCCAACCCACCGGCCCCGCCCGATCCAGCCCCCCGGCGCTTGAGGAGCGGGGCCCGGGGCAAAGCCCCGCGACGCCACCCCGGCAGAGGTCCGGGCAAGATCCCGCCCCGGCGCCAGCCCCCCGCGTCAGCCCTCCCGCGGTTCGTCCGCCGCCACCCGGCCCGGTCCCGCCAGCGTCGCGACGAGCACCGCCTTGATGGTGTGGAGGCGGTTCTCGGCCTCGTCGAAGACGACCGAGTACGGGGACTCGAAGACCTCGTCGGTGACTTCGAGCGAGTCGAGGCCGAACTCGTCGTGGATGCGGCGCCCCACGCCCGTACCGAGGTCGTGGAAGGCGGGCAGGCAGTGCAGGAACCTGACGTCCGGGTTGCCCGTGGCGCGCAGCACGTCCATCGTCACCGCGTACGGCCGCAACGCGGCGATCCGCTCGCCCCACACCTCCGCCGGCTCGCCCATCGAGACCCACACGTCGGTCACGACGAAACCCGCGCCCCGTACGCCCTCCGCCACGTCCTCCGTCAGCGTGACCCGCGCGCCGCTCTCCTTCGCCAGCTCCCGCGCCTTCGCGACGATCTCGGGGGCCGGCCAGTACGCCTCGGGGGCGACGATACGGACGTCCATGCCGAGCAGGGCGCCGGTGATCAGGTAGGAGTTGCCCATGTTGAAGCGGGCGTCGCCGAGGTAGGCGAAGGAGGTCTCCGTGAGCGGCAGCGGGCTGTGCTCAGTCATCGTGAGCACGTCGGCGAGCATCTGGGTGGGGTGCCACGCGTCGGTGAGCCCGTTGTAGACGGGGACCCCGGCGTGCGCCGCTATCTCCTCGACGACGTCCTGCCCGTCGCCCCGGTACTCGATCGCGTCGTACATCCGGCCGAGCACGCGCGCCGTGTCCTTCGCCGACTCCTTGTGCCCGATCTGCGAGCCCGCGGGGTCGAGGTACGTCGTGTGGGCGCCCTGGTCGGCCGCGGCGACCTCGAAGGCGGCGCGCGTACGGGTCGACGTCTTCTCGAAGATCAGCGCGATGTTCCGCCCGCGCAGGCGCGGCACCTCGGTCCCGGCCCGCTTGGCGGCCTTGAGCCGCGCGGCGAGGTCGATCAGCGAACGGAACTCGGCCGCGCCGAAGTCCAGCTCCTTGAGGAAGTGACGGCCGCTGAGGTCGATCGCGTCGTGGGCCATGAGGGGCGCTCCCGGGGTGCCGCGTACGGGGAAGTACGGAGGCGACGATGACGGAATGGAAGTGTATACGGTATCAGGAATTTCTATACGGCCGAAAGGGCGGGGGCCGCTCGTAGGTCACACCCGCTCCCCCGCCCCGACGCCCCTGCCTCACACCGCGTCCCGCTCCACCGGGCAGCTCATGCACCGCGGCCCGCCCCTCCCGCGCCCCAGCTCGCTGCCCGGGATCTCGACGACCTCGATGCCCTGCTTGCGCAGGTAGGCGTTGGTCGTCGCGTTGCGCTCGTAGGCGAGCACGACGCCGGGTTCCACGGCGAGCACGTTGCAGCCGTCGTCCCACTGCTCCCGCTCGGCGGCGTGCACGTCCTGCGTGGCCGTGAGGACGCGGACGGAGTCGAGGCCGAGCGCGGCGGCGAGCGCCCGGCGCATGTGCGCGGGCGGGTGGTCGGTGACCTTGAGGTCGCGCGGGCCCGCGCCCTGCTCGATCGTGTAGGAGCGGAGGTCGCCGAGCCCCGCGTACTGGGTGAAGGTGTCGCCGTCGACCATCGTCATGACGGTGTCGAGGTGCATGAAGGCGCGCCGCTTGGGCAGGTCGAGCGCGACGATCGTGCGCGCGGACCCCGCGGCGAAGAGTTTCGTGGCGAGCATCTCGACGGCCTGCGGCGTCGTGCGCTCGCTCATCCCGATGAGGACCGCGCCGTTGCCGAGGACGAGGACGTCGCCGCCCTCGATCGTGGACGGGTAGTCGGGCTGCCCCTCGGACCACAGACGGAAGTCGCCCGCCTGTGGCCCGGTGAAGAGCGGGTGGTGCCGGTAGATCGCCTCGAAGTGCACGGTCTCGCGCTGCCGCGCGGGCCAGCGCATCGCGTTGATGGACACGCCGTCGTAGATCCACGCGGAGGTGTCGCGGGTGAAGAGGTGGTTGGGCAGCGGGCCGAGGAGCAGGTCGTCGGGCTCCATGACGTGGAAGCCCACCGAGACGGGCTCGGGCCAGCGCTCCAGGTACTCGCGCTTGGTCATCCCGCCGATGAGCGCCTCGGTCAGTTCGTCCTCGCCGAGTTCCTCGAAGGAGGCGCGGAGGCGGTCGGTGGCGAGCGGCCCGTACTCCTTGTCGTCGAAGACGCGGTCGAGGACGAGCCGCCGCGCCTCGGGGAGCGCCATCGTCTCGCGCAGCAGGTCGGCGAAGAGGTGCACCGCGACACCGCGTTCGCGCAGCACGGCGGCGAAGGCGTCGTGCTCCTCCTTCGCGCGGCGCACCCACAGCACGTCGTCGAAGAGGAGCGCGTCCTTGTTGCTGGGGGTCAGTCGCTTGAGTTCGAGGCCGGGGCGGTGCAGGACGACGCGCCGCAGCCGGCCGGTCTCGGAATCGACGTGGAAGGCCATGCCTGTCATCTTGTCCGCCGGGCGGCCCCCGCACCCGTCACGCCACGAGGGGCAAAAATCAGCCCCTCCGGGGGTACCTCCCGGCCGAAGGCTGGGGGAGTTTGAGGAGCGGGGTCCGGGGCGGAGCCCCGTGACTGGGCGGGGCCCGGGGCGGAGCCCCGTCACACTCCAGCCCCGGGACCCCGCTCCGTCACAGCCGAGGATCGACCGGCTCCGACTCCAGCGCGAGAACCGCGAACACCGCCTCGTGCACCCGCCACAACGGCTCCCCCTCCGCGAGGCGGTCAAGCGCTTCGAGGCCGAGCGCGTACTCGCGCAGCGCGAGCGAGCGCTTGTGGCCGAGGTGCCGTTCCCGCAGCCGCGTGAGGTTCTCCGGGCGGGTGTACTCGGGCCCGTAGATGATCCGCAGGTACTCGCGGCCCCGGCACTTGACGCCGGGCTGGGCGAGCTTGCGGCCGCTCGTGCGGGCGAGCGCCTCGACGGGCTTGACGACCATGCCCTCGCCGCCCTCGGCGGTGAGCGCGAGCCACCAGTCGGTCCCGGCGCGCACCGAGTCCTCGTCGGTGGTGTCCACGTACACCCGCCGCGTCGTGCGCAGCAGGCCCGTCGTGTCGGCGGCCACCATCCGGTCCAGCCAGGCGAGTTGCGTGTCGTGCGGCACGGCGGCGAGGGACCGGCCGCGCACGGCGAGGAGCTGGAACGGGGCGAACTCGACGCCGTCGAGCCCCCGCACCGGCCAGCAGTACCGTCGGTACGCCTCGGTGAACGCGGCGGCGTCGCCCGCCCGTTCGCGCTGCCGCTCGCCGAGGTCGCCGAGGTCGACGCCCCGCTTCTCGGCCTCGTCGAGCGCGGCGAGCGCGCCGGGGAAGACCGCCCCGGCGGCGGCGCCCACGGCCGCGTACTGCGAGCGGAGGAGCCCGGTGGACTTGAGCGACCACGGCAGCAGTTCCCCGTCCAGGAGGAACCAGTCCGTGTCGAGTTCGTCCCACAGGCCGCTCGCGTCGAGGGCGCCGCGGAGGCGGGCGAGCACCTCCTCGGTGACGGCCCGGTCGTCGAAGAACGGGCGTCCGGTACGGGTCACGAGCGTCCCCGTGGGGGTCGCGTCGCCCTCGTCGGCGAGCCCGAAGCGCTCGACGGCCGTCGCCGCGTCGCGGCACACGAGGGCGACGGCGCGCGAGCCCATGTGCTTCTCCTCACACACGACCTGCGCGATGCCGTCCTCGCGGTAGGTGGCGAAGGCCGTCTCGGGGTGTTCGAGGTAGCCCTCGCGGTGCGAGGTCGGCGTGGGCGCCATGGTCGGGGGCAGGTACGGGACGAGGCGCGGGTCGACCGCGAAGCGGCTCATGACCTCCAGGGCCGCCGCCGCGTTCTCCTCGCGCACGCCGATCCGGCCGAGCGCGCGGGTCTCGACGGTACGGCGGCCCGCGACGTCGCCGAGCGCGAGCGGCCGGCCCTGGTGACCGCCGGGCGCGGCCGATTCGAGGGGTCGTGCCGGCTCGTACCACTGCTGGTGCGCGGGCACGTCCACGAGTTCGCGTTCCGGCCAGCGCAGGGCGGTGAGGTGGCCGCCGAAGACGACGCCGGTGTCGAGGCAGATGGTGTTGTTGAGCCACGTCGCGGTGGGGACGGGGGTGTGCCCGTAGACGACGGCGGCCTTGCCCCGGTAGTCCTCGGCCCACGGGTAGCGCACGGGCAGGCCGAACTCGTCGGTCTCGCCCGTCGTGTCGCCGTAGAGCGCGTGCGAGCGGACCCGCCCGGAGGTGCGGCCGTGGTAGCGCTCGGGGAGCCCGGCGTGCGAGACGACGAGTCGGCCGCCGTCGAGCACGTAGTGGCTCACGAGGCCGCGCACGAACTGCGCGACCTTCTCCTTGAAACCGGGCTCCTCGGCCTCTGCGCGCTCCAACTGCTCGATGGTCTCGGCGAGTCCGTGCGCGACGGTGACCTTGCGGCCGCCGAGGAGGCGACCGAGCTTGTTCTCGTGGTTGCCGGGCACGCACAGCGCGGTGCCCGCCGCGACCATGCCCATGACGCGGCGCAGCACGGCGGGCGTGTCGGGGCCGCGGTCGACAAGGTCCCCCACGAAGACGGCGGTTCGGCCCTCCGGGTGCGTCCCGTCCTCGTAGCCGAGCTTGCCGAGCAGTTCCTCCAGCTCGGCGGAGCAGCCGTGCACGTCGCCGATCAGGTCGAAGGGCCCGGTGAGTTCGCGCAGGTCGTTGAAGCGCTTCTCCCGCACGACCTGCGCCGACTCGACCTCGGCGACACCCCGGAGCACGTGCACCTTGCGGAAGCCCTCACGCTCCAGCCCCCGGATGGAGCGGCGCAGTTCGCGCTGGTGGCGCTGGATGACGCGGCGCGGGATGCCCGCCCTGTCCTCGCGCTTCGCGTTGCGCTCGGCGCACACGTCCTCGGGCACGTCGAGGACGATCGCGACGGGCAGTACGTCGTACTTTCGTGCCAGGTCCACGAGTTGTTTGCGGCTCTCGCGCTGCACGCTCGTCGCGTCCACGACGGTGAGCCGGCCGGCGGCGAGCCGTTTGCCCGCGATGTAGTGGAGCACGTCGAAGGCGTCCCCCGAAGCGCCCTGGTCGTTCTCGTCGTCCGCGACGAGCCCCCGGCAGAAGTCCGAGGAGAGCACCTCGGTCGGCTTGAAGTGCCGCCTGGCGAACGTGGACTTGCCGGAGCCCGTCGCGCCGACGAGGACGACGAGGGAGAGGTCGGGCACGGGGCAGCGACGGCTCTTCGCCGGGGCGGGGGCGAGGGTCGCCGGGGCGTCCGCGGGGCGGGCGGCGGTCTCGGTGGTGGTACCGGTGGTGGTGCTGGTAGTGGTGCCGGTAGTGGTGTTCTCGCTCATGCCGCCGCTCCTTCCTTGGTGGTGGTGTCCGTGGCGGACGTGGTGGTGTCGGTACGGGTGAAGCGGGCTAGCTGCGTCGGGGGGCCCACCTCGGGGTCCTCGTCGCCGACGGGCCCGTACGTCACGGTGTACCCGTACGCGGCGGCGACCTCCTCGGCCCAGCTCCTGAACTGGGCGCGGTCCCACTCGAAGCGGTGGTCGTGGTGGCGTACGTGCCCGGCGGGCAGGGTCTCCCAGCGCACGTTGTACTCGGCGTTCGGCGTCGTCACGACGACCGTCGCGGGGCGCGCGGCACCGAAGACGGTGTACGCGAGCGTCGCGAGGCGCGGCGGGTCGACGTGCTCGATCACCTCGCTGAGCACGGCGGCGTCGTACCCGGCCAGACGCGGGTCGGTGTACGCGAGCGAGCCCTGCACGAGCGTGAGCCGCGCCGCCTGCCGCTCGGGCATCCGGTCGACGCGCAGGCGGCGCGCGGCGATCTGGAGCGCCCGCTGCGAGACGTCCATGCCGAGGACGTGCGTGAACCGCGCGTCCTTGAGCAGTTCCTTGACCAAGGTGCCCTCGCCGCAGCCGAGGTCGAGCACGCGGGTGGCGTTCGCGGCGCGGAGCGCTTCGAGGATCGCGGCGCGGCGGCGGAAGGCGAGAGTGACGGGGCGGGAGAGCCCGGCGGCGGCCTCGTCCTCCGTACCGGCGACGTTCTCCGTGCCGTCGGCGGCGTCCTCCGTACCGGCGACGTTCTCCGTGCCGTCGGCGGCTTCGGAGGCGTCCTCCGCGCCGTCCTCCACCGCGTTGTCGATGTTCTCGGCCCCGGTGTCGTCGGACTCGGCGAGGCGCAGGAGTTCGAGGCGTTCCATGGCGTCGCGCGTGAGCGAGAAACGGTAGCTGAGGTAGCGGCGCGTGATGTACGCCTGCTCGGGGTGCGCGGGCAGCCAGCCCTCACCGGCCCTGAGGAGCTTGTCGACCTCGTCCGCCGAGGCCCAGTAGTGCTTGGTGCCGTCGAGGACGGGCAGCAGCACGTACAGGTGGCGCAGCGCCTCGGCGAGCACCTGCTCGCCTTCGAGCACGAGCCGCACGTACCGCGAGTCGCCCCACTCGGGGAAGGCCGGGTCGAGCGGGACGGCCTCGGCGGTCACGGTCCAGCCGAGCGGGGCGAAGAGCCGCTCGACGAGGTCCGGATCGCCGTTCGCGGGCACGGCGGGCAGCTCGATCCGCAGCGGCAGCGCGCGCCCGGCCAGCTCGGGCCTCGCCTTGCACTCGCCGTGCAGGGCCGTCTTGAAGACGGTGCCGAGCGCGACGGTGAAGAGCGAGGAGGCGGCGTACGGGCGGTCATTGACGTACTGCGCGAGCGAGGCGTCCGGCGCCTTGCCGCGCCCCTTGCGCTTCCCGCGCCGCACGAGCGCGACGGGGTCGATCTCCAGGAGCAACGCCACCGAGCAGCGCTCGGCCCCGGCCTCGGGGTAGAACACGTGCGCCGTCCCGTGCGCCGTGTCGAAGCGCTGGGCCCGCCCGGGATGCTTGTGCAGCAGAAAGCCGAGGTCGGAGGCGGGTGCTTCGGGGGTGCCGGTGGTCGTCAAGGTCATGAACACCCCGTGATTATGCGTTCCCCGCGCCCCGGGGGACGACCGATTTAACCGGAACGCCCGTCGGGTGTCGCGGGGACGGGCGAGGGGGACGGCGGGGCGAGGGGCCGCCCCGACCCTCCCGCCCCCGCCCGGGGTCAGCTCAGTTGGCTCCGCACCTGCGAGGAGATCAGCTCCAGGTGGTCGAGGTCGTCCAGGTCGAGGATCTGGAAGTAGATCCGCTGGGAGCCGATCTCGGCGAACCGGCCGATGCGGTCGACCACTTCGGCGGGCGTCCCGGCGAGCCCGTTCTTCTTCAGCTCGTCGACCTCGCGGCCGATCGCCGCCGCGCGGCGCGCCACCTCGGCGTCGTTCGCGCCGACGCACGCGACGAGCGCGTTCGAGTAGACCAGGTCCTCGGGGCTGCGCCCCGCCTCCCCGGCCGCCGCCCGCACCCGGCCGAACTGCCGCTCGCTGTCCTCGATCGAGCCGAAGGGCACGTTGAACTCGTCCGCGTACCGCGCCGCGAGCTTCGGCGTACGGCTCGCGCCGAACCCGCCGATGAGCACCGGCACCCGCGACTGCGCGGGCTTCGGGCGGGCCGGGGAGTTCTCCAGTTGGTAGTGGCGTCCCTCGTAGCTGAAGGTGTCGCCCGGCTTCGTCTCCCACAGCCCCGTGATGATCGCGAGCTGCTCTTCGAGGCGCGAGAACTTGTCCTTCGGGAACGGGATCCCGTACGCCTTGTGCTCCTCCTCGAACCAGCCCGCGCCGATGCCGAGTTCGACGCGCCCGCCGGACATCTGGTCGACCTGCGCGACCTCGATCGCGAGGACGCCGGGGAGGCGGAAGGTCGCGGCGGTCATGAGCGTCCCGAGGCGAATCCGTTTCGTCTCACGGGCGAGCCCGGCGAGCGTGATCCAGGCGTCCGTGGGGCCCGGGAGGCCGTCGCCCCCCATGTGCAAATAGTGGTCCGAACGAAAGAACGCGTCGAAACCAAGGTCCTCCGTCGCCTTCGCCGCGGTGAGGAGTGTGTCGTACGTGGCGCCCTGCTGGGGCTCGGTGAAGATACGCAGATCCATGCCCCCCATCCTGCCTCCTGGCCTCCGCCTCGCCCGCCCCGCACCCCGCCGGGGACCCGTGCCACGGTCGGGTGAAAGTTCCGGCGCCCCGAACCGGTCCTTCCGGGGCGGCGGAGCGGCCAGGGGACCGACCCTTGCGGTGCCAGGGCCGGGGCCCGCTCACCGACGTACCCCAACGCGGTGAGCCGGCCCCCGGCCGACGCCTCCCGCCGAGGCTCAGCCCGGGGGAGGCTCCTCGTACAGAACCGGCGCACCACTGAGCGCGTCGAGCAGGACCCGTTCCCCCAGGGGCCGCTCAAGCCGTACGCGGACCGGGGTGAGCTTCGCCTGCATCGTGCACAGCCCGGTGTACCGGCCGTTCACGACGGAGCCGGAGAGCACGACGCTGTCGCGCGTCTCCAGGACCGCCACGCGGGGGCCGTCGTCACACGCCCCGTGCGTGGCGACCACCGTGACCGTGCGCCCGTCCGCCCCGACCCCGGCGAGCCGGTCCACGTGCCGGCCCGGCAGCGTGCGGGTGGGGCCGATCGGTGAGCGGGGAACCGGCGAGGGGGTGGCGGCGGCACGCTTGAGGGGGGTGGCGTAGCCGTCCAGCGCGAAGAGCCAGGCCGGGACGGTCGCCGGGCCGCGTGTGGTCGCGACCGTCATCGTGCCGAGCCGCACGCCGGTCACGGTGAGGTGCGGCTTCCCCTCGCCGCCCCCGCCCAAGGCCATCCGCGCGTACGAGGCCCGAGCCCCCACGAGCGGCCGGACGACCTGCGCCCGCCCCGCCCACGTCACCCTGGCCTTCTTCCCCCCGGCGCCTGGCAACTCCCCGCGCACCGCGAAAGCCCCCTGCTCATAGGCATGTTGATCACCCTCGCCCCGCCATCCCCCACGCGGCAGCCGCACCCCCGAGCCCACGGGGTGGTAGCCCGCCCGCCACGAGGCTGCGGCGTCGCTCCCCTCCCAGGCCGCCGCTACCCGCCGAGCCCGCTCCCGCAACGCTCGCGGGTCCTCGTCATCCGCCGCCCCTTTCCCGCAGCCGACACCGCTCACGAGCAGGCCAACCACCAGGGCCACCCGCACTCCCACCGACCACACTGCGACCACTCCCCCGGACCACGACCACGACAACACCCCCTGGACGCCCGCGCCCCCGAAAACGTTCACCCCTGGCGCCGCCCCATCGGCACCGGCCGCAGCCCACCGGTCCGTCCGAAGCCCCGCCCGAACGGACCGGACCGCCGTTGACACGGCCGGACTTCCGTCAGTGCCCCGCCCGAGCGGCCCGAACCGCCGCGCCCACCGCGGCCCGGCGAAGCGAGGCGGCGCCCGGAACATCCGGCGCCACGCCCGCGACAGTCCCGACCGTCGCCCCCGGCCGACTCCCCGGCAACGAGAGGCTGTGCGCAGCCCCCGCCCTGAGCTTCCGCACCCGACTCGCCCGCCACAGCCGCCCCCAGAACGTTCACCTGCCGGGCCCCTCAGCACCCGCCGCGACCCCGAGGCCCCCACCCCGTCCCACCCGCCACGGACCAGCGGCGCGAAGCCGCGCGAGGCCGCGCGGCCCGGCGTCACTCTCGCAGCAGCCCACGCCAACGCCACCTGGCCGGTCCCCCGGAAGAAACGTGCACACACTCCCGCCGAGCCACGAGTCTCCGCGCCGGGGAGGGCCCGCAGGACCCACCCCGCCCCAGTCCCCAGCCCCGCCCACCGACCGGCCGCCTCCCCGGCACGACTCCGCACGCCTCTGCGCACCGGCGCACCGCGCTCCGGCACCCTCGCGCCCCCGCACCCCGGCGCCCCCGCGCCCCCGCGCCCCGCCAAGGCAAGCGTCCCGAAAGCCGCCCCACCGCCCAGGGTCCCCCGCCCCCTACTCCCCCTTCGTCCCGTCCAGCAGTTCCCGCAGGATGTCCAAGTGGCCGTTGTGGCGGGCTGTCTCCTCCGTGAGGTGGAGGAGTATCCAGCGCAGGTCGACGTGGCGGGCGTCGCGGATGGGGCGTTGGGCCCGCTGGTTCAGCGCGTTGCCCGCGACCAGTTCGCGGTAGCGGGCGCTCTGTTCCGCGTACGCGTCGAGCAGTCGCGGGAGCGGGAAGTCGACGGCCACGCGCATCTCGCGGTCCGGGTCCTCGTCGGTCCAGGGGCCCTCGTCCTCCCCGCCGAGGAAGATCACCTGGAACCACCAGTGTTCGACCCACCGCAGGTGGTTGATCACTCCGCTCATCGTCATCAGCGGCGAGCCGGGCAGGGGTGCCGTGCGGGCGTGCTCCGGGGAGACGCCCTCACACTTGGCGCGGGCGGTGTCGCGTGCGTAGTCGAGGAACGTGGTGAGCTGGCTGCGCTCGTCCCACGCGGGCGGAGTGTCACTGATTCTTGTCATCGGGCGCAGCGTCCCGGATCGTCGCTTCCCGTGTCGACCGGATTTCCCCGCACCGCCTCTTCTGCCGGTCCCGCCCACAGCCCCCGCAACGCGTCCACCGCCTCGCGGCAGTTGACCAGGGCTTCGATCGTTTCCATGCAGTCCGTGTACGTGCCGCTCTCCGCCGCCGTCGCGGCGAGGGGGATCAGGGCCTGGGCCGCTTCCGCGAGCAGCGCGTCCAGGGCGTCGAGGGCGCGCGGCGGGTCGGCGACCGAGGTGAGGCGGCTCGCGCGGGGCCGGACGCAGGGCGGAGCCCCTGTGTCGGCGGTCTCGTGGAGCCTGCGGGCCTCCGCGCTGTGGGCGTGCGGTCCTGCCGTCGCGAGGATGCCGCCGACCGCGCGGGCCAGGGCCTGGGCCTGCCAGGCCTCCCGTACCACCTCCGCCTCCGTGCGCGCCGCGCCGAGCGCCGCCGCCGTCACCACCGCGAGCCGTGTCGCGTCCATCGGTCCGTCCCCCGTCGTCCGTCCATCCGTTGCCAGCTTCACTACTCAGCGTGCTGGACGGATGGAGGCAGCGGAAGCCATCACGGCAAATCTGTGGATAACTCCGGGGAAGTCGCACAACGGCTCACTCCGAAGAGTGACGAGATTTTCGTTTCAGTCTCGCTCCCCGACGGGAAACCTCTCCTCGTTCCTGTCGATCTTCGCGTGCAGCGCCCGCACCGGATCGACGCCCAGCACGTGGCAGAACTGGAGGAGGTATGCGAGGACGTCAGCGACTTCGTCGTGGACGCGGAAGCCCGTGGCGGGATCGTCCAGGACGGCCGCCGACTGCTCGGGGGTCAGCCACTGGAAGATCTCCAGGAGTTCCGAGGTCTCCACGCTGAGGGCCGCCGCGAGGTTCTTCGGCGTGTGGTACTGCTCCCAGTCGCGGGCGGCGGCGAAGGCGGTGAGGCGTTCGCGCAACTCCTGGAGGGTCGTGTCCCAGGCGGTTTCCGGTGCCCCGGGCGGGGGTGTCTGACTCGTCACCGCTCCGGTGTACCACGTACGCCCGTGCCCACTTCCACGAGCCGCACCCCGGGGAAGCCCTGCGGCCCGTCCGGCGAGCCGCCCGGCGTCGCGGGCGGGCGGGAGAGTGCGCCGAGGAGGCGGATGTGGCCGCGCGCGGCCATCCGCGCCGCCAGGTCCAGGAGCAGGGCGACCTGGCGCGCATCGAGGTGGAGGTCGAAGTCGTCCGCGAGGACGGTGAGCGCCTGGAGCGCGCCGGGCACTTCGCTCGCCGGGTCCACGTCGAGTACGCCGGGCCCGGTGAACAGCACCAAGGCCATGGCGAGGTACCGCAGTTCACCGTCGCCGAGCCGGGACAACGGGGTGCCGGGGCCGTCGGGACGCAGCAGCCGTGCCACGACCGCGCCACCGGGCAGCAGTTCGGTCGCGAGTCCGTCGACGGGACCCGCGCAGCCCTCCCGTACGGCCGCCTCCAGGAGCCCGTACCGTGTGCGGCACTCGCGCGCGGCGCGGTGCAGCACCTCGGCGAGGTTGGCGCAGTCGCTGCGCAGCAGCCCGTGACCGCCGGAGGCGGGCGGGCGCATCGCCGCCGGGCCGGGGACGCAGGGGAAGAGGCTGCGCAGGGCGAGGACGGTCTGCTCGGCCGCCGCGAGCACGCGCCGTTGCTCCTTCGTGCGGCCCGCGACGCGCAGCGGCAGGAGGGTGGTGCCGAGCAGGTCGTCCGGGAGCGGCGCGCGGGTGACGGTGGCGTTGCCCGCCGTGTGCCAGGCGGCCTGCACGGTACGGCGGGCGGGGTCGCGCAGGGCGGTTTCGAGGTACACGACGCCGTCGCCGCTGAGGCGTTCGCCCACGACGCGCAGTTCGGGCTCCGCCTGCACGGCGAGGTCGAGGCGTACGGGACCGGCGGGGCCGTCGGAGACGCAGCCGATACGGAAGCCGCGCCGCTGCTGCGCGTCGGGGCGGGCCGTCTCGGGGACGGCGGCGTCCGGTGCGGGGAAGGACTCGCCGAGCGAGGAGCCGTTGCCGAGCGCGGCGAGGGCCGCGCAGGCGGCGAGCGCGGTCGACTTGCCGCCGCCGCTCGGCCCGGTGAGGAGGGTGACGGGGCCGAGGCGCAGGACGGTGGCACGGTGACCGGCGTAGGCGGAGAGACGGAGTTCGGTCAGATGCGGGCGGGGCGTCGTGTCCGCGCGGGCGGCTTGACCGGGCACCCGCGCGGTCGCCCGGGCGAAAGCGTCGTCCGTGCCGGGCGAGGCGTGAGGCGACTCGGCGTCCCGCGCGGCGGGGCCGGGGGCCGCGGCGGGACCGGTACCTGAGGTGGGGGGCATGGGGGGAACATAGGCGCGCCTCCCCGCGATGAACCGTTTCGCCTGGGGCGGCTTCCCACCATCGGGGGACCCGGCGGAAAGGCCCCCCACCCCGCCGGGCGAAACCTCGACCACCGCGCGCGCACCGGCCCCACCCCGCCGGACCGCGCACGCCCCGCTCACCACGGCGATTCGTCCCCGCCCGCCGTCAGCACGGCCCCGCTCCGCCGGGCGCGCACCCCCGC
>NZ_JAAGLR010000828.1 GCF_010548245.1 Streptomyces sp. SID11385
GCCGCCCGCGCCGCCAACGCCGCCGCCGCGTACGCCGTCGCCCGGCGCGGCCCCGCCACCGCGCCCACCACGGCCGAACTCCTCGCCTTCCTCGGCCCCGACCCCCTCGCGGAGCGCCTGTCCGCCATGGCGTGAACGCCGCCGCCCGCTCCGTCCCGAGCGGGCGGCGGCACCCCGTCCTCCGCTCCCACGTCACCGCCCGCCCGGGCCGGGCACCACACGCGTTTCCAGGCCGCGTACGCGGTAGACGCAGGTGTCGTCGGCCCACAGGGTCGCCTCGGCGCAGGCGTGGGCGCCGCCGGGAGTCGCTTCCGCCTCCAGGATCTCCATCTCGATCCGGACCCGGCGGTCCGCCGGGGTGACCTGGCCGCGGTAGGTCCAGGTCAGCTCGGTCCCCGGCGCCGTCACGAAGCGGGGGGAGGCGATACCGGCCGTCAGCCCGCTCTCCCGCACATGGTGCTGGAGCAGCTGGTACATCGCCTCGATGCCCAGCGAGCCGGGCTGTACCGGGTCCTGGAAGAAGTGGGACCGGAAGTACCACGCGCCGGGGTCCACCTCCTGCTCCGCGCGGAGCAGGCCGCGTCCGGCCCGGCCGCCCTCGGGCCAGTAGCCCGTGACACGGTCCAGCATGCGCAGCATGGGGCCGGGCGCGGGCGGTTCCCGCCGGGCGGCGGGTGCGGTGAGATCCGCCTCGTACGCGCACGGTGCGGCCAGGCGGGCCCGGTCCGAGGCGGACACCGGGAGGCCGGGCCGGTCGGCGAAGGACGAGGCAGGGAAGTAGCCGAACACCGTGGACACCGTGAACAGGGGCGCGCCGCCGCCCGTGCACGTGACGTCGAACGCCTCGATGATCATGTCCCCGTTGCGGGAGACACGGGTCAGGCGGGCCCGCGTGCGGACGGTCCCGGTCAGGGGCGTGACCTCGCCCGTGACGGTCCCGGAGCCGTCGAGATTGCGGAAGCGCAGGTCGGTCGTGGTGGTCAGCGCGCTGCCCACGTACGAGGCCAGCCACCCGCAGGGTTGCAGCGCGACCTCGAGCAGCACGGCGAAGGGCATCGCGCGGCCGTCGCCCTCGCGGAAGTACCAGGCGTCGGCGGGCACGTCGTACTCCGCGACGACCTCACTGCCCTCCCGCATGCCGCCCTGCGGGCCCGTCACGGAGGCGACCCGGCTCATGAAGTGGTACGGGGGGCCGGGCAGCCGCGCGACCTGGCGGGTGCCGTCGAAGACCGCGTACGGGGCGCCGAACGCCTCGCTCGGCCTGCCCCACGCACACGCCAGCAAGGAGTCGTGGCCGAAGCGGAACCCGTCCACCTCGGCGACCGGGCCCCGCTCCCCGCCCACCGTCTCCGGTACGGCGGTGCCGCCGCCCTCCAGGGCGGGCCCGCCCGTGTGCCGCCACTGCGAGAGCGGCCAGTCCGGCACCAGGCGCAGCGCCACGTCCCGGCCGTGGAACGCCTTCACCCCGTCCACGGAGCCGAGCACCTCCGCGTACAGGGTCGGCACCGGCCCCGAGGAGACCCCGCGCACGAACACCTCGTACACGATCCGCCCGCTCTCCGGCGTCGCCTGCCCCCGGCACTCCGCCGTGAAGGGCGCCTCGCCGACGGGCTCGAACCGCCAGCCGTCCCTGTCCACGGTGAAGCCCATGGCCGTGAGGTAGAAGGCCATGGCCTGGAGCCCGCCCTGGAGCATCAGCGTCCCCGGCATGCACGGGTCGTTCTCGAAGTGCCCGGCGAAGAACCAGTCGTCGGGCGATACGGGCGTCTCGGCGCGCAGATAACCCCGCCCCCAGGGGCCGCCGCCCGGGTCGAACGCGGTCACCTCGTGGAGCAGCAGCAGACGCTCCCCGTCGATCCTCGGGGTGCGGACGTGGGCGGCCGTGGCCTCCCAGCCGCGCCCGAAGCACTCCGCGGGCCGGCCTCGCGCGAGCGACCGCACCCGCGCCGCCGTGAAGGAGGCCGCCTCGCAGCGCACCCGCGGCGGGTCGAGCGGGAGGTCGTCGCCGGGCGGACTGCCCTCCGGCGACCACCGGACGCCGCCGCTCGCGGCGAGTTCGGCCGGGGTGAAGAAGCCCGCCCGCCCGTCCCTGACGCTGAGCCGGCGTTCGCCGTCCACGGTGCAGTCGTAGCGGAAGAAGAAGAGCAGCACGCCGTCGTGCTCGGCGTGGCCGTCGACGTGGATCTCGTAGCGCGCCGTGTCACCCGGTCCCGGCGGCGGTCCGTGGAATGTGACCTCGCAGCCCAGCAGCCGGTAGGCGCGCTCGCCCCCGTTGCGGAGGTCCACGCCGAGCCAGCTCAGCAGCAGCAGATCGGCCTGGCCCGCCTCGATCATGAGCCCGGCGGGCATCCGCCCGGTGGCGTCCAGGTACCAACTGTCCCCGCGCACATCGGTCTCGGTCCAGATCGTGCCGCCGACGCGCGCCCCGGGACCCGCGACGAGCGCGGCGGGCTCGGCGTCGATGCCGGTGACGCGGTCGGCGAGGAGCATGGGCGGCGCGGGCATCCGCGTCTGCACCGCGTACGCGTCCTGAGCGGCGAACCGCGGCCCGAAGAGGGCGGAGATCCTGCCGGAGGCCAGGTACTCCAACTGCGCCCGGTCGAACCTCGGCCCGGGGAGGGGCGGAGGGGACGAGGCGGGGGCGGGTCGTGGGAGGCTCGCGGGAGGGAGGGCGGGGGAGCCCGTGCCCGGGTGCGCCAGCGCGGCGATCGCCTGGGCCGAGACCTCCAGGAACGCCCGGTGCGCGGCGACGTGGCGGGCGGTCAGGTCCTGGTGGAGCGCGCCGACCCGCTCGCTGTGCCGGGCCACAAGGGCGCGGAGGCTCGTGGGGGAGGGGGATGAAAATGGGGCTCGGGTTGTCGGGGCTGGGTTTGTCGGCGCTGCTGCGGCAGGCGCGCCGGGCTCGGGCACCGGGAGCAGGGCGGGCGCTCTCGGCAGGGGGCGCGGCGGCACGTCCACCGCCGCCGGGCGGGACAGCGCCTCCGCGACCGCCGGGGAGGGCGGTCCCGGGACGGTCACGGTACGGACGGGGCCGGGCGCGTCCACCTCCGCGACGGCCGCCGCGAGCCGGTCGAAGAGCGCCTCGGCCCGTACCGGCACCCCGGCGACGACGAGTTCGGCGACCGCGAGGCACAACTGCCGCAGACCCTGGTCGCCTTGGGCGTCGAGCGCGACGGCCACGTGCTCCCTGTCCCCGAGCACCCGCCCGATCCAGCCGGTGCACAGCCCCCGGGGGCCGTGCTCGACGAAGACCCGCACACCGTCCGCCCACGCCTGTTCCACCGTGCCCGCGAAGTCGATCGTCCCGAGGCCCTGCGCGGTCAGCGCGTCCGCGACCCGTTCGGTCGTCGGCTCGTACGCCCGCCCGCTCGCCCCGCTGTAGAACCGCACCCCCGGCACCGCCACGGTGGGCCTGCGGTGGACCGCGCGCCAGGAGTCCCGTACCTCCGCCACCTCCGGCGCGTGCGCCGCGATGTCGTAGTCGATCGCGAAGGCACGGTCCGTGCCGAGCCGTGCCACGACGGCGCGGCACGCCCGTTCCTCGCCCCCGATGACGCAGACGCCGGGCGCGTTGACCGCCATGAGATGGACGGCGGCCTCCCCGGCGAGTTCCGCGCGGACCACGTCGACAGGCGCGGTGACCAGGTGACTCGCCCAGCGTTCGCCCCGTACGCCCGCGCGCTCCCACACGCGGCGGACCGCCCGCAGTTCACCGGTCAGCTCGGTCGTGAACAGGCCGCTGTCCCGCGTGGCCGCGTACAGTCCCGCCGCGTCCGGCCAGGCCCCCAGGGCGATGAGCGCGGCGGACTCGCCGGAGGAGTACCCGATGGCCGCGTCCGGGCGCAGACCCAGCAACTCCCGCGTGAGCACGGTGTGGTGGGTCGCCAGTTCGGCCGCGCCCCAGATCTGGCCGAGCACCCCGCTCGCCTCCCGCAAGGGACCGCCGAGCGGCCCGTGCGCCGCCCGGACCGCCTCGCCGAGCGAGGGCAGCGCGAGCGCCAGCGCGCGCCCCATCCCGGGGTAGGAGGCGGAGCCGTTGGTGTACACGAAGGCGGTGCGCCCGGCCACCGGCCGCTCCCGGTAGCGCACCCCGCTCGGCCGGACCCCGCCCCGCTCCAGCCAGCGCCGGGCGGCGGCACGG
>NZ_JAAGLR010000856.1 GCF_010548245.1 Streptomyces sp. SID11385
GCGCGCCGCCCGCGTTGAGCCCGACCGCCGCCCACCACGCGCTGTTGGCGAGCAGGCGCAGCCCGCCGCCGTGGCCCTGCGCGGCGGTCCGTGCCGCGAGACGTTCCTGGGCGACGGCCGCCGCCGCGTAGGCGACGGCCGAGACCAGCGAGAGCGCGACCGCGAGGAGGGTGGCGGTCATCGACTCGCACCGTGCGGGAGGAGCCGCCGCAGGGGCGGGCGCGGAACGGGGCGGGGGCGGGAGAGCCGGGCCGAGGGGCGCGGGACGACGAGCAGGGCGATGCCGAGGAGGGCGGAGGCGACGAGCACGTCCATCCAGTAGTGGTTCGCGGTGCCGACGATGACCAGGAGCGTGGTCGCGGGGTGCAGCAGCCACAGCCAGCGGGCCCGGTGCCGCCCCGCGGCGATGAAGCCGATCGCGACCATGAGGGCCCAGCCGAAGTGCAGGGAGGGCATCGCGGCGAACTGGTTGGAGACCGAGTCGGTCTGCGGCGTCGAGCCGTAGACCGTGGGCCCGTAGACGAGCCCGGTGTCCATGAGGTGGGTCGCGGCGAGCATCCGCGGGGGCGCGAGCGGGAAGAGGAGGTGCCCGGCGAGCGCGATGCCGGTCACGACCGCGAGGACGCGGCGCGACCACACGTAGTGCGCGGGCTTCTTCCAGTAGAGCCAGACGAGGAAGGCGAGCGTGAGCGGGAAGTGCACGGTCGCGTAATAGGTGTTCGCGAGGTGCACGAGGCTGTCGCTGTGCAGCAGCAGCCCCTGGATGTCCGTCTCGCTCGGCAGGCGGAGATACCGTTCCAGATCCCATATGTGATCCGCGTTACGGTAAGCCTCCGAAATGTGACCGTTCGCCAGTTTCCGCCCCAATTTGTATATGAGGAAGAGTCCGACGACGAGCAGCAGTTCGCGGACGAGGGGCGGTCGGGCAGTGGTGTCCGGCTCCCGTGTCGCGGACCTGGAACGGGCGGTACTCATGCCCGGGGCCCCTTTGACGTGACGACTTGGTGGTGCGGTGGGGGCAGGGATGACCCCTGGAGCCCAGCGGTACGCCAGTGTACCGGTACGACATCGTATCGGTACACTTTCGTATCGGTACACAGGCGTACCGGTACAGTGGCGTATCGATACGCCAGCGTACCGGTACACTGGCGTACTGGACGAGTGAAATACGCCGCTCGTCCCGCGGCACGACCCGCCGCGGACCGCCGTGGAGCCATGGACCGCCGCCGGAGGACGAGGAGAGCGCGATGACCGCCCAAGCCGCCGAAGTCACCGACGAGAACCCTGCCGCCTCGCGCCGGTCCAAGCTCACGCCCGAGCGTGAGCAGGAGTTCTACGAGGCGGTGCTCGACCAGATCAGGCGCTGCGGCTACGACGCGCTGACGATGGAGGGCATCGCGCTGCGCACCCGGTGCAGCAAGTCCACGCTCTACCGGCAGTGGCGCACCAAGCAGCAGTTCGTCGCCGCCGCGCTGCGCGCCCACAGCAGGGAGTGCTTCAGCGGCATCGACACCGGCAACCTGCGGGACGACCTGCTCGCCGCCGCGCGCGCGGCGGGCAGCGGCCGCTTCGGCGACACGCTGCTCGTCCAGGCGATGGCCCAGGCGGCGCTCCACGACCCGGAGCTGAAGAAGGTCCTGCGCGAGACGCTCCTCGATCCCGAGCTGGCCGCGATCGGCGCGATGCTCGACCGCGGAGTGGCGCGCGGGGAGCTGCGCGCCGACCACCCCGCGCGCCCGTACGTCGCCTCGCAGCTCCTCGGGGTGCTGCGGATGCGCGCCTTCGTCGACGGCAAGCACGCGGACACCGCGTACATGGAGCGCTTCGTGCGCGCGGTGCTGCTGCCCGTCCTCGGCCTGGAGGCCCCGGAGGCGGCGGGGGAGCGGGAGACGGGCGAGAGCCCCTAGAGACCGGCGGTCGTCGTACCGGCGGATGATGGACGACGACGCGCCCGCGCCGCACCGTGGGGACGGGGGCGGCGCACCCGGGCCCGGTGGCCCTTCCCAATGAGCGGTGGGAAGGGCCACCGGGCCCTTTTCCTGGCGTCACGGGGGCATGCCGCCCGTGCGTGAGACGTGCCCTTGTGCCCGCGGTTCAGGCGTTCTCGCCCGTGCCGCCGCCCGACGTCGCGGCCTCGCCCGCCTTGATGCCGTCGAGCAGTTCGTCGAGCACCGAGAGCTTCGGCGCGTCGTCGCTGATGTCGAGCCCGACGCGCAGCACGACCATCTGCTTCGTGGTGGGGGAGGGGAAGGCGACGGTCTCGGCGTAGCCGTCGGGGCCCTTGCTCGTGACCACCTTCCACCGCACGAGGTAGCCCTCGCTGCCCGCGATCTTCACCGCCTTCGCCGTGTCCACGCTGTGCGAGGTGATGTCCCCGTACGCGCCGCCGCCGTAGGAGTCCTCGGCGTTCTTCGCGATGTCCGCCTTCGCGATCTCCTCCGCGGTCTTCGCGGTGATGCCGAGGGCGGCGGCCGGCACCGACTGGATGCCGCCGTGCACGCAGCTGTCCTCGTCGCCCGCGGAGGGGTCCGGTACCGGGCAGGCGTAGGTGCCGGCGTCGACGGAGGCGCCCGTGGTGAGGCTCTGGCCCTCCCAGCCCTTCGGCACGGGGATGCGCAGGCCGTTGACGAGGTCGGGCACCGTGCCCGAACGCACCGTCCCGCTCCCGCCGCTCCCCTCGTCGCCCCCGCCGCCCCCGCCGCGCTGGCGCGGTGCCGTGGAAGGGTCCTCGCCGCGCGGCGCGCCCGGCTCGCGGGGTGCGGAGGCGGCCGGGCTC
>NZ_JAAGLR010000886.1 GCF_010548245.1 Streptomyces sp. SID11385
GCTCCCCGGGCCCGAGCCCGTCGGGCCGCACCGCGGCCACGCCCTCGGCGAAGAGCGCGAACGCCTCGGGCCCGTCCTCGGGCAGCGGCCCGAGCGGGTACACGTACTCCTCGACGAGGTCGAGCGGACGCCGCGCGCTGAGCAGCACCGTGAGCCCGGGACAGGCCGTCAGGAGGTCCCCGGCCAGGTCCCGTACCGCCTCCCACACCTGCTCGCCCCCGTCGAGCACGAGGAGGCAGCGCTGCCGGGCCAGGTAGGCGCACAGCGCCTCGGCCGGCGGGCGCGAGGACTGGTCGGCGAGCCCCACCGCGCGCGCCACCTCGGTGAGGAGCTGCGCCGCGTCGTGCGCCGGGCCGAGGTCCGCCCAGTGCGTCCCGTGCGCGAACGCGTCCGCGGCCTCGGCGCTCACCTCCCGCGCGAGCCGCGTCTTGCCGATGCCGCCAGGCCCCGTGAGGCTCACGAGGCGGCGCGTGCGCAGCGCGTCGAGCAGCGAGGAGCGCTCCCGCTCCCGGCCCACGAAGGTGCTGCGCGCGTGCGGAGTCTGCCCAGGCATTCGTCCAGTCTGGCGCATCGGCGCCCCTGCCCGGACAACCCCGCGCGAAGACGGGCCCGCTGACGGGGCGTCCGTCCGCGCCGTTGCGGGTCGGCGCCCCGACCGGCCGGTAGCCTCGCGTGTGGCCGGGCCGGGCGGGGGCAAGCGGCCGGGAGGGGGGCCTGACGGACCCGTACGAGGAGGCAGGGCGTTGTTCGAAGCCGAGGACATCCGGGACTGGCGCGGCCATGACGTGGTGGACGCCGAGGGGCACAAGATCGGCAGCCTGGAGGCCGTATACGTGGACACCACCACCGATCTGCCGGCCTTCGCCACCGTCGTGACCGGGCTGCCCACCAAACGGAGGCTGAATTTCGTGCCGCTCGACGGCGCGACGGTCAAGCCCGGCGCGCTCAAGGTGCGTTACGACAAGAAGCGGGTCAAGGACGCGCCGTCGATCGACACCGACGGCGAACTCGTCGCCGAGGAGGAGCCGAAGCTCTTCGCCTACTACGACCTCAGCTACCAGCTCGGGCCCTCGGGAGCCCGACGGCTCGGGCGACGCTGAGCCGGCGGGAACGGCGCCGGTACGGGAGGGGGCTGCTCCCCGGCCCGTACCGGCGCCGGACTGTTCTCTCACGCATGATTAGCTTAGGCTTGCCTAAGTAATCCGCCCCGCCGTGGACTCCGCGGCGGGGCGCGCCTACGGACCGGGGCCGGAGCCCCGGCGGCAGGAGGGACGCGGCGTGGGACACGGCTGGGAGGGCGCGGTGCTGCGGCTGCTGCGCGCCAAAGACTTCGCCCTCACGGTGACCGCGAGCGAGCGCCTCACCCCGGATTACGTGCGCCTGCGCGTCACCGGCGGCGGCCTGCTCGACGCGAGCGGCACCCTCCCCACGACCTGGGTCCGGCTCTGGTTCCGCCGGGGCGGCCGCCCCCACCAGCGCGCCTACACCCTCGTGGACCCCGACCCGGCGAGCGGCACCTTCTCGCTCGACTTCGCCCTGCACGCCGGTACGGCCGCCGACTGGGCGCGCGCCGCACGCCCGGGGGACACCATCGAGGCCACCGTGCACGGCGCCCCGCTCACCCCGCCGCAGCCGGAGCCCGCCCAGCTCCTCCTCATCGGCGACACGGCCGCGCTCCCCGCGCTCAACTCGCTCCTCGACGCCCACCCCGACACCCCGGCCACGGTGTGGTTCGAGACCCGCGGACCCGGCGACGCCGACCTCCCCGTGCGCGTCCGCCCCGGCCCGCACACCCTGCTCCGCGTCCCGCGCGAACGCGCCGGCGCCCGCCTCGTGGAGGAAGTACGGGCCACGCTGCCCCGGTACCTCGGCGCACCCGCGGACGCCTGGGCCTGGATCGCCTGCGACACCTCCACGACCCGCGCCCTCGCCACCCACCTCCGTGCCGCCCTCCCCGCCCCGCGCCGCCAGGTCCGCGCGCAGGGCTACTGGCGTCCCTGATCCCGCCACGCCGCCTTCTGGCCGGATGCATCGCCCGCAATGGCTGAAAACCTTTTACTTCGGACGCTTGAGGCACCGAGTGCCGGGTAAGCGGTCAGAAGACCGCCTGCGGCCCACGTCGGCTGAGCCCGTTTTCCGGGGAGGCGACGTCGACGCGAAAAAGTGGAAGGGATCATTGTGCTGATTGCTCACCCTGTCGTGCTGCGCAAGCTGCTGGCCCGTTACGAAGCCCTGAGTGCCGTTCAGGACCCCGGCGCGGAGACCCTCCGCGACCTCGACGACGTCACGTACACGCTCTGCGTCTCCACCGGCACCCGCGCGATCGACGCGGCCCTCGGCGTCGCCCGCGAGCGGCTCGCCCGGGCCGCCGTCGAGGAGCGCGCGGCCTCGATGGCACTGCGTGCCAAGGAGTCGGCACCCCGCCGGATCAGCGGCTCCGGCCCGACCCCCCTCGTCCCCGCCGGGTGACCCGTCTGCGATCCTCACGGCGTGAGCCCGCCGCAGCCGGTGGCGGGCCGGTGCACAGCCCCAGAGATGGCAGAGAGTCCTTCATTGTGTCTTCCCCCACCCCGATCTACCAGCAGCTCGTCGAGGAGCAGGGCGACGTTCTGAACGACACCCGGCAGACCGCCGACGCGCTTCGCAGGAAGGCGGAGCAGACCCTCGGCAGGCCGGGTGCCCCGGCCCCCGAGCCGCAGCCGCGGCCCGCCGCCGCCCCGGCCCCGGCCGCTCCCGCGGCACCGGCCGCCCCGCCCGCCGGGGCGGCGCCCGCCCGCCCG
>NZ_JAAGLR010000921.1 GCF_010548245.1 Streptomyces sp. SID11385
AGCGGCTGGGGGGTGCGGCCGACCGGGCGGCCCTCGATGCTCGTGCCGTTGGTCGAGCCGAGGTCGGCGACCTCCGCGCGGCCCCCGGGGCCGAGGACCACGGCGCAGTGCGCGCGCGAGACGTCGGGGTCGTCGAGCGTCACGTCGGCGTCGGCGGAGCGGCCGATGCGCACCTCGCCGCCGTGCAGCACGTGCACGCCGCCCGCGTCGGGCCCGGAGACGACCTGGAGCTGGGGTGCCGTGGGGTCGGGCTCGCCCCCGGGGCCCGCCGGGCCGCCGAGCGAGAGCACCGCGCCGTCCACGAGCGGTGGTTCCCCGAGCACCGCGCGGTGCGGGTCGAGGCGGGCGCCGTCCACCCACCACGAGGACGTCGTCTCGCCCGAGCGGGCCGCCTTCTTCAGCCCGGCGGCGACCGCCGAGAGCTGGGTGCCCGCCGGGGCGGTGACGAGGACGTCGCAGTCGCGTCCCGCACCCCTCCGTGCCAGGAGGCTGAGCCGAATCTGCATCCCGGTCACGCGTCCCCTCTGCGCGCGCGCACGCCGGGGAAAGGGCTTCCACCCCCGCCGCGCACGGGCACTCGGCCTGTACGTACAGACACGCATCCTCGCACTTGCCAGAGACAACCCGCCCGTCGATCGCCGTCGATTGATCTTGATTGATCTGCTCCGGTCGGAAAAGTTCCATGTCGGACGGGCCTGATCGGCCGGAACCGTTCGCTCCGCGGGGCCGGGAGACGCGGGTCGGGCGCGGGCGGCAGTCGAACAACAGGACGGTCACGCGGGTCCGCGTCCCCCCGGCACGCCCCTGCCGCGCACTACAGTGGGCGGAACTGTCCGAAGCGGCGGCCCGAGGCCGCCGCCCCGAACGCGGCCGGCCCGGAGCCCCCAGAGGCGCCCGGATGCGGGCGAGCCGGATGATCAGGGAGCGCATGACGTGCGGCCGGTAGGCAGCAAGTACCTCCTGGAGGAGCCGCTGGGACGCGGCGCCACGGGCACCGTCTGGCGTGCGCGCCAGACCGTCCCCGCGGGCGCCGAGGCGGCCGTGCAGGGGCAGCCCGGGGAGACCGTCGCGATCAAGGTCCTCAAGGAGGAGCTGGCGAGCGATCCGGACATCGTGATGCGCTTCCTGCGCGAGCGCTCGGTGCTGCTCCGGCTCGCCCACCCCAACATCGTGCGCGTGCGCGACCTCGTCGTCGAGGGCGACCTGCTCGCGCTGGTCATGGACCTCGTCGAGGGCCCCGACCTGCACCGTTACCTCCGCGAAAACGGGCCCTTCAGCCCCGTCGCCGCGAGCCTGCTCACCGCGCAGATCGCGGACGCGCTCGTCGCGAGCCACGCGGACGGCGTCGTGCACCGCGACCTCAAGCCCGCCAACGTCCTCCTCAAGGAGGACCCCGACGGCGGCCTCCACCCGCTCCTCACGGACTTCGGCATCGCACGCCTCGCCGACTCCCCGGGCCTCACCCGCACGCAGGAGTTCGTCGGCACCCCCGCGTACGTCGCCCCCGAGGCCGCCGAGGGCCGCCCGCAGACCTCCGCCGTCGACATCTACGGCGCCGGCATCCTCCTCTACGAACTGCTCACCGGGCGCCCGCCCTTCCAGGGCGACTCCGCGCTCGAAGTCCTCCACCGGCACCTGAGCGAGGAGCCCCGCCGCCCCTCGAACGTCCCCGAGCCGCTGTGGACGGTCCTCGAACGCTGTCTCAGCAAGAACCCCGACCGCCGCCCGAGCGCCGAGAACCTCGCCCGCGCCCTGCGCGTCGTCGCCGAGGGCGTCGGCGTGCACGCCAACTCCGCGCAGATCGCGGCGGCCGAGGGCATCGGCGCGCTCCTCGCGCCCGACCCGGACCCGGCCCCCGTACCGGAAACGCCAGGCGCCGCCGCGCCCACCGAGGTCCTCTCCCGCGACGGCCTCCCGCAGGGCGCCTACGACCCGGCGGCGCCGACGTCCGTGCTCCCGACGGCGGGACCCGGCGCGGGGCAGGGCATGGGCCAGGGCGCCGGTACGGGCCAGGGCGGCCGTCCCGGCGACGCCGATCCGACCGCCGTCATGCCCCCCGTCCCGCCCGGCCAGGAGGGCGGCGACCCCGACGCCCCGCACCCC
>NZ_JAAGLR010000952.1 GCF_010548245.1 Streptomyces sp. SID11385
CGCGCCCGCGGCGAAGGAGGCCGGGGACGCGGCGCGCCTCGCGGAGGCCGTGCAGCAGCCGGTCACGACGGGCCGGGTCCTCGCCGTGACCTCGTTGCGCGGCGGGGCGGGCAAGTCGACCGTCGCGGCGCTGCTCACCCGTACCTTCGCGCACTACCGGCACGACCCCGTGCTCGGCCTGGAGGCCGACGCGGCGCTCGGCACGCTCCCGCTGCGCCTCGGTGCCCGCACCGTCCGCTGGACGGTCGGGGACCTCGCGGACGTGCTCACGCCGCAGGCGCGCCTCACCGACGTGACCGGCTACCTCGTGCAACTCGAAGAAGGCGGCTGGCTGTTGCCCGCGAGCCGCGGTCAGGTCGGCAATCCGCTCGCCGGGCGCACGTACTACTCGGTCGCCCTCGCGCTGCGCCGGCACTTCGGCGTGACCGTCGTCGACTGCGACTCGCTGCCCGGGCAGGTCGCGCGCACCGCGCTCGGCACCGCGCACGCGCGCGTGCTCGTCACCCCCGCGACCGCCGAGGGCGTCCACGGCACCCGCCAGGTCCTCGACTGGCTCCTCGGCCTGCTCCCGGCCGCGCGGGAGAACACCGTCGTCGTCCTCAACGCGACCTCGCCCGACGCGACCCTCGACCCCGCGACGGCACGCGAGCACCTCGCCGAGCCCGGCGTCCCCGTCGTACTCCTGCCGTACGACCGGCACTTGGGGCAGGGCGGTCCCGTGCACGCGGACCATCTCGGCGAGGCCGCGCGCGGGACCGCGCTGCGGCTGGCGGCCGAAGCGCTCGGGCGGGCGGTGCGGACGCGATGACCCAGCGGCTCGTCCACCGTCCCGCGCGCGCCACGCGGCCCCTGCCGCCGCCCGCGCCGCGCGCGATCGAACCGCCGCCGAACCTGCCCGAGGGCAAGGTCGGCAACGCGGCGACGGCGCTGCTGCCGCTCGCCGGGGTGATGAGCTCCGTCGTCATGATGACGATCGTCCGCAACAGCCAGTACGCCGTGCTCGGCGCGCTCGTCCTCGTCCTCGCGCTGTGCGGCGCGCTCGCGCTGTTCCTCTCGCAGCGCGGCAAGGCGGGGCGCACCCGGCGCGTGCAGCGCGAGCGGTACCTGGAGTACCTGGAGCGCCTGCGCGAGGAGCTGGCGGACGAGGAACGGGCGCGCAGGGAGGCGGCGTTGCTCCTCGACCCGGCGCCCGCCGCCCTGCTCGACCTCGTCCGCGACCCGGCACGCCGCTGGGAACGGCGGCGCACGGACGCCGACTTCCTGCGCATGCGGGCCGGGACGGGCGACGTCGTGGTGCAGGACCTAGGCATCGCCGAGCACGCGACGGGCTCGGGGGCGCTGACGCCGCCCGATCCCTTCATGCTCAACGAGGCGCGGGCGCTGCGGCAGCGGTTCACGACCGCGGCCGGGTTCCCGCTCACCGTGCCGCTCGACGGCGTCGGCAACGTCAGCGTCGTCGGCGCGCGCGAGGACATCCTGCGGGTCGTGCGCGCGCTGCTCGTACAGACCGCCGCGACGCACGCGCCCGACGACGTGGCGCTCGCCGTGGCGAGCCCGGACGAGGCGGAGTGGGAGTGGGCGAAGTGGCTGCCCCACGTCCTCGACCCGCAGCGCTTCGACGGGCCGCTGCCCGCGCGGCGCATCGCCGCCTCCCCCGCGGAACTCGCCGCGCTGATCGCGGGGGACCTCGGGCGCAGGGCCGGGTACGCGGCCGAGGTGCGGCGCGGGCTCGCGGCCAGGGAGGCGCTGCGGCTCGGCGGCCGGCTGCTCG
>NZ_JAAGLR010000982.1 GCF_010548245.1 Streptomyces sp. SID11385
GCCCGCCGGGGCGCCGGAGGCGTGCGCGGCGAGCGCGGCCCTGATCCAGCGGGCGGACTCCTCGGGCTCCCGCCCGGCCACCGGTCCTTCGGGTGCCCAGTGCCTCAACTGCTCGACGGCGTCCGCGATATCGGCCGCCCACCGGTCGATCCGCACGTCCGCCGGGGTGCCGAACCGCAGGAGTTCGCGGGCGAGCGGCGCGGGCGGCGCGAAGGGCTGCTCGGGGAAGGCGGTCATGAGGTCGCGCCACAGCGGGTGCAGCGCGGCCTGCGCGCGCCACAGGCGCAGGCGCCGGGCGCCGGTGGCGAAGGCGGGGATCGAGGCGCCGACGGCGAAGAGCGTGAAGAGCACGACCTGCCCGGCCTCGGTCCACTTGTCGAAGGAGAGCGCGAAGCTCTCGCTCGGGCGGTCGGCGACGCTGATCCACAGGAACAGGCCGCGGCTCACCGTGTACGCGACGCCGATGACCATCGCGACGGCCATCATCCCGAGCCCGATCCGCAGATGGCGGCGCGCGGCGGAGCGCACGGCGAGCCACCACTGCACCGCGCACACGGCGGACGCGGCGCCCAAGTACACGTAGAACACGGTGTAGTAGAGCGTCGCGCCCCACTCGCCCGCGTGGTCGGCGACGAAGCGGTCCGAGGGGTGCGCGCGGTCGACGACGGTGAAGAAGAGCACAGTGAGGAGGACGAGGGTGGCCAACGCGGCGCGGGCGGCGACGCGTTGGACGGTACGGGCGAAGCGGACGTGGCGCGGGACGTCGACGTCGCTCTCGTACCGCCCGTAGATCGCCACGATGTAGCTGAGGATGGCGAGGATCGCGACGGTCGCCGTGTAGTGCTTCACGAGCACGGCGAGGTCGGTCACGGGGCTGTCGTTGAGCCGCACGCGCACGTACTGCGTCTTCGTCCACAGGGCCGCGGCGAACCCCGCGTAACACCCCCACAGCGCCCGCCGTCTTCGGTCCTCCTCGTCCCCCCACAGCGCGGCGGGCATCCGCCACAGGGCGACGGCGGTCATGAGGCACGCGACGGCGTACCCGGCGAGATCGAGCGGGGTGGGGGACACGGACCGAAATCCTAGGCGGAAACGACGAACAGGTGTACGGGGTTCGCGGGAGCACCCGCCTCAGCCGTTCGCCCGCCCCGCTCGGCTCCGCCACCCACGCCTCAGTCCTCCTCCCGCCCCCGTCTCCCGAACAGCCCCCTCCGGCGGTGGGCGACCGGGCGGGAGAGGGAGCTGGTGAGGCGGCCGACCATGTCGTCGCTCACCGCGTCGCGGGCCATGCGGGGGATGAGGGAGGCGCCCAGTTCGGCCATGCGCTCGTCGTGGGTCCCGTAGCCGGCCCGGGCCTGCACCGAGCCGCCCTCGCCGAGCACCCTGCGCACCAGGTCGGAGTCGAAGACCGGGAGCAGCCGGGCGAGTTGGTCCGCGTCCGGTGAGGCGCCGTGGTCGAACCACTCGTGGCACAGCTCGTGGAGCACGACGTGCTGGGTCTGGTACGGGGTCGGGCGGCGGCGGTACAGGACGAGGCTCACGCGCGGCGTGGCGAGCCGGAGGCCGCAGGCGCCGCCGGGGCGGGCCAGGTGCTCGGGGAGTTCGCGCAGGACGATGCGGCGCCCCCGCGCGGCCTCCATCGCCGCGACGAGCCCGTCGATCGTGAACGGGCTCGGCACCGGCAGCCCCGCGAGCCGTTCCTCGCACTCCTTGCGCAGCGCACGCAGGGACACGGCTCAGCCCTCCGGCTCGGCGGACGTCCCGGCGGACCCGCTCCCGAGCGCCGCACCGCCCCCGGCGGACCCGCTCCGCAGCGCCGCCCCGCCCCCGGCGGACCCGCTCCGCAGCGCCGCCCCGTCCTCCTCGGCGAGCAGGCTCAGCGCGAAGTCCAAAAGCTCCGGCGGCAGCCCGTCCCGTACGGGCCCGCGCGCGGCGACACCGCTCACCTCGCCCGTGCGGTGCCTGGCGAGGAAGCGCAGCCCCGAGAGCACGTCCTCGACGACCTCCGACTCGTCCTTGAAGAACCGCCAGTCGACTCCGAAGCCGAGCCCGAGCGCCTTGAGGATCTCCTCGGAGGGATGCGTGACCTTCCCCGCGAGGATGTTGGAGAAGTAGCTGTGCGAGAGAGCGCCGCCCTTGCGGCGGACGTGCTCGGCGAAGAAACGCCCCGAGACCCGCTGCCCCGGAAACGTCTTTTCGATCATGTATTCGACCTTGGCGCGCAGGCTGCTGAGCTGCGGCGCGGTCTCCTCCACGGCCACCCCCGTTCCCCCCTCCGCCCGCCCGGAACACGGGCTTCCGTGGCCCCGGACGCGAAATCAGACTTGCGCAAACACTCTACGTCACTGTTAACTCGAAAAAACATACGCCAGGGGGCCGCGAGGGGAGTCCCCTGACGATGTGACTACGCGCGTCCGCCAGCCGCTTGTGTCCGTTTCGTGGGGTTTCCCACAGCCAAAGGGACACTTCCGGCGGTGGATCGCGCCGTGGCGTACGGGGCGCGCGCCCGGACCCCAGGCGGACCACCTGGGCGAAGGGCGACGCGCACCGGGCGCCCTTTTCGCTCGCGCGCGGCCGGACGAGGCCGAAAGCCGCCGGTACGGGGCCGGAACCCGCCCCGCGCAAGGCCGGAACCCGCCCCAGGCACGGCCCGGCTCCCGCCCCGCCCCACCGCCCCGGAATCCCGCACCCATCCGCCCCGCCCCCCGCTCCGAATCACCCCCGTAACGCCGAGGCCCCACCCCTCGTTCGGGGCATACGGGGCAAGGGCCGCCGGGGCGACACGGCACCGGCACCGGGGCCGAGGCAGTTGGAGCGAGCGAGGTACGCGTGAAAGAGCCCGTCTACATCGTGGGGAACCCGGCCGCCGCGCCCCCGCTGGAAGAGCTGGTGGCGAGGGTCGCGCGGGGCGACCGCGAGGCTTTCTCGGCCGTGCACGACGCCGTCGCCGGGCCGCTGCTCGGCGTCGTACGGCGCGTGCTGCGCGACCGCGCGCAGTCCGAGGAGGTCGCGCAGGAGGTCCTGGTCGAGGTGTGGCGCACGGCGGGCCGCTACCGCCCCGACCTCGGCTCGGTCACGAACTGGGTGCTCACGCTCGCGCACCGCCGCGCCGTCGACCGCGTCCGCTCCGTCGAGGCATCGGCCGCGCGCGAGCGCCGCGCCGGGCTGCTCGAACAGAACACGCCCGCGTACGACGAGGTCGCCGAGCAGGTCGAGACCCGGCTCGAACAGGAGCAGGTACGGCGCTGCCTGGGCGGCCTCACCGAGCGCCAGCGCGAGTCGGTGACGCTCGCGTACTACCGCGGCCTCACCTACCGCGAGGTCGCCGAACTCCTCGCGCTGCCCCTCGGCACCGTCAAGACCCGTCTGCGTGACGGCCTCATCCGGCTCCGCGACTGCCTGGGAGTGGGCACATGAGCACCACGGCCGACAGCCACCTCCTCACCGGCGCGTACGCGCTCCACGCCCTGGAGCCGGCCGAACAGGCCGCCTTCGAGCGGCACATGGCGCACTGCGAGGCGTGCGCGCAGGAGGTGCGCGAGTTCACCGAGACGGCCACGAAGCTGGGCCTGGCCGCCGCGGTGAACCCGCCGCCCGGCTTCAAGGACGCGGTCATGGCCCGTATCGCCGACGTACGGCAGGAGCCGCCGCGGCCCGTACGCGCCACGCCCCCGCGCCGCCGCCCGCGCGCCGTGCACTGGGCGCTCGCGGCGTG
>NZ_JAAGLR010001011.1 GCF_010548245.1 Streptomyces sp. SID11385
CGTCCCGGGACGCGCCGACGAGGTGAGCACGCCCGCCGCCGAAGGTCTCGCCCGCGCGCTCGCCCCCCTGCGGCTCTCCGCCGAGTCCGCCGCCGAGGGGACGCCCGTCGCCGGGCCCGTCGACTTCCCCGCCCTCCTCGGCATCGAGGACGCGGCCCGCCTCGACCTCGCCGCGCTGTGGCGCCCGCGCTCCGCGCGCGAGCTGCTGCGGGTGCCGATCGGCCTCACCGACCGGCACGAACCCGTCCTCCTCGACCTCAAGGAGTCCGCGCAGCTCGGCATGGGCCCGCACGGGCTGTGCGTCGGCGCCACCGGCTCCGGCAAGAGCGAACTCCTGCGCACCCTCGTCCTCGCCCTCGCCACGACCCACACCCCCGAGCAACTCGCCCTCGTCCTCGTCGACTACAAGGGCGGCGCCACCTTCGCGCCCTTCACGCGCCTCCCGCACGTCGCCGGGATGATCACCAACCTGGAGAACCAGGCGGGGCTCGTGGAACGCGTGCACGCCTCGCTCGCGGGCGAGGTCAAGCGCAGACAGCAAGTCCTCAAGGACGCCGGGAACTTCGCCGACATCGGCGCGTACGCCCACGAGCGCGCCACGCGCAGACCGGACCTCGAAGCGCTCCCGCACCTCTTCGTCGTCATCGACGAGTTCGGCGAACTCCTTACCGCGAAACCGGACTTCATCGACCTCTTCCTCTCCATCGGGCGCATCGGCCGCTCCATCGGCGTGCACCTGCTCCTCGCCAGCCAGCGCATCGAGGGCGGGCGCCTGAAGGGGCTCGACACCTACCTCTCCTACCGGCTCGGCCTGCGCACCTTCTCCGCCGAGGAGTCCCGCACCGTCCTCGACACCACCGACGCCTTCCACCTCCCGCCGCTCCCGGGCTTCGGCTACCTGAAGGTCGACACGTCCACGTACACACGCTTCAAAGCCGCCTACGTGTCCGGGAGCTACGAGAGCCCGGTGCGCGAGGCGGAGGAGGACGCGGCGCCGCGCGTGCTGCCGTACCCCACCCGCGCGCTCCCCGGCGCCGAGGCGGCCCCCGAGGCCGGTCCCGCCGCCACGCCGCCCGCGACCGGGACCGGACTGCTCGGCGTCATGGTCGACCAGCTCGCCGCCGCACCGCCCGTGCGCCGCATCTGGCTCCCGCCCCTGCCCGCCGCCGTCACCCTCGACCAGGCCGCGGGCCCCCTGGAGGCCACCCACGAAGGACTCCGCCTGCCGCGCGCCAAGGGCCCGATGCGCGTGCCCGTCGGCGTCCTGGACGACCCCGCGCGCCAGCGCCAGGAGCCCTGGTA
>NZ_JAAGLR010001030.1 GCF_010548245.1 Streptomyces sp. SID11385
CGGCCGCCGGGCCAGCGCGCCGCGTCCCAGCCGTGGCCGAGCAGGACGCGGTCCCCGGCGCGGGTGCGGGCGTGGGCCGCGACGCGGTCGAGCGCTTCCTCCAGGCTCGTGGCCCCGCTCAGGTCCAGCCCGGTGAGGGCGAGTCCGGTGCCGGTCGCGTGCACGTGCGCGTCCACGAACGCCGGGGTGACGAGGGCGCCTTCGAGGTGGACGACCTCGTCGACGCCGTCCGCGAAGGCGTCCGCCGCGCCTTCGGAGCCGACCCAGGCGACGTGACCGCGTTCGACGACCATGGCGGTCGCGAAGGGGTCGGCGGGGCTGTGCACCTCACCACCGCGGAGCAGGACGGTGGGAGGAGGCGGGGGCGTCGTGCGGTTCATGGGGACAGTGTGGCGCGTGGCGCGGGGGCGCCGGTACGAGGGTGGGCGGCGCGGGCGCGGGCCCTCAGATGTGCGGGGGCCTGGACTCGTACGGGGTGGAGAGGACGACCGTCGTGCGGGTGGAGACGCCGGCCAGGGAGCGGACCCGGGCGAGGAGGTTCTCCAGGTCGTGGGGGCTCTGGACGCGGACCTTGAGGATGTAGTTCTCGTCGCCCGCGACGCTGTGGCACGCCTCGATCTCCTCGACGGGGGCGAGGCGTTCGGCGATGTCGTCGGGGGCCGAGGGGTCGAAGGGCTTGACGGAGATGAACGCCGTCATGGCGAGGCCGACGGCCTCCGGGTCGACGACGGCCGCGTACCCCCGGATGACGCCCCGTTGTTCGAGCCGCCGCACCCGCTGGTGCACCGCCGAGGTGGACAGGCCCGTGGCCTTGCCCAAGTCGGTGTAGCTCATCCGCCCGTCCGCGACGAGCAACCGCACGATCTGCCGGTCAAGGTCCTCCATGCCGCTGAACCTACCGTCCGCGCGGGGACCTGGACAGGCGCGGGGGTCGCGTCTCGCACGGTGGACAGCGCGGGCGCGCGTGCCCCCGTACGCCCCCTGAACGCCTCCTCACCCCCACATTCACACCCTCGTGTGACGAAGACCACACCCGGGGAGCCGTGTCCGCACAGGTGTCGCGATTACCGGGCGGGGCCCGGGGGAAGTGCTTGCTGTGGTCGAGGCCGCAGCGCCTTGTCGGCCCACCCGAGGGGGAGAAACCCGAATGCAGAATCCCAAGCGGTCCAGCCGCGCCCGTGCCGCCCGCCGTCAGCTCGCCGAGCCGCCGGCCCCGGAGGGCGTCGAACCCGTCGAGTCCGCCGAGGAGGGCGAGTTCGACGCGTACGACACCTTCGAGATCTACCGGGTCGTGTGCCCGGACTGCGCCCAGCCGATCGCGCTGCTCGCGGACGAGGACGTCCTGCCGGAGCATGCCCTGTGCGCCTCGCCGTGGGACCCCTTCGGGCTCACCGTCTGCGCCGGTACGGGACGCGCCGCCGCGAGCGCCCTCCCGGCCGACGAGGGCGGGCCCGAGGAGCAGGAGATCGGGGTGCTCCTGACGCTCCCGCAGGGCCTGGACTGGCGCACACAGCCCTTCTCGCACGTCGGCGGCCCCGGCTCACGCCCCATCAAGGCGCCCCGCCGTCCGCTGCGTACGTACCACCGGGCCGCCTGAGCCCGGGTCTTCGCGCCTTCGCGCTCCGCTCCCCCCGGCGCCGCACCGCCGGGGCGGGACGTCCTGCCCGGGGCACCCGCCGGGTTCCCCGGGCACGACCAGAACGGATGCGCGAACCGCCACCCCGGTGACCCGTCCGCGCGCTCCGCGTTGGGCCGGGCATGACGTCCCCTCCCCCGCCCCTGGAACAGCCCACCGGGCGGCGCCGTCAGCCGGAGGCGCCGACCCATGGCTACGCGCTGCTCGCCCTGCCGCGCGAAAGCGCGAGAACCCGCACCACCGAGCCGCGCGCGGACGCCCCGCCGCCCCGGCGCGCGGGCGCCTGGGTACGCGCCGACGCGGCCCCGCCGCCCCGTGAAGAATCGGTTCGGCACGACACGTATCCGCAGAGCCCGCAGCCCCCTCGGCCCCCGCAGAGCCCACGGCGGCACGGCGGCTCCCGGCCCCAGGGACACGGGGCCGCGGCGCCCGACGGCCAGGACCCGCCCCTCTACCGCGCCCTGCTCGCCCGCTGGGCGGAGCGCGGCGCGACGCTCCCGCTGCGCGGGGACCCGGAGTGGGAGCGCCTCGCGGCCCCGCCCGTGCCCTGGTTCAGCGGCCCTCGGGACCGAGCAGGTGGCGGCCGATGACCATCCGCTGCACCTGGTTGGTGCCCTCGACGATCTGGAGCACCTTCGCCTCGCGCAGGTAGCGCTCGGCGGGGTAGTCGCTCGTGCAGCCGTCGCCGCCGAAGACCTGCACGGCGTCGGTGGCGACCTTCATGGCGTTGTCGGTGCAGAGCAGCTTCGCCATCGCCGCCTGCCGCGAGTAGGGCAGTCCGGCGTCCTTGCGGCGGGCCGCGGCGAGGTAGAGGGCGCGCCCGGCCTCGACGGCGGTGGCCATGTCGGCGAGGAGGAAGCGCAGGCCCTGGAAGTCGCCGACCGGGTGCCCGAACTGGCGGCGTTCGGCGGCCCGGTCGAGTGCCGCGTCGAGCGCCGCCTGCGCGAGGCCGACCGCGCAGGCGGCGATGCCGAGGCGGCCCGCGTCGAGCGCGTCGAGCGCGAGCGAGAAGCCCTCGCCCTCCGCGCCGATGCGGCGCTCGTCGCCGATCCGGACGCCGTCGAAGTGGAGTTGCGCGGTCGGGGAGCCCTTGAGGCCCATCTTCCGCTCGGGCGGGGCCGCGCTCAGTCCGGGCGCGTCGGCCGGGACGAGGTAGGCGGTGATGCCCTTGGCGCCGGGGCCGCCGCTGCGCGCGAGGACGGTGCAGAAGTCCGAGACGCCGCCGTGCGTGATCCACGCCTTCGTACCGGTCAGGACCCAGTCCTCGCCGTCGCGGACGGCCTTCGTGGCGAGCGCGGCGGCGTCGGAGCCCGCGGTGGGCTCGGAGAGGCAGTACGAGCCGAGCAGGCCGCCGCCGAGCATGGCGGGGAGCCAGGTGGCGCGCTGCTCCTTCGTGCCGTGCGTGGCGAGGGCGTGACAGGACAGGACGTGCACGCTGACGCCGACGCCGACGGTGAGGCGGGCGGCGGCGAGCTCTTCGACGGCCTGGAGGTAGACGGTGTAGGGCTGCTCGCCGCCGCCGTACTCGGCGGAGTAGGGCAGTCCGAGGAGTCCGGCGTCGGACAGGAGGCGGAAGGCGGCGCGCGGGAAGGTGCCGCTCTCCTCCTCGGCCGCCGCGTGCGGGGCGATCTCCCGGCGCGCGATGTCGCGTACGAGAGCGAGCAGTTCCCCGGACTCCTCGGTGGGCAGGTCCCGTTCCACGGACCGCCGGATGTCTGCGGGCATGCGTGTCATCCCTCCCTGTGGGGCGCGGGCAGCGCTCACCGGGGGTGGAGGCGGCGCTGCCTCGTGGGTGCCGGGCCGCGCGCGTCGCTCCGGGTCTCGGAGGGGCGCGTTCCCGCCGGTGGGACCGGGCGGTCGCGGCCGGGCGGTGGCAGTATGCCGGAAGAATCGCCGCACGTCACGGGTGTGCGGGGCGGGGTGGAACAGGTGTGCGCGGGCGTGGCGGGGGCGTGCCCGGGACCGGCCGGGCACGCCCCCGCGAACCGCAGGAGCGTGGTTCAGCGCACCCCGACCGCCGCGAGAGCCGCGCGCTGGCGCGGGCTCGGCTCGGCGGGGTAGTAGAGGTAGCAGACGCCGCCGGTGCCGCTCGCGTCGGCGCCGGTGGCGGTCTTGCGCTTGGTACGGAGCCAGATGGTCTCCCACTCGGCGCGCTTGTACACGCGGCGGACCGCCGGATCGCTCGGCGAGGCGGGGTCGTTGGCGATGACGTCGCCGTCGGCGGTGAAGCCGATGACCGTCATGAGGTGCCCGGAGGTGCCGTACCCGGCGCCGGTCAGCTCGGTCTTCAGGAAGGACTGCGAGGTGATGACCGGGATGCCCGCGGCGACGAGGGTCTCGACGTCGGTGAGCGAGCCGAGGCGGGTGACGACGCCCTGGAGGTCGGGGTACGTCGCGGCGTAGGCCGCGTTGAAGGGCCAGTTGCCGCAGCCGTCGTACTGGTAGTCGAAGGTCTGCCGGGCCGCGTGGCACACCTGCGGGTCGGCGTAGGAGGGGTCGACCCAGGCGAGCTGGTCGGCGCTCGGCCGGCGGCCCCAGTACTCGATGATCATCTGCGAGGAGGTGGGGCTGCACCACGCCTCGCCGCCGTTGTCGTACTGCGGGTACTGCCCGGCGTGGATCTCCTGGGAATACCGCGGCACGGTGAGTTCGGCGGTGAGGCCGGGCGCGGAGGCGGGGACGGTGTAGCGGTCCGGCACGTCGGAGCCCATCGCGCCGAGCCGCCACACGGTGGGCGCGGGCCGGGTGCCGGGGCGGCGGTAGAGGCTCAGGCGCAGGCGGTAGGAGGCGAGGCGGAGCCCGGAGGCGGCGTCGTCGAGGGAGAAGGTGTCCGTCCACACGCTGCTGCGGCCGTCGCCCTGGTCGTCGACGGAGGTGCGGCGGATGTCCTGCTCGGGGTCGTCCCCCGCGGTCCAGCGGCCCATGACGTACCAGGGGGTCTCGGCGCCGTCCGAGTACGTGCCCGAGAGCTCCACCTCGATCCAGGTGCCGGTGGGGGTGTGGGCGTTCCAGGAGGCGATGACCTCGGTCGCGGGGACCGTGAGGCGGTGGCGCGGCGAGGTCCAGCGCGCGTACTCGTAGCGCGTCGTGGTCTTCAGGTGCGGGTCGGCGTAGTCGCGCTCCCCGATGGCGTGGGCGAGGGTGACGCCGGGGCGGCGGCCCGCGAGGACGCGGACGCCCTCGGCGCGGCCCGCGCGCCAGTCGGCGGCGCTCGTGAAGCCGTGATACTCCGCCGTTCTCGGGGCGGCGGTGGGGCGGCCGTTGCTGGGGCGGGGCGCGGCGAGGGC
>NZ_JAAGLR010001065.1 GCF_010548245.1 Streptomyces sp. SID11385
GTCGTACGCGTCCGATGGTCGTGCGAGGGCCGGCCCGTACGACCGCCGGCCTCCGCCCCGCACGACCCGCGCCGTCCCGCCCCGCCCTCGCCCCCGCCCTCGCTCAGACCAGCAGCAGCACGATCAGCAGCAGCGCGCCCGCGGCGGCCGGGGCGATGACGGGCCAGCACCAGCGGGCCTCGGTGAGGCCCTTCTGCGGGGAGTCCGTGTCGCCCGCCAGCTCGCGCAGTTCGCCGAGTGCCACGTCGCCCTGCGGGTGGCGGATCTCGCGCGCGGTGGCGGTGTGCCCCGTCTTCTCGCCCCGGCTCATCGCGCGGGCCTCGGCGCGGGCCGCGCGCTTGCGGCCGCGCAGCGAGACGGGGAGCGCCCACAGCTGGAAGACCTTGCCGTCCGCGTCGACGGCCTCGTTGGAGTAGCCGGAGCGGAGCGCGGCGACGGCCTTCCAGGGCAGCACGATCGTGCGGAAGGGGTTGCGGACGCGCAGCCGCTCCGTGTTCGCGTACACGGCGGGCCGCAGCGTGAAGGCGATGACCAGCGGAATCACGCACAGCAGCGCGGCGATCGCGATCCACGGGGTGCGGTCCTCGCCCAGGACGATGGCGTCGGCGCCCAGCCAGCCGCCCAGGATCAGCAGGAAGACGCCGGCGGCGATGCCGGCGGGCGAGCGGTAGATCCGGTCGGGAGCGGCCGGCGAGGGCTCGGGCGCCTCCGGTGAAGGCTCGGGAGCGGCCGGCGAGGACTCGGGAGCGGCCGGATCGGGCTCGGAAGCGGCCGGGTCGGGGGTCGTCATACCCCGATTCTCCCCCACGGGCCGCACAAGCCCTCGGGCTCCCCACCGGACACGGGCGACACACCCCCGCGCGGGCCCCCCGGTCCGCCCTCCCGAGCCCCCGCACCCCCCTGTACAGACCGCTACGCGCGTAGATATGCTCCCCTGGTGAGCATGCCCACGACTCCCCCCGTCCCCTCTCCCGCGCCACGGGCCGCCGCAGGGGCCGCGTTCGCCGAAGTGAGCGCCTCCGACGCCTCGTTGCGGCGCTTCCTGCACGGTCTGCCCGGGGTCGACCCGGTCGGCCTGGAGGCGCGTGCCGCCGCGCTCGGGACGCGGTCCGTGAAGACGGCCGCGAAGGTCCGCGCGATCGACCTGGCGATCTCGATGATCGACCTGACGACGCTCGAAGGCGCCGACACCCCCGGCAAGGTCCGCGCGCTCGCCGCCAAGGCGCTGCACCCCGACCCCACCGACCGCTCCGCGCCCCGCGTCGCCGCCGTCTGCGTCTACCCCGACATGGTCGCGACGGCGAAGGAGACGCTCGCCGGGAGCGAGGTCCGTATCGCCTCGGTCGCGACCGCGTTCCCCGCCGGGCGCGCCCCGCTCGCCGTGAAGCTCGCCGACGTCGAGTCCGCGCTCACGGCGGGCGCCGACGAGATCGACATGGTCATCGACCGCGGCGCCTTCCTCGCGGGCCGCTACGCGAAGGTGTACGAGGAGATCGTCGCCGTGCGCGAGGCGATCGGGACCCGCGCCCGGCTCAAGGTGATCTTCGAGACCGGGGAGCTGTCCACGTACGACAACATCCTGCGCGCCTCGTGGCTCGGGATGCTCGGCGGCGCGGACTTCATCAAGACCTCGACGGGCAAGGTCGGCGTCAACGCGACCCCGGCGAACACACTGCTCATGCTCCAGGCGGTACGGGACTTCCGCGCCGCGCACGGGGAGCAGGTCGGGGTGAAGCCGGCCGGTGGCATCCGGACCACGAAGGACGCGATCAAGTTCCTCGTCCTCGTCGCCGAGACGGCGGGCGAGGACTGGCTGAGCAACGCCTGGTTCCGCTTCGGTGCCTCGGGGCTGCTCGGCGACCTGCTCATGCAGCGCCAGAAGCTGGCCACGGGCCGCTACTCCGGCCCCGATTACGTGACGGTGGACTGAACTCATGGCACACGAGACCCCTTCCGCCGGGCCCGCTCCGGCCTTCACCGACTACGCACCCGCGCCCGAGTCGCGCGCCGCGGTCGAACTGGCCTCCTCCTACGGCCTGTTCATCGACGGCGAGTTCACCGACGCCGCCTCCGGCAAGGTCTTCAAGACCGTCTCCCCGGCGACCGAGGAGGTGCTTTCCGAGGTCGCGCAGGCGGGTGAGGAGGACGTCGTACGGGCGGTCGCCGCCGCGCGCCGCGCCTTCCCCGGCTGGGCGGCGCTGCCCGGCGCCGAGCGCGCCAAGTACCTCTTCCGCATCGCGCGGATCGTCCAGGAACGCGCGCGCGAACTCGCCGTCCTGGAAACGCTCGACAACGGCAAGCCCATCAAGGAGACGCGCGACACGGACATCCCGCTCGTCGCCGCGCACTTCTTCTACTACGCGGGCTGGGCCGACAAGCTGGAGCACGCGGGCTTCGGTCCCGCGCCGAAGCCGCTCGGGGTCGCGGGCCAGGTCATCCCGTGGAACTTCCCGCTGCTCATGCTCGCGTGGAAGATCGCGCCCGCCCTCGCGGCGGGGAACACGGTGGTCCTCAAGCCCGCCGAGACGACCCCGCTCAGCGCGCTGTTCTTCGCCGACATCTGCCGGCAGGCCGGGCTGCCCAAGGGCGTCGTCAACATCCTTCCCGGGTACGGGGACGCGGGCGCGGCCCTCGTCGCGCACCCGGACGTGAACAAGGTCGCCTTCACGGGCTCGACGGCGGTCGGCAAGCAGATCGCCCGCACGGTCGCGGGCTCGGCGAAGCGCGTGACGCTCGAACTGGGCGGCAAGGGCGCCAACATCGTCTTCGACGACGCCCCGGTCGAGCAGGCTGTCGAGGGCATCGTCACGGGGATCTTCTTCAACCAGGGCCAAGTGTGCTGCGCGGGCTCGCGGTTGCTCGTGCAGGAGTCGGTGCATGACGAGGTCGTGGACGCGCTGAAGCGGCGCCTCACCACCTTGCGCGTGGGCGACCCGCTCGACAAGAACACCGACCTCGGCGCGATCAACTCGGCCGAACAGCTCGACCGCATCACGCGGTTGACCGGCCAGGGCGAGGCGGAGGGCGCCGAGCGCTGGAGCGCCCCGTGCGAACTCCCGGGCTCGGGCTACTGGTTCGCGCCGACCGTCTTCACGAACGTCACGCAGGCGCACACCGTCGCCCGCGAGGAGATCTTCGGCCCGGTCCTCTCCGTCCTCACCTTCCGCACCCCGGCGGAGGCCGTCGCCAAGGCGAACAACACGCCGTACGGGCTCTCGGCGGGTATCTGGAGCGAGAAGGGCTCCCGCATCCTCGCCGTGGCCGAGAAGCTGCGCGCGGGCGTCGTGTGGGCCAATACCTTCAACAAGTTCGACCCGACCTCGCCCTTCGGCGGCTACAAGGAGTCGGGTTACGGCCGCGAGGGCGGCAGGCACGGCCTGGAGGCGTACCTCGATGTCTGAGAAGAGCCAGAAGAGCGAGAAGACGGCGAAGCAGGCGAAGGGCGGCCCCAAGGCAGCCGCCGAGCCCGCCCTGGAGGCGAAGGCCCCCGGGGCGAGCGCCCCGGCCCCGCGCCTAGGCGTCTTCAAGACCTACAAGCTGTACGTCGGCGGGAAGTTCCCCCGCAGTGAGGGCGGCAGGGTGTACGAGGTGAGCGACGCGCACGGCGAGTGGCTGGCCAACGCCCCGCGCTCGACGCGCAAGGACGCCCGTGACGCGGTCGCGGCGGCGCGCAAGGCGTTCGCGGGCTGGTCGGGCGCGACGGCGTACAACCGGGGTCAGGTCCTGTACCGCGTCGCGGAGATGCTGGAGGGGCGCGCCGAGCAGTTCGCGCGCGAGGTCGCCGAGGCGGAGGGCCTGGACCGGGACGCGGCGCGCGCCCAGGTGGACGCGGCCGTGGACCGCTGGGTCTGGTACGCGGGCTGGACCGACAAGCTCGCGCAGGTCGTGGGCGGCGCGAACCCGGTCGCGGGGCCGTTCTTCAACCTGTCGACGCCCGAGCCGAGCGGGGTCGTCGCGGTGCTCGCGCCGCGCGAGTCCTCGCTGCTCGGCCTCGTCTCGGTGCTCGCGCCCGTCCTCGCGACCGGCTGCACGGCGGTCGTCGTGGCGAGCGAGGAGCGCCCGCTGCCCGCCCTCTCGCTCGGCGAGGTCCTCGCCACGTCGGACGTTCCCGGCGGCACGGCGAACATCCTCAGCGGCCGTATCGCCGACCTCGGCCCGACGCTCGCCTCGCACCAGGACGTCAACGCGATCGACCTGACGGGCGCGGACGGGCAGGAGGCCGTGGACCTGGAGATCGCGGCGGCGGACAACCTGAAGCGGGTCCTGCGCCCCTCGGCGCCCGCCGAGGACTGGACCGCGCCGCCCGGCCTGCGCCGCATGACGTCCGTCCTGGAGACGAAGACGGTATGGCACCCGACGGGCTCCTTGGGAGTGGCGGGCTCCTCGTACTGAGCCCCCGGACCGCGTTGTCCACACCTGTGCGGGCCGCCCCCGACCTGGGGACGGCCCGCACAGGCATACGTCAACGGGGGTGCCGGGGCGCGGGGCGGGAGCGAGCCGGGGTCCGCGAGGTGAGTGAGCACTCACCCTCCCGCAGAGCCTGACTCTTCGTATGCGTCAGCCTGTGGATAACCCCGAATTTCGCCATCGAAACGGAAATCTCCTCACCCTTTCGAGTGGCGGCCGTGACGAGTTTCGCGAAGTTGTCCACAGATTTGGGCGGACGGGGCGAAATGGGGCGGTGGGGGCGCGGAAACGCGAAAGACTTGTTGTGGGGTGCCCCCCTGGGAGGGCGGGGGCTGTCCTGGGGGGCACTGGCTGTTCTGGCGGCACTGGCTGTCCCGAAGGTCAGGGGCTGTCCTGCTCGCCAGCCCCCTCAGCAGCTCCCCCAGCCAAGCCAGGCCGCCCCGCACGACCACCCCTCACACCCCCGTCCGACCGCCCCGCACAACAGCCCCCCTACGACCGCCCCGCACGGCCGCCCCGTCCAGCCCCCACCGCCCCCTCAGCCCCCCACCGCCCCCCTCAGCCCCCCACCGCCCCCCTCAGCCCCCGATCCCCAGCGTGTGCACCACGTCCCCCGCCACCGGCAGCTCCGCCAGGCTCGCGCCGCTCGTGACCGGGCCCGTGACGTCCGTCGTGCCGACCGGCTTGAAGTCGGCGACCTGCGTGCCGACGCCGTTGGCGAGCGGGTCCGTGCCCGTGCCCGCGAGGGGGTCGAGCTGGAGGTTCGTGACGCCGCCGAGGCCGTACGTCGTCGCCGCCTTCAGACCCTGGCTCGCGCCGCCGAGCGCGGCCTGCGTGTCGAGCTGCTTGCCCAGGCCGGGGGCGAGCGAGCCGAGGTCCGGAGCGGCCGTGCCGAGGTCGGGCGCGACCGTGCCCAGCTCCGGGGTCGCCGCGCTCGCGCTCGCGGCGGCGCCGCCGAGTGCCGCGCCGGCGACGGCGATGCCGAGTCCGGCCCGCAGGAGGGCGCGCGAGGAGGATGAGGTCTTTGCGTGTCGTGCTGCTGCCATGACTGCCACCTGCCGGTTCGGTACGTGATCGTGTGCGCACGCAGCGTAGGCGAGGTGTCGGTCGGGTACCAAAGCGCGCCCCGGCGGGTCGGGGCGCCGGGTGCATGCCGCACACTGGTTCCTCGTGAGTCCCCATCCCGCCGTACCGGTCCGGGTCGTCCTGCTCGCCGGGCCCTCCGGCTCGGGCAAGTCGTCCCTCGCCGCCGCCTCCGGTCTGCCCGTCCTGTCCCTGGACGATTTCTACAAGGACGCCGACGACCCGACCCTGCCGCTCGTCGCGGGCCCGGGCCCGCAGCGCGACATCGACTGGGACTCGCCGCTGTCCTGGGACCGCGAACGCGCGCTCACCGCGATCGGCGAGCTGTGCCGCACCCGCTCGACCGAGGTCCCCGTCTACTCGATCGCCGAGAGCACCCGTACGGGCACGGAGACGCTGACGCTCGACCGCTCCACGCCCCTCTTCATCGCCGAGGGCATCTTCGCCGCCGACATCGTGCGCAGCTGCCGCGAACTCGGCGTACTCGCCGACGCGCTGTGCCTGCGCGGGCGCCCGAGCACGACGTTCCGGCGGCGGCTCGTGCGCGATCTGCGCGAGGGCCGCAAGTCCGTGCCGTTCCTGCTGCGCCGGGGCTTCCGGCTGATGCGCTCCGAGCGGGCGATCGTGCAGCGGCAGTCGGCGCTCGGCGCGCACCCCTGCGGCAAAGAGGAGGCGCTGGGCCGGCTGGCCGCGGCGGCCTGCGCGCGGGGACCGGTGAGCCCGGCGGTACGGGAGCCGGGGACGGCCCGGACGGCGGGCTGAGCCGGAGCCGCGGCTGAACCCGCGCCGACCCCGGCTCGCGGCGCGCGTCCGAGAAGGTACGTACGACAGGCGGCCCGCTGCTCCGCAAACGGCGGCGGGACCGGAGGCCCCCCAGCCCTCCGGTCCCGTGCGGCAACCACCCCCGTGGTCGCGACGCCACCCCCGTGGCGCCCCGGTCCCCCCCCCCGC
>NZ_JAAGLR010001096.1 GCF_010548245.1 Streptomyces sp. SID11385
GTCTGTTGAGCCTGCTCGCCTCGTACCGGACCGGGCGCCCGGATCTCACCGTCCCGGCGCGCTTCGAGGCGCCGCCCGTGCCCCTGCGCCTCGTCGTGCCGGAGGACTCCGCGCGGGACGGTGCCGGGAGTCCGGCGTCCGTCCGGCTGGGGACGGGCGCGGGCGCGGCGCGGCTGTACCGCCTGGGGGACGGGAGCGACGCCGTGACGGCGTGGCGGGCGCTGGAGCGGCTGACGGGGGAGGGGCCGGGCCGGCGGGGAGGGGCCGGGCTGACGCGCGAGGGGCCGGGCTGACGGGCGAGAGGCCGGGCGGGCGCCCTCAGCCCGCCCGGTAGCGCAGCCCGTCCATGAGGAGGGCGATGACCCGGCCCGTGTAGGCGGGGTCGTCGGGGTCGACGACGTTGGCGAGCGTGACGAGGAGGTCGTACGGGGAGAGCCCCGCGCGGATCTCCCCGGTCGCGGCGGCGGCCTCCATCAGGCCCTCGATGACGGGCACGAAGCGGCTCTCGAAGTACTCGCGCAGCCCCTCGTACGCCGGGTCGCCCGAGTGCAGCGCGCCGCTCAGCCCGCGCTTGGTCGCGACGAACCCGGCGAGCCGTTCGAGCCAGCGCACGAGCGCCTCGACGGGCGGGTGCGCGGCGGAGAGCGGCGCGGCGGCGGCCATGAGCGCGTCGACCTCGTTGCGGAAGACGGCGACGATGAGGTCCGAGCGGAGCGGGAAGTGCCGGTAGAGGGTGCCGACGCCGACCCCGGCCCGCTCCGTGATGTGCCGCACGGGCGCGTCCACGCCCTCCGCCCGGAACACCTCGGCGGCGGCGGCGAGCAGCGCGTCGAGGTTGCGCCGCACGTCACGCCGCATGGCCCGGGGCGCCTCCGGCCGGTCGCCGGGGGTCTCGTCGGTGGGCACGGCGGCTCCTCCCTCGAATCGGATCATCGTTCCATATTGTACGGTGCGAACGGGGCATGTCGCCGCGTGGCGGTTCCATGGCGGTCACGTGACACGCCCCGCCCCGCGCCGCCCCGCGTGCTTCGCTCGTCGGGCGTCCGCCGTTGTCCCCGTACGCCGCCCCGGACGTCCGCCCGCCGTCCCGTACGAGGAGCGCCATGAGCACGCAGCCCGCTGAGTCCGCCGCCGAGTCCTGGTCCTTCGAGACGAAGCAGGTGCACGCGGGCGCCGTGCCCGATCCCGCCACCGGGGCCCGCGCCACGCCGATCTACCAGACCTCCTCCTTCGTCTTCCGCGACACGCGGCACGCCGCGGACCTCTTCTCGCTCGCCGAGCCCGGCAACATCTACACCCGCATCCACAACCCGACGCAGGACGTCTTCGAGCAGCGGATCGCCGCGCTGGAAGGGGGAGTCGCCGCCGTCGCGGTCGCCTCGGGCCAGGCGGCCGAGACGCTCGCGCTGCTCAACCTCGCGCGTGCGGGCGACCACATCGTCTCCAGCTCCTCGCTCTACGGCGGCACGTACAACCTCTTCCGCCACACGCTGCCCCGCCTCGGCATCGAGGTGTCCTTCGTGGAGGACCCCGACGACCCCGAGGCGTGGCGCGCCGCCGCGCGGCCGAACACCAAGGCGTTCTTCGCCGAGGCGCTGGGCAATCCGCGCGGCGACGTCCTCGACATCCGCGCCGTCGCCGATGTCGCGCACGCGGCCGGTGTCCCGCTCGTCGTCGACAACACCGTCCCGACTCCCTACCTCCTCCGGCCACTTGAGCACGGCGCGGACATCGTCGTGCACTCCGCGACGAAGTTCCTCGGCGGGCACGGCACCGCGATCGCGGGCGTCGTCGTGGACGGCGGGACGTTCGACTTCGGCGCACACACGGACCGTTTCCCGGACTTCACCGAGCCCGACCCGAGCTACCACGGGCTGCGGTACTGGCCCGCGCTCGGCCCGGGCGCGTACGCCGTCAAGCTCCGCGTGCAACTCCTGCGCGACCTCGGCCCCGCGCTCTCGCCGCACTCCGCCTTCCTGCTGCTCCAGGGCGTCGAGACGCTGAGCCTGCGCATCGAGCGCCACACCGCGAACGCCGCCGCGCTCGCCACCTGGCTCGAGGGCCGCGACGAGGTGAGCGCCGTCCACTACGCGGGGCTTGAGTCCAGCCCCTGGTACGAGAAGGCGCGGACGTACCTGCCGCGCGGGGCCGGGGCGATCGTGTCCTTCGAGCTGCGCGGCGGCGTCGAGGCGGGCACACGCTTCGTGGACGCGGTCGAGTTGTTCAGCCACCTCGCCAACATCGGCGACGTCCGCAGTCTCATCATCCACCCGGCGTCGACGACCCACAGCCAGCTCGGCGAGGAGGAGTTGCGCGCGACGGGTACGGCCCCCGGGCTCGTCCGCCTGTCGGTCGGCATCGAGAACCTGGCCGACCTGAAGGCCGACCTGGAGGCGGGCTTCCGCGCGGCGAAGGGCGCCGCGTAGGTGCGGGAGGCTTCCGTCGTACGAGGGCCGGGCCGCGCGGAGCCGTGGCGGGTCTCCGGTGCCTGGCGGCCGGGGGACCCGCCGGGGCGCCGGCTCTGGCACGTGGCGGACAAGCCGCTCGCGCTGGAGGCGGGCAGCGAACTCCCCTACGTGCGACTCGCGTTCGAGACGTGGGGGACGCTCGCGCCCGACGCGTCGAACGCCGTGCTCGTCCTGCACGCGCTCACCGGGGACAGCCACGTGCACGGCCCCGCGGGCCCCGGGCACCCGACGCCCGGGTGGTGGGACGGGCTCGTGGGGCCGGGCCGTGCGCTCGACACGGACCGGTGGTTCGTCGTCGCGCCGAACGTGCTCGGCGGCTGCCAGGGCAGTACGGGCCCCGCCTCCGCGCGGCCCGGCGGCGGCAGGCCCTTCGGCGGCGCCTTCCCCTTCCTCACC
>NZ_JAAGLR010001132.1 GCF_010548245.1 Streptomyces sp. SID11385
AGCGGCGCGGGACGGGGTGCCTGCCGGAGGGCGGCGCGGACGAGCGCAGCGGCGGAATCGGCGTCGGGGTGCTCGTCCCCCGTCCCGGCGGCGGGGATACCGGCGTCCTCGCCCACCGCCCCGGCGCCGGACATCCCGGCCTCCGCCTCGTACTCCTCGTTCACGCTTCCCTCCGCAGGGAGACGAGCGAGGCGAGGTCGCGGTCGGTGAGTTCGGTGAAGGCGGGTTCGCCGCCGGTGCCGAGGACGGCGTCGGCGAGGGCCTGTTTGCCGGCGACGAGGTCGGCGATGCGGTCCTCGACGGTGCCCTCGGCGAGGAGCCGGTGGACCTGGACGTGCCGGGTCTGGCCGATGCGGTGGGCGCGGTCCGTGGCCTGGTCCTCGACGGCCGGGTTCCACCAGCGGTCGTAGTGCACGACGTGCCCGGCGCGGGTGAGGTTGAGGCCCGTCCCCGCGGCCTTGAGGGAGAGGACGAGGACGGGCAGGGCACCGCTCTGGAAGCGGTCCACGAGCTGGTCGCGCGCGTCGACGGGTGTGCCGCCGTGGAGGAGCCCGGCGGGGACCGCCTGCGCGGCGAGGTGCGCGGTGAGGAGCCGCGCCATCCGCACGTACTGCGTGAAGACGAGGACGGAGCCGTCCTCGGCGAGGATCGTGCCGAGGAGTTCGTCGAGCGCGTCGAGTTTCCCCGAACGGCCGGGCAGGCGCGCGCTGTCGGGGTGTTCCTTGAGGTACTGCGCCGGGTGGTTGCAGATCTGCTTGAGCGAGGTGATCAGGCGCAGGACGAGGCCGCGCCTGCTCATGCCCTCGGCGGCCTCGATCGCGGCGAGGGACTCGCGGACGACGGCCTCGTAGAGCCCGGCCTGCTCGGCGCCGAGCGCGACGGGGTGGTCCGTGACGGTCTTCGGGGGCAGCTCGGGGAGGATGCCAGGGTCCGTCTTGCGGCGGCGCAGCAGGAAGGGCTTGAGGAGGCGGGCGAGGCGCTCGGCGGCCTCCGGGTTCTCCAGGAGCTCGCCGTTCTCGACGGCGCGGGCGTGGCGGGCGCGGAAGGCGGTGAGCGGGCCGAGCAGACCGGGGGTGGTCCAGTCGAGGAGGGCCCACAGCTCGGAGAGGTTGTTCTCGACGGGGGTCCCGGTGACGGCGACGCGGGCGCGCGCGGGGACGGTGCGCAGGGCGCGCGCGGTCGCCGAGTGCGGGTTCTTGACCTGCTGGGCCTCGTCGGCGATGACGAGGCCGAAGTCCTGTGCGGCGAGCCGGGGCGCGGAGGAGCGGAGCGTCCCGTACGTCGTGAGGAGGAAGCCGCCGGGCGGCGGGACGGGGTCGCGGCCCGCGCCGTGGAAGCGGCGCACGGGGGTGCCCGGGGCGAAGCGGTTGATCTCGCGTTCCCAGTTGCCGAGGAGGGACGCCGGGCACACCACGAGGGTCGCCGCCCTGGGGTTCTCGCGGGCGCGGGTGAGGTGGAGCGCGATGACCGTGACGGTCTTGCCGAGGCCCATGTCGTCGGCGAGGACGCCGCCGAGGCCGAGCGAGGTCATGAGGTCGAGCCAGCCGAGGCCCTGCTTCTGGTAGTCGCGGAGCGTGGCGTGCAGTCCGGGCGGCTCGGGGGCGGCTTCGACGCCTTTGAGGAGCCGGTCGCGGAGGGCCGCGAGGGCGCCGGTGGGGACGGCCTCGACGGTCTCGCCGTCGATCTCGGCCGTTCCGCTCAGGGCGAGGGAGAGCGCGTCGAGCGGGTCGAGGAGACCGAGCTGGCGCTTGCGGGCGCGGCGGGCCAGCTCGGGGTCGATGCGCACCCACTGGTCGCGCAGGCGCACGACGGCGCGGTGCGACTCCGCGATGCGGTCCATCTCCTCGTCGGTCAGTTCCTCGTCGCCGAGCGCGAGCCGCCACTCGAAGCGGAGCAGCCCGTCGCCGTCGAGCAGTCCGGTGCCGTTGGCGGCCGAGCCCGGCGCGGAGTGCACGACGGCCTGGGCGGTGAGGTCGCGGGTCAGCTCGCGCGGCCAGTGCACGGCGACGCCCGCCGCGTCGAGCCGGGTCGCGGCGCGGCCGAGGAGGTCCTCGGTCTCGCTCTCGTCGAGGGCCAGGACGCCGGGCACGTCCAGCTCGGCGAGGCGGGCGAGCGGGGCCCATACGTGCGCGGCGCGGCGCAGCGCGAGAGCGGCCTCGACCTGCGCGGCGGGGCCGAAGGCGGGGTCCGCCTCGCCGCGCCACAGGGTGCTCGCGTCGGTCA